>SVQP01000025.1 GCA_015065285.1 Oscillospiraceae bacterium | reverse complement strand
GCCGTGCTGAAGAAGAAAAAGGAGGACTGAATCATGCGTAATCGTCTGCTTTTGAGTCTGACCGCGGGGCTTCTGCTCCTGTGTCTGACAGTCAGTTTGGCTTCCTGTACCAAAACCCAAGAACCTACCCCGGAGGATACTACCGTGACCGATGAAACCATCACCTCTGCTGAGACCGAACCCGAAATCGAGCTTTTCCGACCTGATCCTGAGCGCGCTGTTCCCCAATATGACGCGCTCATGTCGGATCTGGACACCTTTCCTCTGTCCTTCAAATACGGCAAAAACGCATTCAAGGGCTTCGAGGGCTTTGCACTGGAGTCCGAGACCTACGAAAACGTGGACAGAGGCGTAAAGTCCACTTTAGTGCTGCGCCATCCCGAGATCCCTGCCGCCTTTAAGCTGGTGGCTACGGTCTACCCACAGGAGTCTGCCTACGAGTACGTGGTCTATATCACCAATGACGGACAGGCAAATACCGAGATCATCTCCGACCTTTGCTTTTCCATTCAGTTTGAAGGCGAGAATCCCGTGATCAGCGGCATCAAGGGCGATGCGGGTGGTGTCAATTACACCCCCTACGAGCATGATCTGTCCTCCCGCTCCCACTATAACGATCGCTCCACCTCGGGACGCCCCTCCCACGGTGTGTTCCCCTACTACAACCTTTCCTATGGCAACGGTGGCACCTTCATCGCAATCGGCTGGCCGGGTACCTGGTACGCGAATTACAACTACAAGAAAGCCGCCAAGGTGACCACCCTGGAGGCGGGCCAAGGTGACGTCGCTACCTACATTGCCCCCGGCGAGACCCTCCGCACTCCCCTCATGGGCTTTGTGGAGTATGAGGGTGTGGACGCCGACGAGCAGGCCAATATGTGGCGCCGCTACTACATCAACGATGTCATGCGCAAGATAGACGGCGAGTTGACCCCCACCTATGTAGGCGTAGCCAATATGTCTCAGGGTATGACCACCAAGAAGGAGCTGCTCATGCTGAATGCCTACAAGGCTCACGGCATTGTTCCCGACGTCATATGGATGGATGCGGGCTGGTATACGGGGGCTGCCGGAGAGTCCGTCGCCTGGTCTCAAACCGGCTCCATGGATATTGACTATACACGATTCCCCGACGGCATGGCATCCATCGGTGAGTTTGCCGAGAAGAACGACGCCATGTTCCTGCTCTGGTTCGAGCCCGAAAATATGAGACTGGACACCGAGGCATTCCTCGCAGGTCAGGAGGGCTTCAAGGAGGAGTGGCTGCTGTCTACCGTGGCAGAAGGAAGCTGGCTCCAAAGTCGCATCATCAACCTCGGCGATCCCGAGTGCCGCGAGTGGGTCTTTGCCAAGATCAGCAAGGTCATCGATACTGCGGGTGTCACGGGCTACCGTCAGGACTTTAACAACGATCCCGCCCCCGCTTGGGCAGCCGCCGACGCAGCCGACCGCAAGGGCATGACCGAAAACCAGTACGTCCAGGGCTATCTGGCTTTGTGGGATGCCATCATTGAGAAGTACGGCATCTTTATTGATTCCTGCGCCTCGGGCGGAGGCCGCAACGATCTGGAATCCATGAAGCGCGGCGTTCCCCTCCACTACACCGACTGGTTCGACGGCAACCACGAGGACTACAACATGAAGGGCAAGAATACCCAAGTCCTCTTTCAGTGGTTCCCCTATTTCAAGAACGAGGTCTACCAGAACAGCCTCTATAAGCTCCGCATGAACTATGCGCCCTTCTCCTTGCTCAAGGTGGAGTCCGCGCTGGATAAGGACACCGATTGGGGGCTTCTTAAGCAGGCATACGACGAGTACGACCTCATCCGCAAGTACTTCTATGGCAATTACTACACCCTCACAGAGTGGACGGCGAAGGCCAACCGCTGGGACGGACGGATGTTCTTTGATCCCGAGCTGGACGAGGGCTTCGCCTCCATCGCTTGCCAGGAGGCATCCTCCAAGCTGACCAATACGATTTGCCTCAAGGGTCTTGACCCCGAGAAGCAGTATCATATCACGGACTTTGATGGGCTCGTGGATGTGACGGCGAGCGGCGCAGATCTTATGGAGCATGGAATTACCGTGACGGTACCCGAGCAGCCCTATGCGGTGATTCTGCTGATTAAACCTGCAGAATAAGCGAAGCGTACATACGCAGAGTGGGGATTAAGTCTATTCCTTTTGTGGAAACAGTTGACTTATGGATACACCGGTATGTTCATCAACACTACACCGGACACGCCGAAGGGTGGAAAATCGGGGGATATTTTCTGTCATTTTCACTTGAATTATCAGCCGCGAATATGCTTTGGCATTTTCAAAACACAAAATTATGATGGGACAAGTTGTATGAAGTACATAAACAAAGACAATTTATACGATTATGCTTTTTTGAACCAAGATACTCTCGTATCCCCGCTCCGTGCTATCTGCGTTTGCTTTCACGGATACACCGATGCGACTATGTATCAAGAAAGCCCCAAAATCGCCAAGGTTTTAGGAGAAGCGGGAATTGCCTGGGTGTTTCCTTACTATAGCGTCTGGGCGTGGATGAGTAAAAGTTCGAGCGAATTTAATGAGCAGGTGATTGATGCGGTTTACGAAAGACTTGGAGCCTCTGAAAATATTCCGCTTATCGTAAGCGGAGGAAGCATGGGAGGGCTTACCGCTCTGAATTATCTTGTGTACGGAAAAAGAAATGCTGTAGGTTGCGCTGTAAACTGTGCCGTTACGGATATGAAAAGAGTATTTTCCGACATACCGGATATCAGACGCGCGATACTTTCGGCTCATATCGAAGAGGATGAGGATCTTTTATCTGTTATGAAACGGTATTCTCCGGTAGATTTTTGTGAGCTTATGCCGAAAATTCCGTATTATTTCGTTTATGGCGAAAACGATGCTTACTTCACCGAGAATCATATGCCGCCGCTGATCGAGAGAATGGAAAAAGAGAAGTTTTCCTATAAGCTTCGTATCGAAGAAGGAATGAATCACTGCGATATTGAAAGCCATCCGGATGCGTTTACGGAATACTGCAAATTCATCATAGATTTAGTAAAAACATACGGTTGATGCTTTAATTGTTGCCCATGCAGATGTCAACCGTTTAGGTGAAAAAATATCGCCGAAAAATGAAATAATCAACGAGAAAGTCAAGTAGCAATACTTGGCTTT
Source organism: Oscillospiraceae bacterium (assembly GCA_015065285.1). Classification (GTDB taxonomy): domain Bacteria; phylum Bacillota; class Clostridia; order Oscillospirales; family CAG-272; genus SVQP01. Next base: position 27,688 of record SVQP01000025.1, on the reverse strand, counting down.
TTCTTTATACAGACGCTATATTTTTTCGTGTACTGAAAGCGAGCAATACCTCTCGTTGACATCAGCATACCTCACTCGGAATGAACGCGATTTTCTCCCGACCTATGCTCCCCCGACCCTGCCGAAAGGCGAAATAAAAATCGGGAGGTATAGAAAATGAAAACCCAAAACCAAGTAAGAATCTCGCCTGCGGTGAGAATTTGCACGCTCTTCGCCTGGTGAGCAAGCTCCCCGATCTCCGAGCGGCGAATGCGAACCCAGCGAGGCGAGCCTGCGGCTCGACTCGCCGGGTGAGATTCAAGAAATTCGCCTGCGGTGAAAGCACCCGGACACACGGGAATCTCGCCTTTGGCGAGAATTTGCACGCTCTCCGCCTGGTGAGCAAGCTCCCCGATCTCCGAGCGGCAAATGCGAACCCGCAATGCAAGCCCGGGGCTTGCATTGCCGGGTGAGATTCAAGAAATTCGCCTGCGGCGAAAACACCCGGACACACGGGAATCTCGCCTGCGGCGAGAATTTGCACGCTCTTCGCCTGGAGAATGTCTCGCTGCGCGAGCCGCTCTCCGATCTTCGAGCGGCAAATGCGAACCCGCAATGCAAGCCCGGGGCTTGCATTGCCGGGTGAGATTCCTCGTATGGGGCGACAGAAAAAGAACAGGCACCTCTAATGAGGTGCCTGTTCTTTTTCTGGTGACCCGTACGGGAATCGAACCCATGTTACCGCCGTGAAAGGGCGGTGTCTTAACCGCTTGACCAACGGGCCTGGTAGCGGGAATTGGACTTGAACCCATGACCTACCGGGTATGAACCGGTTGCTCTAGCCAACTGAGCTATCCCGCCATATTGTGCGTTTTTTCACAACGCCCAATTATTATAGCATGGCACTTTTGGTTTGTCAATACTTTTTTGAAAGAATTTTTCGGTTTTTATCAAAAAATTATGCGTTTTTTGCGCTCTTTTTTTCTTCTGTGCTTTTTCTTGCCCTCAAAGTCTTGACATTAGCCTTTATCTGTCATATAATAATTAATTAGTAGATAATTTTTCCATCCATTTATCTTCATTGGAGGTTCGCTTATGTACACTTACATCATCCTTGGGATTATCGCTCTGATCGCGCTGCTCAGCGCGGCTCATGCGGCGATTTTCGGTCTTCGTAAGGCAACTACCCGCCTTACCGTTGCTGTGCTCTCCGCTGTCGGCGCCATTGGCACTTGCTTGCTGATCAAGCAGTTCCTGCCCACGCCCGACGCCTTGATCACTCTGATTCAAAACAACATTCAACTTATCGAAACGCAGTTCGGTGCAGACGTTGTTGCCTACATTCAGCAGGGCATGGAGTTTGCAGACATCTCCCCCACCCTTCTGGAGCTGGCAATCCAGCTTTCCGCTTCGCTCATCCTTCCCTTGACGTGCGTGATTCTCTTCTTCGTTTACGGTGTGATTGCATGGGTCGCATGCTCTATCGTCCTTGCTTGCATCCGCCACGCAGAAAAGAAGAGAGAGCGCCAGGAACGCGAGGCAGGCGAGGAGACCGCTCCCCGCGCCAAGGGCTCCCGCCTTCTTGCCGCAAGCCTTGGCCTTGTACAGGGATTGGTTATCGTAATTATGCTGTTTGTTCCCGTCTCCGCTTACCTTGCAATCGCACAGCCCACTCTGGATGAGCTGACCGAGCAGGGACTGCTGGACAGCAAGGATCCCACCATCCAAACCGCGCAAGAGATCGTAACAGAGGTCAACAATGACCACGTGATCACCACCTGGCGCATCATGGGCGGTCAGATGCTTTGCGACTCCATGCTTGACATGAACGTGGCAGGCATGAAGGTCAACACCACCGAAGAGCTCGGTTCCCTTCTGGTTCTGACCGATCACGTGATTGACCTGACCAAAACCGAATTTAAAAACTATAGCGAGGAGGAGGCAGCCATCATCCGTGCGATTGGTGACTCCTTTGACGACTCCAAGCTGCTGACCCCCATCGTGGGCGATATCCTTTACGCAGCAACCGATGCATGGCTCAACGGCGAGACCTTCCTTGGCATGGGCATGCCTGATCTGGGTGAGTCTGCTGAGATGTTCGAGCCCTTCGTTATGGCACTGCTTGAGATCATCCACGAGGACGCAAGAGAGGCAGTTCTTCTGCAGGCTGACGTCAGAACGCTTGCCGAGATGGTGGCAATTCTGGCACAGAACCGCATTTTTGCCAATATGTCCGATACCGATGCGCTGCTTGATTCCCTGATGCAGAGCGACGCAGTCAATTCCCTGATCACCGTGCTTGGTACCAACGGCACCATGAAGCGCCTGATCCCCGAGGCTATGAACCTGGGTATTCGCGCAATCGGTCAGGTTCTGAGCATTCCCCAGAATACCGAAGAGGTATACGACAAGTTCATGGTCGAGATCGCAAACAAGCTCAACGACGTGCGCGATCTGCCCGAAGAGGAGCGTGTAGCAGCACTTTCCGAGCAGCTTGGCACTTCTCTTGACAACGCCGGCTTGGACGTTGACGAGCAGATGCTGGACATTTACGCAACCGCTCTTTTGCACGACCTTGCCGATGGCAACTCCGAGCAGGTTGCTCCCGCCGACGTGCAGGCGTTCTTTGCACTGTATGCCGAGGCTGTTGCCGCAAAGCAGGCATCTACCCTTTCCACCAAGCCTTCGTTTGATCTGCTGAGCAACGTAGAGCCCACCGATCCTTACTCCGGCACCGTTTACGGAAGCATGAGCGGCGAGGAGCGCGAGGACACCGCCGCTTACGCCATTGCATTCCTTTGCATGAATCTGGCACAGCTGGATGCAGAGGCTGAAGACGTAGCAGAGCAAGCCAAGACCTTGGTTGTAGAAACCTTTACCGAGATTTTGGGTGCAGACAGCGCAGCGCTGGAGGTAGTCAGCCGCGTTGAGATCAAGACCCCCATTGCAGAAACCACCGTAACAAGCACCGCAAGCCTGCAGTCCACCGAAACCATGAAGGAGACCTCCAAGGTCGTGACCCTCGAGGTTCTGCTGGTTGATACCAAGGATGCCGCGCTCAAGATCACGGCAGAGACCATCAGCTCGGACGCAGCTGCCATTACCGCTATTTTCAATACCGCTGCCGACCTTAAGGACGTCATCGGTGATACCAATGCCGAAATGGACGTTGCAACCCTTGCAACCTCTGTGGGTACCATTCTGGACTCCCTGCAGCAGACCGAAGCATTCGGCAAGGATAAGACCGCTACCCTGTTTACCGCAGTGCTGCAATCCGAAACCGTACGCGACACTGCCAACCTTGACATGAAGACCGCAACGCAGCTTGCCGAAAAGGCAACCGAGGGTGACGTGAACTACTCTCAGACCATGGGCACTATTGCAGGCAGCGTGAACATTATGGAAAAGCTTGCCGAGGACGGCACCATTACCGACGAGGAAATGGTTGATCTGATTGCAAACCTCAATCCTCAGACCGCAGGCATGATCGTGATTTACGTGAATGCAGACCGTCTGGTAGAAAACGGTGTACCTGAAAAGCACGCTCCCATCACCTCTGATCTGGTCAAGTCGCTCTTTACCTACATGGAAAAGGAAGACTTGCAGGATTACGACAAGGAAGCAAAGGCGCTCAATCAGATCCTTAAGATCGCACTTGCCGCTAAGAACTCCGAGGATAAGGCACTGTTCAGCTCCGCTCCCGGTGCCGAGGACGGAAAGCTGCCGACAGCAAAGGAAACCGTTGATACCCTGATGGACTCCGAGGCTGTTCGCTACGCGCTGGTTGACGTGCTGACCGACGGCACGCAGGTCACCCTGCATGACCCCTATGAGCTTGGCGAAAAGGTCAATGAAAACTCCAAGGATTATCAGGCTCTCCAGACCGCTCTGACCGAGCACCGCGCAGCACATCCCGAGATCGATGATCTTGTATACGAGGCTCTAGCTGCTCTGATGGGCGTAGAGGTAGATCTCTCCAAGTAAACATTCATAATCAAAAGGCGTTCGCATTCAGCGAACGCCTTTTTTGTATCTTACTTTCAGCCAAGGCACTGCTCCAGCAGCGCCTTTGCTTTGAGGATATCCAAGATCTGCTGCTCACCGCTGATCTCGCGCTCAATCGTAACGGGTCCGTCATAGCCCAAGGATTTGAGCTTTGCAATCAACACCGGGAAATTGACCTGTCCCTCGCCAAGCGCGGTCTCCTTTCCCAACTCCTTGCCGTTAGTGGGATAGCAGCCATCCTTGGCATGCACGTCACGCACGTACTTGCCAATGGTCTCCAAAGCATCCACAGGATTTGCCTTACCGTACAGGATCAGATTGGCAGGATCCAGATTCACGCCCAGATTATCCGTACCGATATCCTGCATGGTGCGTAGCAGTGTGGTGGGGGTTTCCTGCCCCGTTTCAAACATGAAGTACTGCCCGTTTTGCTTGCAATGCAGGGCAATTCTGCGCAGCACTTGCACAAGCTCCTCATATACAGGCGAGGTAGGATCCTCGGGCAAAAAGCCTGCATGCGTAGCAATCTGCGAAACGCCAAGCAGCTTGCCGAAATCCGAGCCTGCGATCAGGTCCTTTTCTCTTTGCTCTCGGTATTGCTCCGGCACAAGCCCCAGCGTTTTTTGCCCCTCGTAGAAATTCCAAACGGCAGGTCCCGTCCAGCCGCACCACAGCGTGGAGATATGAATCCCATGCTGATCCAGCGCCGTCAGCACGCGCTGAGCGGTCTGTTGTGTATAGGCTTTGGAATTCCAGCAGGAAAGCTGGCAGGCATGAAAGCCAAGGCTTGCCAGCTGCTCCAGCTTTTGCTCAAGCTCATCATCCAATCCGATCATCACGCCAAGTTCCATAGTATCCTCCTTCAATTCTCAGGGCTTATCATTCCATTCTCATCATACACGAAACTCACGCGAAAGTCAATCGCCCACGCACAAAAAAATGTTGCACTTTGCGCGCATTCGTGCTATAATGGAGCACAGATAACCCTTCATTTAAGGAGTATATATGAGCACCAAATCTTTCGCACCCATCCTTTTGTTGCTCTGTGCCCTCTTGTGTCTTTCGGCTTGTCAGGCAGAAACTCCCCCCGAGCAGACCACGCAAGTCCCCACCGAGACAGAGACAGAGACAGAGACAGAAACAGAAACGGAAACCGAGCCCGCAACCGAGCCGGAAACCGCTCCTGTGATTGATTACAACTATGAAACGGTGCAGAACCCGGTTTGCCCTGCGGGAGACGACCCTTGGGTGGTAGAGCGCTTGGGCGTTTACTATTACTGCTTTGCCTATAACAACGGCGTTGCGGTCAGCAAGCTTTCCTCGATCCACAAGGTTGCCAAGCGTGGCGCGAAAATCGTATATCAAGCCCCTGCGGGCACCGATTATTCCTATGACTACTGGGCTCCCGAGCTACACTACATCAACGGTGAATGGTATATTTACGTGGCTGCTGACGATGGCTACAACGCAAATCACCGCATGTACGTGCTCAAGGGCACCTCGCAAGACCCCAGAGATCCCTTTGTGATGATGGGACAGATCACATCCCCTGACAACAAGTGGGCAATTGACGGCACCGTGATGCAGCTCGGTGGCGAGCTCTACTTTATCTGGTCGGGCTGGAAGGGCGATCAGGACGGTGCGCAGCACATCTACATTGCGCACATGAGTGACCCCTTGACCATTGACAGTGAGCGCGTGCTGCTTTCCTCTCCCACCTACGATTGGGAGACCTTTGAATGGCCTGACGTCAATGAAGGTCCCACCGCGCTCGTGCACGGTGACGACGCCTTTATCGTATATTCCGCCAGCGGCAGCTGGAGCGACTATTATTGCCTTGGCATGCTGACCCTGACAGGTGATGACCCGCTCAATCCCGACCACTGGGAAAAGCAAGAACAGCCCGTATTCAAAAAGAAGAACGGACTTGCCTACGGTCCCGGTCACTGCTCCTTTGCCCCCGCGCACGATGGAAGCATCTGGATGATCTACCACGCAAACCAAACCAGCGGCTCAGGCTGGGACGGCAGATCGGTATGGATCTCCCCCGTGATATTTGACGAGAACGGCAAGCCGAGCTTTGGCGAACCCACCCCCAAGGTCACCTTCCCGGTTCCCGTAAAGTAACAAAAAAGCACTTATGACACACGTCATAAGTGCTTTTCTTTATTCTCCCTGAATGCTTTCAATGCCGGCTTGCAGAGCACTGTAGCTGATCATGCCCACCTTTTTGGACACCACGTCTCCGTCTGCATTGATGAATATGGTGGTGGGATACCCGGTTATGCCGTATGCCTTGGACGCATCGGATGCTGTATCAAAATACACGTCAAAATCAAAGCCCTGCTCGCGCACGTATGCCATTGCCTTTTCCTTGGTTTCATGCACACCGTCCGTTGCGTTGACCATCAGGAATACCACGTCGGGGTTTTCTGCAGCGGCTTTATTAAAATCAGGCATTTCCTTGACGCAATAGCCACACCACGTTGCCCAGAAATTGATAACCACGGGCTTGCCTGCAAAATCCGACAGTCTGACCTCGTTGCCATTCTCATCCAGCACACAAAAATCGGGCGCCGAGCCGTTCCCTGCGGGGTTTTGCGCCTCTCTCTGACAGCCGGAAAGCGCCAGCGCACCTGCCAGCGAGCCTACCAGTAAAACGCCCAGCAAAATCCACAGTACATGTTTTTTCATACGGTCAATCCTTTTTTTCAAGCACGAATACCGCGCACAACAGCAAGGCAAGCGCGCCCATACCGATCACAGCACCGCAGCCGCCCTGCTCGGTCATATCCTCGGTTACCACCTCGGTTTTCTCGGTCAAGGGGGCTTGGGTGGTGATCTCCTCGGTGGAATTTTCCTCGGTGGTTTGCTCAGGCTTGCCGGACAGCGTCAGATTGACAAAGTCCTTGACAATAAAGTCGGTTCCGTTGAACTTATATGCCGCAAGGATCTGATCATTCTCATCCGCGTCGATCGCGCAAGGCAGCACGCCAAGCACAGCGCCGTTTTCGGGCACGAATGCGGTGGTATCAATGTGCAGATCGGTCTTGCCGCCGATGGTGCAATCGGTATCCATACGCACAAGCTCCCAAGGAATATATACCTCAATGGTATAAGAGTCGCTGCCCTTTTGGTGACCCGTGGCTGCGCCCTGAATCTGCCCGGAAACAAGTCCGTCCAGATAATTGTGTCTCCAGGCTACGATCTTCCCCTCTTTGGTTGCACCGAACGAGAAGAAAATGCCTTCGTTTGTTTTATTCTTAGGAATCTTATGCCCGGGATTGACGGCAAGCTCCAGGCAGTCAATGCCTACCCAAAAGCCATCCTCACCGCGGTAGCTGGGTGTGGTATCGTTGATGGTACCCGCATAGTAAAGACCTCCCTCATCCCATGCAAAATGCCAAGTGACAGAGGAAGCGCCTACCTCGCCAACCCAAGCGGAAGCGCTCGTTGCATCCATGACGTAGGTGCACTCCTGTGCATATTCTCCCTCGGAGATCACACCGTCCACCGTGGGGGTGCCGTAAACCGCCACCATTTCAAAATCTGCCTTTGCGCCTGCTGCAGGGGCTGCCAGACATGCCAGCAGAAGGCAACTCAATGTAAAAAGAATCACTTTTTTCATAAGAGCTCTCCAATCGCGTTTTTTTCATTATAACACACGCGCGCAAAATTGTAAAGCAAAAAATTGCCATATCTCTTGCAAATCTTGCCAAAATGCGGTACAATATATGCAATGACGAATGAATGGACGGTATGACATGTTTATTGTATTTGAAGGGATAGACGGTGCGGGCAAGACCACGCAGATCAATCTTTTGGCAGACAAGCTCCGCGCAGCAGGACTTGACCCCTATATCACGGCAGAGCCAACCGGTATGGAGACCGGACGCGCCATTCGCCGCGTGCTCTCGGGCGCTGTGCCCAAGACGCCTACGCAGGTGGCTGCCATGTTTGTGCAGGACAGAATTGACCATAACGTGGACCCCGAGCAAGGCATTGAGGTGCTGCTGGCGCAGGGCAAAGCCATCATTTGCGACCGCTACTACTACTCTTCCCTTGCCTATCAGGGATCACTGACCGATTTTGATTGGGTCATGGCTTGCAACTGTGACTGCCCCGAGATCCGTCGCCCCGACCTTTGCATTTTCCTTGACCTTTCCCCCGAGGAGAGCATGAAGAGAATTACCCGTGACCGCACCGAGACCGAGATCTACGAAAAGGCGGACACGCTGACGCGGGTGCGCGCACGCTACATGGACGTATTTGATAAGCTTGGCGCACGCGGTGACAAGATTGAGATCATTGACGCATCCGGCACAATTGAGCAAACGGCAGACGCGATCAGCCGCGCGATCCATGCACATTTCGGTATATAAAAAACAGGGCTTGCCAACAAGGCAAGCCCTTTGTTATTTTCTTTTTGGGGAGCTTGATCAGGCGACGACAAAATCACCCAGCAAGCTTTTCAGTTTTTCAACGTCCTCGTCCTTGTGCACCTGTACGTTAACAGGCTGGCGCAGGTCCAGACTGAAAATACCCAGGATCGAACGTCCGTCTACGACGTATCTGCCCGAGCAAAGATCCACAGCGCCGTCATATGCAACCAGTGCGTTGACCAGTGCGTATACGTCGTCGATCTGTTTGATTTGAATTGCAAACGATTTCATGGTGTTTCCTCCTTATTGAGAAATGGGGTAACGTATCGAAGACCGTCTCTTCGATTACGCCATTATTATACTCCTTTGGAAGACTTTTTGCAAGAGACACATCGACGAAGTTCACAATCACACCATGAAATTCTTGTACACTTTGCACAAATATAGGCGCGCCGCTTTATGCAACGCGCCTATAATCCTTTAGTCAAAGAAATAATCCTCTACCTCAGCGCACAGCCAATGGTACATAGGCAGATGATATTCCTGTACGCGATAGGTCTCGCACGCGGGGGCATGCAGCGCCACGCTTGCATACGCATCCAGCGCGCATTCCTTCTCTCCCACCAAGGCGATCACACGCACGCCAAGCGCTTTCGCTGTCTGTGCAGCGGCTACGACGTTGGCAGAGTTTCCCGAGGTGGAAATGCAAATCAGCACGTCCCCCGGCTTTGCCAGCGCAAGCGTCAGCTGCGCATACACCGTTTTGGCATCCACGTCATTGCAGAATGCCGAGATCACAGCGCCCTGCGAGGGCAGCGAAATCGCGGGCAGACCCATCTGCAAGCGACTTGCCAGATCCTCGCCCAGGGCGCAGCGCAGCTCGGGCGTCAGTTTTCTTTCCGATGCAAATCCCTTGAGCAGCTCACCTGCAATGTGATCACAATCGGCAGCAGAGCCACCGTTACCGCAAAGCAGCAGCTTACCGCCAGACTCATACGTTTCAATCAGCAAATCCTTTGCTCTCTCCAGCGCGTCTGCCGCAGGTGCAAGCGCGGGATAGTGCGCAAACAAATCAATTTTCATATTCAGCACCTCACTCTGCCATCATTGCCACGCAAAGCGCAGCCATATCGCCCACAGATTCAGTCAGTGCAGCCGGCACAATACGGCAGACTGCCAGTGAGCCGGGTAGCGCTTCCCCGGCAAGCGTTTTTTCCATTGCCTCTTGCAAAAGCGCACCGCTGCGCGCATAAATGCTGCCAAGCACGATGCACTCGGGATTGAGAATATCCACCAGCAGAGCAAGTCCTCTGCCAAGCATCTCTCCGCAAGCCTGCCAGACCGCAATTGCCGTCTCGTCACCTGCCTGCGCTGCCTCTGCCAAACTTTTGGCAGTGATGCTGCCAAGCTCGGACTCATCACGGCAGAACGCGCACGTCTTGCCCGCAGCCAATGCCTCTTTGGCATACGCCGCGCCCAGCTGCGCAAGACCTCCGCCGCTGCAAAAGCCCTCAAACGAGCCTTTTTTGTAATAGCCGACAGGTCCGTCGGGCGCCATTCTCACGTGCCCCACCTCGCCTGCATTATCGTTTGCACCAACGTACAGCTTGCCGTCCAGCACAAGCCCTGCACCCATACCGGTGCCAAAGGTCAGAAAGATCATATTCTTGCTGCCCTTGCCCGCACCGAATCTGTACTCCGCCAAGGCGCACGCGTTGGCATCGTTGCAAAGTGCGGTCGGAACGCAAAAGCGATCCTTGAGCATCTGCACGATGGGCACGTTATCCCATCCCGGCAGATTGGGGGGCGACTGGATCAGACCAAGGCGCGAATCCAAGGGGCCGCCGCAGCTGACGCCGATGGCAGATACCTCGTCGCCCTCGCTTTTTGCCAGCTCGATCAGGCTTTGCGCCTTTGCAAAAATGTGCGCAAGCGTTTGATCCTTGCCAAGCGTTTCAAAGCGCACCTTGTGCAGCACCCTGCCCTGATCGTCTCCCAACACCAGCGCACATTTGGTACCGCCTATATCGATTCCCAAGTATCGTTTCATATCAACTCTCCAGCTCTTCCAGCTCTTCGTAATCCAAAAGCAACTGCTCTTCAATCTCACTCTTGCGCGCGTCCAGCGCAGCCACCCTTTCGTAATCGGTGGCTGCCTCACCGTACAGCGCCTCTTCGATCCCGGCAAGCTCCTCTTCCAGCGCCGCACATTCGGCATGCAGCTTTTCGATGCGACGCACTCTCTTGCGCTCGGCAGCTACGTCCTGCTTATTCTTCAGGTATTGCTGCTTGGCACTGCTTGCTTCACCCACAGGCGCTGCCACTGCATCGGGCGCGCTCTCTGCGCGACGTGCTTGCACGTATCTTTCATATTCGGTATACCCCGTGCCCGGGTGATCCACAAAGTAATCCAGCACGTCCCCCGTAAAGAGTGCGCCGGGGCGCATGCAAAGCACGCGCGTTGCCAGCTTTTCCACCAGATAGCGGTCGTGCGAGACCACCAGAATGGTACCGTCAAAGCCATGCAGCGCATTCTCCAGCGCCTCACGCGAATCAATATCCAAGTGGTTGGTCGGCTCGTCAAGGATCAGCAGATTCATCTCAGAGAGAATCAGCTTGGCAAGCGTCAGTCTTGCACGCTCACCGCCCGAGAGCACCGCCACCGGCTTGAACACATCCTCACCCACGAAGCGAAACAAGGCAAGTGCGTTGCGGATCTCGGTCTCGGTCTTTTGGGGATACGCGTCCCAGAGCTCGTCAATTACGGCATTTTCGGGGTCAAGATTCTGATTTTCCTGATCGTAATATCCCACCTTGACGTTATATCCTGCCTCGATTTTGCCGCCCGTGGGGGTCAGCTTGTCCAGAATCAGCTTGATCAGGGTGGATTTTCCGCAACCGTTAGGTCCTACCACCATCATGCGGTCGTTCTTTTTGAGTGCAAATGAAACGTCCGAGAAGATCTCCTTCTCGCCAAAGCGCATGCCAAGCCCCTTGACGGTCAGTACGTCGTTACCGCTGGGCAGCGCTGCCGTGAATCGCATACGGATGGGCTTGGGCGCGCTTTCCGGCTTTGCCACGCGCTCCACCTTGGCAAGCAGCTTTTCGCGTGCGCGGATGGTGACGTAGTTGTGCGCCTGATTCCAACGGCGCTGCTGATCCAGAAACGCCTCCTGGCGCGCAAACTCACGCTGCTGCAGATCGTATTTCTTTTGCTGCAGGGCGCGATCCTGCTCGCGCATCTGCATGGTCTGTGAATAATTTCCCTTGTAAAGCTTGGCGTGGCAATGCTCCACCACCAGCGTTTTATTGGTCACGCGGTCCAAAAAGTAGCGGTCGTGCGAGATGACCATGACGCACTTGCGATACGAGATCAGGAAGCTCTCCAGCCACGCAAGCGTTTCCATATCGAGATGGTTCGTAGGCTCGTCCAACAGCAAAATATCCGGCTCTCTTGCCAGCACCACCGCCAGTGCAAGACGGGTGCGCTGACCGCCGCTGAAGGTATTAATCGCCCTTTGCGCATCGGATCGGTCAAAGCCCAGCTTTTGCAAAATGGACGCACAGCGCCCACGGAATTCCATGCCGCCATCGCGGATAAATTTCTCGTGCAGACGGGTATATTCGCCCGTGAGCAGCTCGTAATCGGCACGGCTTGTATCCTGCAGCGCGCTCTCCAGCTCAGCAAGCCTTTGCTCGGCTGCCAAGAGGTGCGGAAAGGCATGGTACATCAAAGAAATTGCCGTACCGTCGCCCTCGCATTCAAACGCACCGTCCTGCGTCAGAATGCCCACCGTTTTATCCTTGGACACGTATACTCTGCCTTCGCTGGGCTCATATACGCCCGTGATCATACGGAACAGCGAGGATTTGCCGCTGCCGTTGACACCGATCACGCCCAGCTTATCGGTCTCATCAACAGAAAAAGAGATATGCTCTAAGATCACATCTGTGCCAAAGGACAATCCAAGATCGTCCACGCTCAATATGGTCATGCTTCATACCTCCCTTCAAAATTCAAATCAGTGCATCGATCTGTTCGTACATATACAAAGAGCCAAGGCAGACCAGCACGCAGCCGGTCGAGTGCGCAAAATCTCTCGCCTGTGCAAATGCCTGCGCAACGCTTTGGTGATGCGAAGCCTCTACTCCCTTGTCGCCAAGTACGCGCGCATACTCTGCCGCATCCAGTGCGCGAGGGTTATCAGGTCTGATACAAAAGGCACGCTTGGCAACCTCTGCAAGTCTGGCGGCTACGTACTCATAGTCCTTATCGCGCATGACTCCGGTCAGCACGGCAACCTTTTGGTCCCCAAAATAATACTTGATGCTGCGCACCGCAGCGTCGATTCCCTCGGGGTTATGCGCCCCGTCAAAGATGATGAGCGGATCCTTGCCAAGCTTTTCAAATCTTGCCTGCCAACGCGCCGCCTTCAAGCCATCGTAAACCGCCCGGTCGGGAATCCTGATCCCCTGCGCGCGCAGCGCATCCACCGCGCAAAGCACGTTTGCCGCATTCTCGGGCTGATACAGCCCCAGTAAGCAGAGCTCCACGCCCTGCCACGCGCCAAAATCAAACGTGCATCCGTCCAGATCGCAGCGTCTGATCACCAAACTGCTTTTATCGGCATGCAGTAAGGTAGCGCCCATGCGCTCTGCCGCCTTTGCGATGACCGCCCCTGCGCGCTCGTCGCAGCAGCAATCCAGCACAACGCCGCCCTGCTTGATCACCCCTGCCTTTTCCGCAGCGATCTTTTCCACCGTATCGCCAAGATACGCGGTGTGATCCAGCGAGATGCCGGTGATGACCGAGAGCAGTGAGCTCTCTATGATATTGGTGGAATCCAGTCTGCCACCCATGCCTGCCTCCAGCACCACAACGTCACAGCCGCAGCGCTTGAAATATTCCAGCCCGATGGCTGTGATCAGCTCAAACTCGGTGGGCTTGTCCTGCATGGCGTCGGCAATGGGTTGAATATAGGTCACGATCTCCGCCAGCGTCTGTTGGGGGATATTTTCCCCGTTGACGCGGATGCGCTCGCAAAATTCCTTGATATATGGCGAGGTGAACAGTCCCACCTTGTACGAAGCACACCCCAGCACGCTTGCCAGCATGGAGCAAAAGGAGCCCTTGCCGTTTGTGCCCACCACGTGAACGAATTTCAAATCGTTTTGCGGATTTCCAAGCCTTTGGCAAAGCTCCCGTATCCGCTCAAGCCCGGGCTTTGTAAAGGTCCAGGAGATGGAATGGATATATTGCAACGCTTGCTCGTAATTCATTCGTCACGCCTCCCAAGCTTGAAAATTTTTGCAAAAACCGGGCTTTTATGCAAATAGCAGAGCAGCCCCGCTTCAATCGCCGCAATCACAATATAGGTGGGAATGCGCCACAGCACCAGCCATTCATAGTAGGCAAACAGTCCCACGGATTTGATCAGCACAGAACCAACAAGATGTGCTGCCCCTACAGAAAGGATCACGCGAGCGTTTCCCTCGCGCTTGAGCACATAATGCGACAAAAGCCCACTGACAGCACCCACCGCAGCCGCTCCCAACGTGACGACGGGAGAGATTGCAAGCGTTTGCGTAGAGAGCATAAAGCTGATGATATCCGCGCAGGCGCCTACACAAGCACCCACGACCGGACCGAACGCAATTCCCGAAAGAATGATCGGAAAATTTTCCAATGTGATGCGGAACAATCCGTTTCCGAAATTCAGAAAGCTCTTGCAAAAGATGCCGATCACCACGCTGACTGCCGCCAGCATAGCGGCACAAACCAGCACGTATACGTTGCCAAGTCCCTTTTTGGTTTTCATAAAAATTCCTCCTTTCCTCACTCATATCGCAAGAAAAAGAGGCGCTGTAAAAAAGCCCAAGCCATGCGCTGCGGGCGCACGGCAGCTTGCCGTATTCTGCCATATAAAGCGGGATGCAAAGGGTGAACCGCGATCGGAGCTTGGCTCCGAATCTTCGTCCTGCGGACAACTCCCCGTCCCGCAAGCACTTAACGCTCACCGATTTACTCTTAATATATGCTCCCATTATACCACCATCCCGCACTTTCGTCAAGGGCTTGGCAAAAAATGAAGCACGAGGAGTGATACGGTCACTTCCCTATATTCGGGGCTATGTAAATAACCACCTCTATTTCCTTTTGCTGCTGTTTGGCATATGCTATTGTATCTTTCGTTCCGCGCGATTCGCCATCCCAAACCACCAACACCCGATCCGCCAAATCTACCATTTCATGATTGCGTAAAATTGGTGCAGCCTTGCCATAAGCATGATATTTCGGTCGCATGATCAGCTTGGAAATCCTGTGATCATCAGCATATTTTTCGGCCAGGAGATCAATCCCGCAGGCACCTCCGCTAATGATCAGATCCACGTCCTTCGTAATATACTGACTAAGATCAAACTGATCTATGGTACGAGAGCCGGCTATCAGAAGCTTCATAAAATCCTCCCCTTTTTCATATACTTATATAAGTATATATCTTATTATGGGAATTGTCAACACCGTATATCTTTATTAAAATATATACGGAAAGGAAGTGAGCGTATGATCAGATTGACGGTAGATAAATATTTGGATAAGCATGGCATTACCCGATACGAGCTGGCCAAGCGAACCGGCATTCGCTTCCAAATCATTGATAACTACTACAAAAACAAGGTCGTTCGTTATGATAGCGAGGTGCTGAACAAAATCTGTACAGCGCTTGCCTGCGACGTTTCCGACTTGATTGAATATTGCAATTAACACCTCCCCCGTGGGCTATCCCACGGGGGATCTTTTTCAATCCGAATCTCAAAAAAACCACACTCCGCATTTTCAAAAATCCCCTTGCGCCCACTCTCGATTTGTGTTATACTTATTATGGAGTATTATCTATCTTTATATATAGCGAGGCACACATGGTTTTTTCAAGTCTGTTTTTTATATTCGCCTTTTTGGTGATCAGCTACGCGCTATACGCCGCCGCACGTGGCATCCGCGCCCGTAATATCATTCTTTTAGTCTCTTCCCTGATTTTTTATGCATGGGGCGGACCTGCCTTTGTGCTGCTTTTGTGCTTGGAAACCTTTGTTTGCTATACAAGTGCCCTGGTCATTGAGCGCATGGGGCAGAAAACACGACCCGCGCTCTCGGCAACCTGGGTATGCGCAGGCTTTTGCCTTGCTTTGCTGGTGCTGTTCAAGTACACGGGCTTCTTTTTGAGCATTCCGCACGATCTGTTCGGCATTCCCGAGATCATCCCTGCCATTACCCTGCCCATCGGCATTTCGTTCTATACCTTCCAGCTGCTCTCCTACGTCATTGACGTATACCGCGGTGAGGTCGAGGCGCAAAAGAGCTATACCAATCTGCTTTTGTACGCGTCGCTTTTCCACCAGTGCATTGCAGGTCCCATCGTACGCTATGCCGACGTTGCCTGCGAGATCGAGCAGCGCAGCGTAAGCTGGAGTCAGGCAGCGCAGGGCGTTTCCCGCTTTGCCGTGGGTCTTGCCAAAAAGGCACTGCTTGCCAACGGCTGCGCCATGATCGCGGACAAGCTCTTGCCCGGTGCCACCACCAATCCCGCATCTCTCTCGGCTGTCTCGCTCTTGCTTGGCGGTCTTTGCTACATGCTGCAGATCTATCTTGATTTCTCCGCCTATTCCGATATGGCGATCGGCATGGGTCTGATGGTCGGCTTTCATTACAAGGAAAACTTCAATTATCCCTACACCGCCTCGTCCATCACGGATTTCTGGCGTCGCTGGCACATTTCGCTTTCCACCTTCTTCCGTGATTACGTGTACATCCCGCTTGGCGGCAATCGCGTCAAGGTGCCCCGTCACATTCTCAATATGCTGATCGTGTGGGGCTTGACCGGCTTCTGGCACGGTGCATCCTGGAACTTTATTCTCTGGGGGCTTTACTATTTCGTGTGGCTGATTCTCGAAAAGTACGTGCTGCGCGTGGGCAAGCAAACACCCACAATATCCAAGATTATCACGCGCATCTGGGTACTGCCTGCGGTCTATTTTGGCTGGCTTTTGTTCCGATTTGACGACCTTTCCCTGCTGTGGACCACACTCAAGGGCTTTGTTTGCGCCAATGGAAACGCATTCTTTGACCTGACTGCACAAACGCAGCTCAGCGGCAATTGCATCTTCCTTGCAATCAGCATTCTTGCCTGCTTCCCCATCGTTCCCCTGCTTGCAAAGCTCAAGGATTGCAAGGCAGCGCCCGTATACTACGTTGCCAATACCGTTGCCGCCATTCTTCCTGCCGTTTTGCTGATCCTTTCGGCACTGGCACTGATCGGCGACAGCTACAACCCCTTCCTCTATTTCCGATTCTGACCAGAAAGGAGCCTGTATGAGAAACCAAACTATTTTTCACAAGATCATGATCATCCTGTTTTGCAGTGTGATGATCATAGGATTTGTGCTCGGACTTGCCTTCTTTCTGCGTCCCGAGCGCTCGGACTCCGAGAATCGCGAGCTGACAAAATTCCCATCCTTTACGTTTACGACCTTTCTCTCGGGTGAATACACCGAGCAAATCAGCACATGGTTTGCAGACACCTTCCCCTTCCGCGAGGGGCTGATTGCCGCTAACGATTTCGTTATGTCACTCAAAGGATTTGGCGATGAGCAATTCCAGCTGAGCACTCCCTCCGACACCCCCGGTGACGATCATGGCAATGCCCCCGGGGACGACAAGGTGGAAGCCATTGGCGGCTACTACGTCACGGGAGATACCGCCTACGAGATCTACAGCCGGAACCAATCGGTTTCCAAGCGATATTCCGAGGTCATCAACAAAGCAGCCTCCCGTCTTGACGGTAAGGCAGAGGTTTATACCATCATCGTTCCTCTTGCATACGCCTACAATCAAAAGGTGCTTTCGCTGACCGGTGCGACCGACCCCAAACTTGCCATTGACGGCATGTATGCAGACATCACTCACCCCAATGCGATCAAGGTAGACGCTTACGGTGCGCTGGGCGCACACAAGGACGAATATCTTTATTTCCGTACCGACCACCACTGGACCGCACTCGGTGCCTATTATACCTACACAGCCTACTGTACCGATGCAGGACTGAAGGCGCATCCCCTTTCTTTTTACGAGGAATGCAAGTTTGAGGGATTTTTGGGCACACTGTATAACAAAACAAAAGCGCCCAAGCTGCAAAAGAATCCCGACACGGTATACGCTTACGTGCCGCGCGGCACAAATACCTTGCGCGTACACTTGGCAGACGGTGACTCCAAGAAATTCACGGGTGGTGTGGTGCGCAAGGATACTGACACGTTCTATGCAAACGCAGCCTCCAAATACAACTGCTTTTTAACCAGTGACAACCCCGCAGGCACCGATCAAAGCTACTATATCAGCATTGAAAATCCTCTGATTACCGACGGCTCTGCCGTGGTGCTGGTCAAGGAATCCTTCGGCAACTGCTTTGCCCCCTTCCTTGTTGACCACTACCAGTACGTATACGTCATCGATTACCGCTACTTTGACGGTGACATTGAAGACTTTGTCACCGAGCACAACGTAGAGCAGGTCATTTTCTTAAACAACGTCATTGCCACCTCGGCTGATCCCCGCATGGATGAAATGGAAGGCTTGGTAAATTGATATGGCACTGTATCGCATTGCCGATCTGATCATAGAGATCACCCCAAAATACGACTATACCCCCCGCATGTGCGCACCCTACGAAATCGAATCGGGCACGCCTGATATGCGCATTTGCGTGCGCGAGGACGAAATTTCCGCAGAACAAGCCCCCGACGTACCACACTCGCGCGGCTATCTGGAATCCCTTGCCATCTACCGCAAGATTGCCGAGCAAATGGCTGCGCACCAAGGCTTTTTGGCACACGGTGCGGTGATTGCGCTGGACGGGTGCGCTTACATGTTCTGCGCCCCCTCGGGCACGGGCAAGACCACGCATTTGCGTCTGTGGCAAGCCCTTTATCCGGATACGGTGGTCATCAACGGTGACAAGCCGCTCATCCGCCAAAAGGATGGCAGGATGTATGCATATGGCACTCCCTGGGCAGGCAAAGAGGGCTTGCAGACCAACGCGGGTGCTGTGCTTTGCGGCATTTGCGTACTCTCTCGCGCACAGCACAATTCCATTACCCCTATCGCGCGTGACCAGGTCATGGCTGCCCTTGCGCAGCACGTGTACTTCCCCACCGACCAAAGTGCTGCACAAACGCTTTCTTTGCTGGCAGAGCTCTCACGCTCAGTTCCCGTTTATTCGCTTTGCTGCAACACCGATGCAGATGCGGCACGGCTATCTTATCAAACGTTACGTCATAAGGAGTAAGACATGAAAGTCAAACAAGGCTTCGTTTTGTGCGAGACCGACGGCAAATTCGTTGCCGTGGCGACCGGCAAGCTGGCAGGTCAGTTTCACGGTCTGATTACCATGAACAAGAGCGGAAAGTTCCTCTGGGAGCAGCTTTCCGAGCATATTTCCGCACAAGAGCTGACAGAGCGACTGCTGGGCATCTGCCACGCAGACCCCCAAGCGGCTGAACGCAGCGTGCATGTGTTTTTGCAAAAAATGCAGGACGCAGGTATTCTGGAGCTTGCTGAGGGCGAGGCGCTATGACACACTCGGACATTCGCACGCAGCTTTTGCAAAACGGCTTTTGCGCATATACCACCGTGGGCGCAAGCATGTACCCCATGCTGCGCGAGGGTCACGACGTGGTCATGATCCGCAAAAAAACAGCCCCACCGCGCATCAATGACGTTGTGTTGTACGACCACGGCGGCACACTGACCCTGCACCGTGTGCGCAAGGTCACACCCGATGGCTACCTGATCCGCGGTGACAACAGCTACGTCGATCACAAAAACGTGCCCGAAGAGGCAATTCTCGGTGTACTGGAATTCTACGTGCGCAACGGTGTGCGCACAGAATGCGCAACGGATAAAAAATACCTGCGCTACGTGCGCAGGCGCAATGCCTCCTACCCCTTCAGACTGACTGTTCGCAAGCTGCTGGGTAAGGTATAAAAAAGAACAGCCCGATGGGGCTGCGTAAATAACGGTAAAATTATCAAAAACCAATACTTTCAAATAGTAATTGCCCCAGGTGCGGGCGATCACTGATCGCCCCTACGGCTATTTTTGTTTGGGTTTTACGTATGAAAGCCACAGCACAGACACTTGTAGGGGCGATCAGTGATCGCCCGCTCCTGCGGCAACTATTCATAAAAAAGCAATTAAGGACTGCATCAAAACGATACAGTCCTTGATTTTTGCGAAATTCTCCGCTAATTTGTCAGCCCGATCGGGCTTCTCTTTTTTATTTCGCAGCCTTTTGTGCCTCTGCCTTTTCCTTGGCAAAGAAGTGCATCTCCTCGGTTGCAAATGCAAGCTTGACCAGCGCATCCTTCTTGGACACGTAGCACCAGTAGCTATCCTCGGGCACGGACAAATCCACGCAGTCGCCCTTGGCGGTCTTGCTCTTCTTGTAGTTGAATTCCACGTGCAGGCTATCCAGGTTCAAAGCCTTCCACTCCACCTGCAAAGGCTCACCGTACACGCTCTCACAGGTCAGCACAGTGCCCTCGGGTGTTTGCACCAGCTTGCCCTTGCCCTGCGGATAGAACTTCTTTGCGTTGGGTAGCGTTTCCACAATGACCTCGTCCTCAAAATAATACGTGCCGTTACGGATCTCCTCGCGCACGCAGGCTCTTTCCCACTTGGACCAATCGGGGATGTGCGAATACTCGGTCTCGCCCTCTGTCGCCTTGAGCTCGCCAAGCTCGGTCATCTCCCATTTTTTTCCGCAGCTCTCGCACCACAGATGAATGCCCCGGGACTCCATTTTTCCCTCGGTACCGCAGCACGCGCACTTATACAAGAGCGAATGCAAGCCGTTTGCTCTTTCGGGATGGTCGATGATGACGTGATTCTGCTTCTGCCATGCGAAATCGTCGTATTGGAAATTGTCCACAATTCTCTGATAAATCTCGTCAGCCGACAGCGTTTTGGTCTCCTCTGCCGTGATGATCGGATACATCTCTGCCTCGATCGGACCCTTCTTGTTGATCCAGTTCCAGTGCGGGCAGGAAACAAAGTTACCGTGAATGCGGATCACTACGACCGGCACACGCAAAAAGCGCACGAGCGATCCGAGCGACGGGGTCAGATACGAGGTGCAGCCATCGATCGAATATCTTGCTTCGGGAAACAGCACGAATACCGTCTTCAGGGTATCCACGCAGTATTTCATATGTCTGATCAGCTGGAAATCCTGCACGTACTTACGCTTGCCCAGCACGCCCAGATGGCGCATCAGCGGCTCGGTAAAATCGCGGAAGCCCTCCAGGGTCATGACGTTATTGAGCGGTGCGCCGCGCGTGGCATCCAACATGACGTTGAAATCCACCATGGACGCGTGGTTGATCAGCAGCAGATACGGTTTGCCGTCAATCTCCTCCATGCCGTGACGGTCCAGCTTATAAGGGCGATGCCTTAAGTCGGGGATACTGATGATATGCTTGGCAACCCCCATCAAAAAACCGGGCTTGCGGGGCTTTTTCTTAAAGTCAAAACGCTTAGGTTGTTGGCTTTTGCTCATATTTTCATCCCTCTTTCGTAACAATTTTGTAATACTCTATCGCCATTATACCCGATAGCACGCCGTTTGTCAACAAAAAACCGCCATGTGACAGATGTAAATTTTCCGATCTCTCTTGACTTTATCTGCCAAGTATGGTAAACTGTTCAAGATGTAGTGACATAACTGCACAAAATGTATCACGGAGAGTATCATGCAAAAGACCAAAGACCATAACCGCGCGGCTCGCGAACGCATCGTAGCAGCCCTGACCGAGCTGATGAGCACGCAGGATTATGCAACTATCACCATTACGCAGATCACACAAAAGGCGGGCGTTTCCCGCATGACGTATTATCGCAACTATTCCTCCAAGGAAGATATTTTGCGCAAATTCATGGACGACGTGGGCGATTGCATTCACGCCAAGATCGTGGATCAGGTGCTGCACAAGGACGCTTATCAATATTATTATACCCTGTTTGAAACACTCGGCGAATACGCAGCGCTGGTAAACGCTTCCTTGACAGCAGGGCTTGACGGCTTGATTCTGGATTGCATTTCGCGCAACATGGACCTGACCTTCCTTGGCACACTGGAGCACCCTGCTGCGGAAAAATACCTGCTTCGCTATCACGCAGGCGCATTCTTCCACGTATTCATTGAGTGGACGCGCAGCGGCAAGGTAGAGAGTTGCGATCAGATGGCAAGGCTTTGCGCCGATGCCACCATGGGCAAGATCGATTTTCCCAATTTTGCATAAAAATTAAGCAGTGCAGACCATGTGGTCTGCACTGCTCTTTTTTTAGTTATTATCATCCGCACCGTACAGTAAATTCTGAATGCGCAGACGCAGCGCCTCATAATTATAAAGCGTAGCCACAGCAGGCGCGTCGTAGCCATCGGGCTGCACCAGCACGTAGGTAGGTGCATTGAGCGCAGGCAGCGAGGAGGAGGTCAGGTTGAGTCTTTCCTTGTCACTTTGCGACATCAGGGTCTGCAAGCCCTCTTTTACGGTAATGGGAGTGCAGTTGGTATCCAGATGATTCCACAGCGTATCCACAGTTGCGCTGACTGTGCCAAATTCCAAAGCGCACAGCGAACGGAATACCGCACGCGCCACCATTTTGATATTCTCCATACGGTCCGCATCCGTGACTATGATAACCTCATCGCCAACCATTACACCGTCCGCATAGTCGCGGAAGCTCACCATAGTGGTCAGCTGCTCGGCATTCATGGAGTTCATGCCGGGGTGGCAATCCCATCCAAAATAGTTCGAGAAGATCTCTGCCTGGCGCACACTCATCTCCACCTCAAGCGGTGCGATCTCGGTAAAGAACGCAAGAATATCCTGCTTTGCGATCATGGCATACTGCGAAACGTCCAGATCAAACACGCGGTTGACCGTGTTGACGGCAAGCTCGGGACCACCGTAAGCCACGCTCATGCACAGCTTGTCCCAGCCGTGACCATCGATCGGCACGTACGAGTCACCGCCCAGCGACAGCATGCGCACGTCGCCCGTTTCGGCATTCATGGAAAGCACGATCATCATATCTGCCACGGTATTCCCGTTTTGTACGTCGGTGCAGATCAGCAGCACGTTGAGCACGTTTTCCTGCTTGCGGGTTATCTCCACAAGCTCTGTCTTTGACGCCTCTACCTTACCTGCAAACATATCCGCATATTCATATCTGTCCAACACGTTGTCCTCTACGTAGGACACAATGCCCGTGGGAGACGAAACGTCCGCCAGATCCACCTCTGAGGTATCTCTTGTCAGATAGCTGACAACGGCATATATGATCAAGCCAAGCACCAGTGCTGCCACCAGAGCAAAAGCAACCACTACCCAGATGCTTGCAGTTAATATATTCTTTGTGGTTGGTTTCATGCGAACCTCCAAATCATCGAAATGGTAAACTGTGGGGCATGGCAGTTGCATTCGCTGCCCAAGCCAAACAATCACGCATTATCATTATACACGGCAAATGCTTTTTTTGCAAGAGCATCTGCACCAAAAGAGGCGGATTTTACACAAAAGGGGGCTTTTATTCCAAAGGAATGATATATGCACCCGTGCAATCCTTGATATATGCACCCGTGCAGTCCATCAAGCCAAGCGAGACGATCAGGCTCAGCTCGGGAAAAGCAGCGGCATACGCGGCAAGCTGCTCCTCGGTCAGCTCGTCGGCAAGGTACGCCACGCCCACCACCACGGGCGCATTTACAAACGTACCGCCTGCAGCAATGCCCGCAATGCTGCCATCCAGCAGGCGATCCAGCACGGCGGTATCCTCCAGCTCCCATTCCACGCCTACAAGTCGCACGCGCTCAAGCATGGGGGAGGCGGCTATCAGTGTTGCCGAATCAATGGGGGTATTCTCTATGCGCAGCGTGGTAAGCTGCTCGCTTCCCTGCAGGGAGAAATCATGCAGATACGGGTGATCACGCACGGTCAGCGAATGCAACGTACCCGGCAGCTGCAGCACGCGCAAAGTACCGCCCACGGGCAGATCCACTGCCGTGATGCCCGATCCCTTGGCATACACCTCGCGAATGCCGGGACAGCCCGAAAGCCCCAATGGTTCCGAGAGCGAGGGGCAATTCTGCACGTCAATGATGCGCAGCATGCGGTTGTTTCCGACAGCCAGCGAGGTCAGGTTGGTATTGAGGTACCCTTCTTCTCCACAGCCAATATGCAACTCGGACAGGCGCGTGGCAGCCGACAGATTGGCATAGCCCGGATAAAAGCCGGAAAGATCCCCGATATCCAGCAGCGACGACGCACCGTACAGGATGATCTCGGTATCGTTGACGTTATCCAAGGGGCATGGCAGCACGTACGCAACACCGCGCTCGGCTCGCACCTGCTCCCGATACGAGCCGTATTTGACGTTCAGATACGTGCCCGTATTGGGCGTCAGGGTCAGGTCATGCTTGGCATATCCGCGAAAGACCGCGTGATCCGCCAGCACATCGCCCGCGCAATACTTGGCATCCAGGTAAGCAAATCGCCCCTTGACCCAATACAGGCGCTGTGCGCTCTTGGAGCCCTGGATCATGGGCAGATAAGAAGCATCATGATCCCTGTAAAGCGGCTCCAGATATTTCTTTTGGCAGTCCTCGTTGAATACTGCCTCGCCCCAGGTCTGCTGATGCCGGGCAAACGCCTCAATGACCTTTTGCTTGCCAAGATACGTACGGTCTCCCACCGTTCTCATGGCAGCATACATATCCGCAAGCTCGTCGGCAAAGCACTGCCGCACGCAGCGCCACAGCACCGATTGCTGCCCGTTATACACGTCACCGTCGCGTACGCGGTCCACGTCCTCCAGATCATACGAAAAGCGCAACTGACCTTCATTGTTGATGCCAAGCGCAGTATCAAAGTCATAGGGCAAAAAATACCAGATCCGCCCGTCATCACTGGTCAGAAACATATTCTTGGCGCGCGAGTCGATCATCAAAAACAGCTCGGTATACAAATAGTACCACAAAAGGTCGGTCAAGTCAAAATACTGCCCTGCCTCGGATCTGAATTTTGCCAATCGGTACTCTGCCGTATCCGAAGCGTAGTTCACCCCGTCAATGACCGTGCCGTCGGGCAAGTTCTCGCCCGTGGCTGTATCGGGGTTGCAGGACGCGACAAAGCCGATGACGCGCGCAAGATCGGTCGGATCAGCAAAATCCTCGGGAAATCTTGCCTCAAAGTCATTCTTCCAGCCCTCATCCGAGAAATCCGCGCTTGCAAACAGCACGCGATCCGAGGTGTTGTTCAAAAACTCCCAGGATTGCTGGCGCGGGTATTTGTTGCGATCAAACCCGAACACCTCGGGCGTGGATTTGTCGTGGTTGAAATTGTATTTTCCCCAAAAGCTGACCTCACCCGTGGTCGCGTTGCGCCAGAACAGCAGAATCGGCTTGCCGTCAATGCCCTGCCGCACACGAGAGTCCGCCTTCTGCGCCTCTGTTTCAAAGGGACAGGCGCCGCAATACAAATCCACCAGCTTGACGTTGTTTGCGCCCTCCGAGCTTGCCACGTCCGCCTTGAAACAGAAGGTATGCGTAGGAATCTGCCCTTCCCTGAGCGCATATTCGGTGCGCATGATTCCGTCCGCGCCCACAAATCCGCCCTTGAAGGCAATTTTGAAGTTCTTGGTGGCATAATACTGCGATGAAGTACCCTGCACGTCGATCACCGCATCCGAAAAAGTAAAGCTTGCGGCATTGTTCTCACGGTCCACGTACGAGCCGCTGCACGTGCGCTTATCCCCCTTATACTGCGGCAGCGTCTCGCTCTCCACGATCAGGTAAGACAGCTGTGCGGGCACCGAGCCCGGCACGATCCTGCCATATTCATCGTACACCAGGTTTCTGCGGTAACGCGCTGCCATCTCCACAGGATCCTGTGCAGACGCAACAAAGTGATCCAGCACCGCATGCCGCGAAAGCGCTGCGCGGTACACGCGAATGGCATGCACGTCCACCATGCAGCCCTCGCTGCCCAGCGTCAAGCCCTCGGGCTGCGCTTGCGTAAAGCTGTCATCAGGCGCGTATTGCAGCACACCGCTGTCCACACCGTTCACAAAGGTATGCACCAGCCTTTGCGCATTCTGCGGCTCGATGACAAAGCACAAATGCACCGTTTGCTCCTCGGCAAACGAGCAAAGTGAGCTGCTCTGCTCCGAATCCAGCTGCGCCGCACGCGCACGGATCTCCAGACCGCGGTTGGTATAGCAATCCAGCACCACGCTCTCAAAATCCACCACGTCACGCGTGGCAAGCACCACCTCAACAGTCAAGCCGTCGGTGCGCACGTCGCCTGCAAACAGCGGATACGGAACGTGCACGCTGCCGCCTGCCGGAATGCGCAACACTCTTCCGCCCGTATCATCCTGCACCCAACCGTCCGTTTTCCAGCCAAAGCCCGAAAAGCTTGCCTTGGTCTCGTTGCCCGCCTCATCTGTAAAGCTCCAACAATCGGGCTGCTGCTCACTGTTGCTTCTGCCTGCGGCATCCAGCCACAGCGCAAGATCCGAGCGCTCGATCTGCACGTCAATGCCCGCATCTGCCACGGTAAAGCGCAGTACTCTCTCGGTCTGGCCGCAGCGCAATCTGATCTCATGCTCACCCATCGCCGCGCACACGTATTCATACGTTTGCCGCTCGGACGTAACCTGTAGCACCGCCGCCTCTTGCCCGTCCTCGCTTATCACAAGCTCCGCCAGCGTTTGCCCGGGCACGTAAACGACGTACGGAATGGCAAGACGCGTGTATTGCAGCACGCGCGCGGTGCAAAAATCCGAGGCAATGATGGGTGTGGTATTTCCCTGCTCAGTGCAGATCAGATCATAATACAGCGCGTCTGTCTGCATCTCACTCTCGCCAACCGTTGCCCTTGCATACACCTTGAGCGTATGGTGTCCGTGCGAGAGCGCGGGAATCACGTAAGAGAGCTGCCTGCCCGAATAAGACGTTTGTACCGTGCCGTGTAGTATGCCGTCCAGCTCAAAATACACCGTCTTGGCACATGCACCCGATGGCGTGTAGCGATAGGTGATATCTCCCGAAAACGGCAGATCTGCCGAGAAATCCGAGAAAATTCCCAGTGCCACCGCAGTCACACTCAACTCAAGCACCCCGACAGAGCCATACGCATCGCGCACCTGCAGCACCACCGAATTGACGCCCACCTGCAAATACTGCCCAAGCGCCAGCGTCACTTCTCCCTGCTCTGCCGTAGCAGTACTTACCACCTTTCCATTCACCGTGCAGGACACGCTTCCCTTACCGCCTGCGGTCGAGCTCCACGAAAATGCCACCTCACCCTCGTCTTCCGAAGCAAACGTGTAGCCAAGCTGATCCGCCTGCATGCTGACCACCGACATCTGCTGCGTCAGATCAAACGTCCGCATGCTCTGCCCATCGCGCAGCAGCTGCAGCTTGTGCGTGGATTGATCGTATTGCAAGTCGTATGCCGCACCGTCCTTGCCGGCTTCTCCCCGAGGACCCTGCAAGCCGTCCGCTCCGTCTCTGCCCTGCAAGGATGCCAGCCATTGCTGCTCGCTGCCCACAAATCCATGCTTGCAGGCAATGCCGTAGGCGCTGAGGTACACACCGCGATCCTTGCCTGCCGCATCCTTCGTGCCATGTGTGCGGATCACCCACTTGCGATACGCCTCGTATTCGGATACGTACAGCTTGCGATAACGGTGATATCCCGATTCGTTCTTAAGCCGCAAATGCCCCTTTGCCAGCAGCCAATAACTATACACGCGCTCATAATGCCCCTCGGCTATGGGCTGCACCTCGCCTTTTCCCACCTGATACTGCACCGCATCGGCTCTTGCCAGCCCAAACAGCTGCATTTGTATCATCATTTCTATTTCGTTAAACCAGGTATACAGCTCCTGCTCCCCAATTTTCCCAGAGAGCAGATTGCTTGCCTGCGTAATGATTTCTTGTACGGTCAAATATCCGTCCCCCTTTTTTGCTCTGATTCCCACTCATTATAGCAAATCGGGGCAAAAATTGCGTCCCCGTGGGCGACTTCGCGGCAAACGCCGCAAACAAAAAAGCAGGAGCATGGGGCTGATAAATTAGCGGAGAAAAGAGAGAGTCATGCGAAAAGATATTTCGCAAAGCTCTCTCTTTTTGCTATATGAGTGATATTCCGACTGCGTCGGAGTGATATTATCGCTGCTGCGATAGTGATATTGAAGC
>SVQP01000024.1 GCA_015065285.1 Oscillospiraceae bacterium | reverse complement strand
GAACTCTCGCGCCGGTTACCCGGCCTACACCCTTAGCAGGGGCGCCTCTTCGGCCACTTGAGTACATCTCCATACTTGCGAGGGGCCATTGCATAACTCGCAGGCAATATTATACCTCTTTTATTTCCATTTGTCAAGCCTTTTTCCTATGAATTTTATGAAAACTTTGCGTGTTTTCGTCCGGGGAATCCCCGATGGTTGACAACTGCCCCGGATTATGCTATACTGAAGATGCAAATCAAGAAGCGGGAGGTATTTATGAGAAAAGAAAATATCCACGTATTTATTGCCATGTTTGCCACGCTTGCGTCCATTATTACGATTGGAATCATGATGTTTATGCGCTTTTTGGGCTGATTGGGAGGGAAGATATGCAAGAAAACAGAAGCTTTTTCTGGATTGTATGCCTGATCACCTCGCTGGGTGCGATTTTCTGGTCGGCTACCTCTCTTATGCAGCAAGTAACGCCGCTGTTTATCGCATTTTTGGTGATCAATATTATTTCGCTCATCACCAATGTTGTCTGCTGGATCATTGACGTCAAAAAATCCAAAAAGAAAGATTGAGAAAAAAGAAAGCCCGATGGGGCTGCGGAATAAAAACGAACACGGAGATTGATTTTGAAACAATCTCCGTGTATTTTTTTCGCTAATTCGTCAGCCTCGTCGGGCTGTTTTTTTGTTTTTACTTAACCAACACCACAACGCATCTGGTGCTGCCCTTATGGATCTTGGAGCCTTGGTAAGACAGTCCGTCGCACGCGATCAGCTCCTCGCCCGTCGCGCCGGGGGCTGCGTAAAGCTCTGCGCCCTCGGGGATCTTTGTGAAAACGTCCACCACGGGAGCGTCGGAGTCCACCATCCAGCCCATGCGGTAGCCATCCGGCACTCTGCAGTCCTCCAGGATGCCAAAAGCCGTATTGGCAGGCGTATCTGTCACGGTATATTCCTTGCCGTCGATCGTGATGCCGCAGGTGTGATCACCGCGGAAGGCAATCAGGCCGCCGTTTTCGTTCAGGCGGTATTGCAAAAAGTTTTCGCCTCGGTAGGTGATCTTGTGGCCATCCATCGAAAAATCGGAAAAATCAAGCGAGGTGGGTACCAACAGGTCATAGGTTTCCATGAATTTTTCGTCGTCCTCCCGGCGGCGTCTGAACATACCCAATGGCCAAAGCTCCTTCATGGAGTGATAGTGGCGGCAGATCGAATATGCACCGTTGGGAAATTGGGTGGCGAAATACTCTGTTTTGCGGGAAACTGTTTCAGGACTGTCGGGGCATTGTGTGCCGCCATACGCGCCAAGCGCCTTGAGCACGTCAAACAGCGTAGAGGGCGCGTCGCCCGATTCGCCCGATTGATCGTCGCGCAAGCGACAGCCGATATAGGTCAGAGAGCCTTTTTCATAAGAACGGCTGACTCCGATCAGCTCGCCGTCGGCATAGGCCACGGGGCTTGCAAGGTCACCTGCTTCAACCCGGTAAATTCTGTCCGGCAGCATATTTGTGGGCACGCGCATAGGCGCGATATCCGCAAGCGCTCCCGTAAAGCGCACGGTGTCTGCCGTGCCGCCCTCGGTCACGGTCTGCACTGCACCAAGACCGAACAGATCAAGCCACACCCCGGGCACGTTGCCAAGCTCGTCAACAGGCGGTGCGGCGTTCCAGATCACGCGTCCTCCTGCACTTGCAAATTCTGCAAGCAGAGTGACAAAATCGGGGTTATAGAAGGGCTCAAAGCCCACGACAACGGTATCGTACGAGCAAATTCCCAGGGCAAGCCTGCCGTTTTCTACCTTGCCAAGCGCGGTGATGCGGTCGGCGGGGCAGTAGTTGGCGTAAGCGTATTGCACCATCCAGCTGCCAAATCGCTCCTCGATCATGGTCAGATCCTTGGGGTACACGTACAGGACCTTGGCGTCGCGCGGGCGGTTGTAGGTCACGATGCCCTCGCGCGGAATGTGCGAGCCAAAGCCGTTTTGCACGCAGGACATGCGGCGTCTTGCCTGATCCGGGAAGCCCCACGCGCCCCACAGGCAGACCTCGTTGCGGTTGAGCGAGCCGAGAGATGCGGACATCGCACCGCCGTAGTAGTTGCGGTCAAACCAGCCGCTTTCGCAAAAGTCTGTGCCGCCGTAGGAGAAGTAGTCGTTCCATTTGAAATAGTCGTAGCAGCCCGAGATCGCCTCGCGGATGGTGCTGGAGTATACGTAAGAGGGGGAGTAATCGTAGGCACAGTAGCCGTTGATGGTGGCAAGGTTGAACATACCCTCATGGCCCGGACCGTATTTGTCGCAGGTGGGGGATTCCTGCCAGGTGGCGTGACCGACGCAGAAGGGATCCCAGCCGGCATTTTTTACGTAGGTATCGCGAATATAATCTCTGGCATCACAGCACAGGTGTACGACGCGGTCGGAGAGCATTTCAAAATACGTCTTGCGCAAGCGGAAGGTGCGGGCGAGCGCAGCCTTTGTGCTACCCAGAACGTGCTGGGTGTGTGAGCGGCCGAATGTGGCGCGGTCGGTGTGCATGTCGTAGCCAAAGTAGATCAGCGCGCGATCAAAATCGGCAAAAATCGGGTCGATTTTTGCAAGCTCGGCTTCAAAATTGGGCGTCATGTAGCGCGTTGGAATTTCATAAGGGCCAAAATGAGAGCCCAGATCCCAGTCAAACTGAATGTGCATTTCGTCGGAATACAGCTCCATGAATTCCACACCCTTTTCGCGGTACATGTCAATGACGTGATGCACGTACTGCACGGCCCCGGGGTGGAAGTAGTCCATCTCGGGCGTGTCCATATAAAGCACGGCAAAAACTCTGTTACCGGCAAGAGAGGTCTTTCCCCGAAGCTTTACGTGCTTGTTGCCAAAATATTGACTCAGCTCCCAGGGCTCGTGTGAGAGCGTGCAGGTATATTCCGTATCGGGGATCTCGCAGATCGATGCCGGATCAATGACCAGGTAGGGTGTGCCGTTATCCTGCTCGGTGTAGGCAAACAGGCGGGCGCGGACAAACTCGGGATACACGTATCCCTTGTTGTTGCACCATTTTTCGCTGAGCATGGCGTCAAAGGCGAAGGTGCCGTCGGGATTGAGCACGCCCTCCGAGAAAAAGCGGTGCTGGCCGCCCACGCCCACGTCCTGCTTGAAGGTGCGGCCAAGGTCAAGCGGATTGGTCACGCTGGCACCGATGCCCATACAGTAGGTGGCGGCAAAATCCGAGAGCTTTTTGGTACAGTCAATGAATTCGGGATGCGTCAGATGCAGCTCGCGCTCACCGCCGCCGAAAAAGTGGTCGTGGAAGAAGGTCAGAATCTGTGTCTTGCGCTTTTTTGCTCGTTCACATACGTCCATAAAGGACGAGGACTCGGGCGGAGCTTGGTCGTTGATTTGCGTGGGGACGTACGGCTCGGTGGGGGTATTTGCATACACTCTGAGCTTGTCGTCCTCGGTCAGCAGAATATCCTCACGTCTGACCGCGCAGCGCAGGGGCGCATTTTTCTTTAAGCTTGGCATAAGCACCTCCAAAGTAATGGGTTATACGTCCATTATAGCACAAGGAGGGCTGCTTTTCAATGCCACGTGTGAAATCTGTGTGCGGGACTTGCATTTTTTTCACAATCATGTTATAATAACTATGTATATTGATTTTTTACAAAGGATAAATAAATATGATTGACGCACAAAGCTTACACGAAATTCAAAAACGTCGTACGTTTGCCATTATTTCGCACCCTGACGCAGGTAAGACCACGCTGACCGAGAAATTCCTTTTGTACGGTGGCGCGATTCAGACCGCAGGCTCGGTCAAGGGCAAGCACAGCGATAAGCATGCCGTTTCGGACTGGATGGAGCTGGAGAAGCAGAGAGGTATCTCGGTTTCCTCGTCCGTTATGCAGTTCAACTACAACGGCTACTGTATCAATATTCTGGACACCCCCGGACACCAGGACTTCTCGGAGGACACCTACCGTACGCTCATGGCTGCCGACAGCGCGGTCATGGTCATCGACGCGGCGAAGGGTATTGAGGCGCAGACCCGCAAGCTGTTCAAGGTTTGCGCGATGCGAGGCATTCCGATCTTCACCTTTATCAATAAGCTGGACCGCGAGGCACGCGATCCTCTGGATCTTTTGGACGAGCTGGAGCAGGAATTCGGCATCCGCACCTATCCCATGAACTGGCCGATCGGCTGTGGCGTGGATTTCAAGGGTGTGTACGACCGCGAAAAGAGACAGATTCTGACCTTTGATAACTTCCACGGTGGCAGAAACCGTCTGCAGGGTATTGCGGTGGATTTCGAGGACACCGCGCGCATGGACGAGCTGATTGGCGAGCGACTGCGCCAAAACCTTGCCGAGCAGATCGAGCTTTTGGACGTTGCCGATTTCGGCTTTGACCTTGATCTTGTCCGCGCAGGCAAGCTCTCCCCCGTGTTCTTTGGCTCCGCGCTCAACAACTTTGGCATTGAGCCCTTCCTTGAGAGCTTTTTGCAAATGACCACTGCACCGCTGTCTCATAAGGCAGGCGAGGTGGAGATCGAATCGAGCGACGAGCGATTCTCGGCATTCGTATTCAAGATTCAGGCAAACATGAACAAGGCGCACCGCGACAGAATTGCCTTTATGCGCATCTGCTCGGGCAAATTTGAGAGAAGCAAAGAGTATTTCCACGTGCAGGGCGGCAAGAATATCAAGCTTGCTCAACCGCAGCAAATGATGGCACAGGCACGTGAGGGCGTTGAAGTGGCTTATGCGGGCGACATCATCGGCGTATTTGACCCGGGCATTTTCTCAATCGGTGACACCATCTGTCAGCCCGGCATGAAGGTCGAATACGAGGGCATCCCCAACTTTACTCCCGAGCATTTCGCGTTTGTGGAGCAGATCGATTCCATGAAGCGCAAGCAGTTTGCCAAGGGCATGATGCAGATCGCGCAGGAGGGTGCGATCCGTATCTTCTTTGAACCCAACAGCGGTATGGAACGCGTGATCGTTGGCGTGGTTGGCGTGCTGCAGTATGACGTGCTCAAGTTCCGTATGCAATCCGAGTACGGCGTTGGGTACATTCAGCGCGAGATCCCGTACGATATCATCCGCTACGTGGGAAGCAAGAGCGGCAAGGAGATCGATCCCTCCAAGCTCAAGCTGTCTGCCGAGACCAAGTGGATTCAGGACGTGCGCGGCAATGATCTTTTGCTGTTCCCCGGCAACTGGGCTGTGACCTGGGCGCTGGAGCACAATGAGGATCTGGAGCTGTTGCCCTACGGAAGCAACGCATAATATAAAACAAGACAAATTTCAGAGAAAACAGACAAGGAGGATATACAAATGGGTATTATCAAAGCAGCACTTGACGCCGTAGGCGGCGCACTTGCAGATCAGTGGCTGGAGGTCATTGAAGCCGACTCCATGGGAGATACGACTGTTTTCACCACCGGTGTGGCAGTTCGCAGAAACGACAAGAGAAACAACAATTTCAAGGGTAGCGCAGGCACTGTATCCAACGGCTCCGTGATCCACGTCTATCCCGGTCAGTTTATGATGCTGGTGGACGGCGGCAAGATCGTGGACTATACTGCCGAGCCGGGCTACTTTAAGGTAGACAACTCCAGCGCGCCTTCCATGTTCAACGGTGAGCTGGGAGAGGCAATCAAGGATACCTTTGCGCGTATCAAGTTTGGCGGCGTACCGTCCTACTCGCAGAAGGTTTACTTTATCAACCTGCAGGAGATCAAGGGCATCAAGTTCGGCACTCGTTCGCCCGTGAATTACTTTGACCAGTTCTACAATGCCGAGCTGTTCTTGCGCGCGCATGGCACCTATTCCATCAAGATTACCGATCCTATCAAATTTTATACCGAGGCACTGCCCAAGAATGCGTACCGCGTCGACATCGGTGCGATCAACGAGCAGTATCTTTCCGAGTTTTTGGAGGCTTTGCAGGCAGCTGTGAACCGCATGTCTGCGGACGGCATCCGCATCTCTTACGTAGCAAGCAAATCTCGCGAGCTCTCCGCCTACATGGCAAACGAGCTGGATGCGGATTGGAAGGCTTTGCGCGGCATGGAGGTGCTCTCTGTTGGCATTGCCAGCGTTTCTTATGATGAAGAGAGCAAGAAGCTGATCAATATGCGCAATCAGGGCGCAATGCTTGGCGATGCTGCGATCCGTGAAGGCTACGTACAGGGCGCCATGGCACGCGGCTTTGAGGCTGCGGGCAGCAATCAGGGCGGCTCTGCGCAAGCGTTTATGGGCATGGGCATGGGTATGAATGCAGGCGGCGGCTTTATGGCAGCCGCAAGCCAGACCAACAGTGCGCAAATGGCACGTGACGCAGAGGAGAAAAAGGCGGCTGCAGAGGCTGCGGCTTCGGGCTGGACCTGCGCTTGCGGCGCTGTCAACCAGGGCAAGTTCTGCTCCGAGTGCGGTGCAAAAAAGCCTGAGGCAGCGGCAAGCTGGACCTGTGCATGCGGTGCTGTGAACACGGGCAAGTTCTGCTCGGAATGCGGTGCAAAAAAGCCGGAGGACAGCAGCTGGTTTTGCTCCGAGTGCGGACATAAGAACGAGGGGGCAGCCAAGTTCTGCTCCGAGTGCGGCACAAAGCGCGCGTAATCCGTTTTTATGGAACAAACAACCGTAACGTATCAATGCCCCAATTGCGGCGCGGGTCTTGTATTCGATGCCGAAAAGGGCAAATTTGCCTGCGAGTTTTGTCTTTCGGATTTTTCCAAGGATGAGCTGGACGCCTCGGACAGTGCCGAGCGTGCCCGTGAGCGGGAGCAGATGGATGAGGAATTCCGCGAGCAGATGCACGCGTATTCCTGCCCTTCCTGCGGAGCCCAGGTCATGGCGGATGGGGAGACAGTGGCAGATTTCTGCTACTATTGCCACA
Organism: Oscillospiraceae bacterium; assembly: GCA_015065285.1. Taxonomy (GTDB): domain Bacteria; phylum Bacillota; class Clostridia; order Oscillospirales; family CAG-272; genus SVQP01. Next base: position 25,026 of record SVQP01000024.1, on the reverse strand, counting down.
ATCCCGTCGTGCTCTCGGATCAGCTGTCGGGCGTGTTCCGACCCGACCGCATCATTCCTTTCAAGTTTGGCAAAAAGCAGGCGATTGAAAAGTTCTTGAAATATGCCAAGAGCCACCGCTTTGTGCCGCGCGATTATTTTTGCGCCGAGCAGGTGGATAAGATCACCGGCGTCTATTATCCCTTCTGGGTCACCGATGCGGACAGCTCTGCTGCCATCACGGCAGAGGGCACGCGCATCCGCACCTGGTTGGTGGGCAACGTCAAATACACCGAGACCACGAGGCTGGAATTTGAGCGCGAGGGCGAGATCCATTTTGAGGATATCGTGACCAGCGCGCTTTCCACCGAGGATAAGCAAATGCTTGAGGGCGTACTGCCTTATCCGTCCGAGTCCTTGGAGGCGTTTTCCGCACCGTATCTGACCGGCTTTGTTGCCAAAAAGAGAGACGTGGAAAGAGACTCTTTGAGCGAGGAGGTCAGACTCCGCATGCAGGACTATGCCGACAGACTGCTGCGCGGCACGATTGACGGACAGGTGGCAAAAACCGCACCACGTATGCAGATTCACAAGAGCCATTGGGAATATGCGCTCATGCCCGTTTGGGTATTGACCTATCGCGACAAAGCGGGAAAGATCTACAAGTATGCCATGAACGGCTTTACCGGCAAGGTGTACGGAGAGCTTCCGATCAGTAAATTCAAGCTGGCAGCCGCATTTTGCGCCATTATGGCAGCCGTTGCGGCAGTCGTCTTTGCTGTGGGGTGGGTGCTGCTATGAGAAGAATTTGTATTTTGATGACGGTAGCCTTACTGCTCTCGTTGCTCTGCGCTTTGCCCGTGGCGGCAGACGAGACGGACAAGACAGAGGAGCTGTATCCGCGTGAGTTGGTTTCGGTCAACGACGTGGACGATCTGCTGGACGACGAGCAAGAGCAGAGGATCAATCGGGCGTTTGCCCATGCATGTGATGAGATGGGCATTCCGATCTTCGCGTTTGTGTTTGATTACGTCGGACGCGACGTCTGGGGAGACGACGTGCTTGCCGCTTACGGGCTGGATGGAGACGACGATCTTGTGCTGATGGTGGTGGAGCGCGCGTACGGGGAGTACAATTATTATATGTACACCTACGGAGACGCAGCGCAAAGGATCAACCAAAAGGAGATCGAGTACATACTGGATGATGGCGACGTTTACGACAGCTTTAAGTATGAATACGACGTGGCAAGCGGACTTTGCGCTTTTGCCAAGCTGAGTGCGCAGGCATATAACGGCAGACTTGGTGTGCCGTGGCAGGTGATTTTGGTTGGTGCCTTGATCATAGGCGGCATTGCAGCCGGACTGAGCATTGGCGGTATTCAGGCAAGCTACAAGAGAAAAAATCCTTCCTCGTCCTATCCGCTTGACAGATTTGCCAAGCTGGAGCTGACGCACAGGGATGATCGTGTGATTGGCAAGATTGTCACGCACACCATCATTTCGTCGGGTGGTGGACGCGGCTCTCACGGCGGCGGTCGACCGGGCGGTGGCGGTGGCGGCGGCTTCCGCGGCGGAAGATGATTGCGAAATGATAAAAAAAGAAAACCCTTGCACGCAATGCGTGTTATCCTTAACGGAGAACACGCAATGAATTGCAACCTCGCGATTGCGTGAATTGAAAGGCAAGCTTTCATGAATTGCCTTCGGCATGAATCGTGCCTTGCGGCACATTGGTTGCAATTCAATTCATGGAGCGAAGCGAGAATTCATGGCGAAACCAATTCATGATGCGTTAGCATCAATTCATTCACAGAAAACAAACAGAGCAAGAATATAAGGATTCTTTCCTTGTACTCTTGCTCTGTTTGTTTTCTTTTCTTTTTCTTACATTTTTCCCACGTAGAATACGCGCTTGAGCGATTCCTTGAGCGGCTTGACAATGGCGATGATGATCAACATCATGCCAAATACCGCAAGCGTAGCGCAGGGGAAGGGAGACCAGATCACGTGACTTGGCAGCGAAAAGGTCAGGTGCAGGAAGAATTCGAGCAGCAAAATCCAGCCGCCCAGTGCCAGCAAGCCTCCACCAATGATGTAAAGCCAGCCGCGACGCAAATAATGGCAAAGCGTTGCCATGGCGGTAATGATCAATCCAAAGATGCCCGCTACGGGGAAGGCAAAGGACAAAAACCAATTGCCGGACGTGTGCAGATTGATATAAAAAAGGAACAGAATAATAGATGCAAAGCCGACCGGTACGAAAACGGCGGGCGTGGTGCGCCTGAACCACAAGGGGAAAATGATGCAGAAATACAGCACGAACAAGCTGCCTGTCACGTAGCCGGACCATACGATGGCGTCGTTGATGGTGATATCAAAAGCCAACGCAAGCCCCGTGATCAGCATCATGAGGATGGTTACGACAAACAAAACGCCCTTGCGGTTGAATTCCTCGGATTCGAAATCCTTTTTGGGATACGTGGGCAAGGCTTCCTTGACCGGTACGTCGGGATGATAGACGCGTGTGCCGCATACGGGGCAAATATTTTGCCCGTCTGTCAGCTCTACGCCGCATTTGATACAAAACATAAGAGTAACCTCCTATTCTCTTGCGTTACTCTGCGCGATGACGTGAATGCCAAGCTCGCGCAAGACCTGATAAAAGTGCTGCTCAAGCAGCGGCTTGGCAGTGTTTCTGGTGATATTGAACATCATCTTGCCCTTGTAGGTAACCAGCGCTGTGTTGTAGCGTTGGGTTCTTTGCGTGCCTAACACGAAATCGAGCCTATCCACGTATTGCTCAAATTCGGGCGGCATATTGGAAACGCCCAGATTGGAGAACGAGAAGCAGGATTTGCGCTCGCCCACCGCCGAATAAACGCCCTTCATAATGATGTTTTTGAGCGGTAGGGGAACTGCGCGGATCAAAAGGCTTTTTTCACTGGAAACGTTGTTGGCAATTATGGCAGCCATGCGGCGCGGTGTGATCTGCAGCTTCATCTGGTATTGTATGCTGCGGCACAGCTCGGGGAAATCATATTCGCCATATTTGGTTTCAATGCTGGGAATGGCGTAAAGGATAAAATTGCGCAGGGTTTTGGAGGGGAAGATGCTGCGCAGGTTGACCGGCACGAAAATTTTGATGGGCTTGTGCTTGGCGGGATTGTGCACCTGCTCCTTTTGCAGTCTGTCCACCGCCACGGTCAGTGCAGCGGTCAGATAGGCAGTCACGGTCACACCCTGCTGCTTGGCGCGTGTGCGCACCGCCTCGGCATCCAGAATAAAGGTGGTGTTGGTGCGGAAACCGTCAAGCTCGCGCAAGCCTCGAATAGAATATGCATCCGAGTCCTTGCGGGGCAGGGCATACTTGCCGGCATACTTGAAAAAGCTGTCCTCCAGCTCTGCAGGATCAGGCTCCTCCAGGCGATCCAGCACACCGCTCTCGGGCGGCACCTTGACGCCGTATTTCTGATAGATATACTCGGCAACCAGGGTCTTCAAAAAGATCAAGCCACCGTTGCCATCGGTCAGCGCATGGAAAAATTCCACCGCAATGCGCTTGTCGTAAACAATGACGCGGAAGGCGCATTTGCGGATATCGTCAAAGGGCATGCGCGCAAGGGGGTAAGGCTTTTCCTCCATGATCTCGGGCGCGTGCGGCAGCTCCTCCAGATAGTACCAGAAGAATCCTGCCTTGATGCGCACAGCAATCGAGGGAAAACGGCGCAGCGTGACGTCAAGAGCTATGCGCAAGGCGTCCTTGTCAACAGGCTCGGTCATGGTAGCCGCCAGACGGAATACGTTGCTCCAGGAGCGCGTTCTGGCTGCGGGGAAGATCTTGGCAGCGTTATCCAGCGCCATCCAGCGCAGCTTTTTCTGATTGGGGATCAGGGCTTTGATATGCTTGCGAATGCGAGCAAAATCGCGGTCGTAGTCCTTGATGCAGTAGAGCACGTAGCCGTGCCACATTTCGGGTGTGACCACCAGCTCGCTTTGTGCACCCGCATCCAGCAGGCGCTCGTGCAGCTTTGTGGAGTCGTCCAGCAGAATCTCGGCACTGCCGCAAAAGATCAGGGAGGAGGGCATACCGGTAAGATCCGCGAACAAGGGAGATGCCAAGGGGTTGGATTTGGCAGCCGCATCTGCCTCGGGGTCGTCGCAGGTCTTGGGGTAAAGGTTCTTGCCCGATTGATCGGGAGCGGCGCCGTACATGTAGCAGTCGGCGTAGAATTTGAGTCGCTCAGCGGTCAGCGTCGGGTCGATTTTTTCGTTTGTCTTATAGGATTCTGCTCTTCCCGTCAGATCAGTCCAGGGGGAGATGGCAATAATGCCTGCGGGCATGGTTCTGCCCTTGGCTTTGAGCTTTTGGCAAAGGGAATAGCAAAGTCCGCCGCCCGCACTCTCGCCGCACAGCATGATCTGACCCGGTGCAAAGCCTGCCGAGAGCAGGTAGCCGTAAGCATCCTCTGCATCGTCAATGGCTGCGGGGAAGGGGTGCTCGGGAGCCAATCTGTATGCCACGCACAGCACGCGAACACCGCAGCGGGCTGCCAGAATCGAGGCAAAGCCCTTGGCATAGTCCAGGTCACCGCAGGTGTATCCGCCGCCGTGCAGGTATAGGATAACGCCGGGAGAAACCTCATCGCGCGGCTTGACCATAGAGGCGGGCATGGAGCCGATGGAAAAATCTTCCGCAGTTACGTCCTCGCGGTGGGAGACAGACATCAGCTTGCCTACTCTATCCTGCCAGACGCGAATGGTTGCAAGCGAGCCGCCCGAAATAAAGGGCTTGAGCAGGGCAAGGCGGGAGCGAAGAATCAGCGTTCCTTTTCTCATGCAGAGGCTCTCCTTTCGTCAGAATTTGAAAAAAGCATGGTGCTAAAAGATGAGCTGCTTGGCAGAGGTGGTGCGCCCGGTCTCGGTGTCTACCGAGAACAGAACGGCATGGGCGCGAACGCGACCCTGTGCCACGGTAAAGCGTGCAGGCATGTGGTCGCGCAGCATGCGCAAAACCGGCTCGGTTGCAGCACCGATCACACCGCCCTCGGGGCCTGTCATGCCAAGGTCGGTTACGTAGCCGGTACCGCCGGGCAGGATCTGCAGGTCCGCAGTCGCTACGTGCGTGTGCGTGCCGAAAATGACCGATATGCGTCCGTCAAAGGCGCGCGCCAGGGCAATCTTTTCGCTGGTTGCCTCAGCGTGCACGTCAAGCACAGCAATATCATAATTGCCCTTTTGTGCACTCAGAATGCGCTCCAGGGTCAAAAAAGGGTTGTCGAGCGGATCCATATGTACCGTTCCAAGCAGATTGATGCACAGCACGCGAATGCCGCACACGTCGGCTACAGTGCAGCCAAAGCCGGGATTGGTGGCAGGGTAGTTAGCAGGACGGATGATCACGTCGGGGCGCTCGTCCAGAAAAGCACCCGTGTCGGGCGCGCTGTAGGCATGATTGCCCAGTGTGATCAGATCTGCGCCCGCATAAAGCAGCTGTTCGGCATCTGCGCGGCAAATGCCCTTGATTTGTGAGGCGTTTTCACCGTTGACAATGCAAAAGTCAACGCCAAGCGCCTCTTTTTGTTTGTTCAGGGTGGTGGCGAGGTGGTCAAGCCCCTGCTTTCCCACCACGTCACCCACTGCGAGAATTTTGATAGTCATAGTTCAGAATCTTAAATGTCGGCAAAGGGATCGTTTGTTTCGGCGGTCAAGGGTGCCTGCTGTTCAAGCGAGGGTTGCGCGGGAACGGCTGACTCCGCGCTTGCATCGATCTCGATCAAGGCGGGTTGCGAATCGTCCTTTTTCTGCGGTTTTTTGCGAATGGAGCAAAGCAGGATGATACCCACGGCAATCATGGGAATTGAGAGAATGGCGCCCGCAATGGTAAACAGAATCGAGAAAACGTTATACCATTCCACCAGCTTGTCGGCATTGGGCTTAAGCACAAAATCTACAGCCTGATAGTACCAGCCGTCTTCGCCGGGGAAAACTTGATTCAGACTCAACAGCTCGTATACGACAAGGGTAAACAGATTTGCACCGTTGAAACAGAAGTGGCAGATAATGGCGGGATAAATGGATTCGGATTTGATAAACAGATAGCCTGCCAGCATGCCCAGCACCAGCGTATATGCAAGCTGGGAGAGCTGCATTCCGCCAATGTGCGCCAGCGAGAACAGCACCGAGGTGATCAGAACGGTCCAGAAAACGGGCAGGCGGGTTTTGAGGTTATTGATGGGGCCTGCGCGGAAAATGATCTCCTCCACCAGCGGAGCAAAGAGCACAGCGGCAACGGTAAACCATCCGAAATCGGGCGAGGGTACCACGGTTTCGGTGCTGATCTTGTAAGCCTCTTTGAACGAATCAACCAAAATACCTATGGACTCGGTCAGATCGGGGTCTCCCAGCTGTCGCACCTGCTCGTAAAGCGATTCCATGAGGGGGAAGAGCAGATGATTAACGGCAAGGTCGGTAAGCAGGCTGACCAGCACAAGCGCTACATTGACCAAAAGGAACCAGCCAAGTCCGAGCAGGATGGCGGCGAAAATCGAGCGCACGGGTGCGGGCTTGAAGCTGAAATATTTTGCAAAGTTGCGGTTCTTTCTGTTGAACACCAGCCAAAGAATCACCAGTGCCAGTATGGAGGTCAAAGCAGAGATCAGCATGACAGCCGAGCCGCTCATTTCATTGACCAACGTTTCAGTTAGCTTGGCAACGTAGGTGGGGGATTCGGCAAGCTGTGCAAAATTTTCAAAAAACTCCATGGGTGAGTCTGACTTGGAAAGCAGGGGGATGAACAGATCTCGCATAAGACAGAAGATCATGTACAAAATCAGTGCGGCATACTGGAAAATATTCATGAAAACAAAGTAGCCGATGGGGAAGGCGAGCCCCTTGAGAATTGCGCCTTTTTTCTTTTGCGTAACCATGTTTGCCTCCTTGTACAAATAGTGGATATACTTAATATGATTATACCATGCTTTATACGCCCTGTCAAGCGTGCGCGCGCGCATAAAAAGATACGCGAGTTTACAAAAAAGACTTGATAAGGGAAGGGGTTTATGATATAATATCAGTAAGTATTGAATTGTTCTTGCAAGGAGCCCGTTATGAGTCATTGTTATATTCCCGCAGGATATACGCAGGTGTTGGATGCGTATCAGACACAGCGCGCAATCGAGCATATCAAAACCACGTTTCAGCGCGAGTTTTGTGCTGCGCTGAACCTCAAGCGCGTGTCCGCGCCGCTGTTTGTGGCAAGTGAATCGGGTCTGAACGATAACCTCAACGGCTACGAGCGCCCCGTTTCCTTTGACGTGCCCGCACTGGACGGCAAGCATGCAGAGGTGGTGCACTCCTTGGCAAAATGGAAAAGACTTGCGCTTTTGCGCTATGGCTTTACCATGGGCAACGGTCTTTATACCGACATGAACGCAATTCGCCGCGACGAGGAGCTGGACAATATCCATTCGATCTACGTCGACCAATGGGACTGGGAAAAGGTGATTACCAGAGAGGCGAGAAATATTGATTACCTGAAGCTGATGGTCAAGGCAATCGTGGGCGCTGTGTGCGCAACAGAGGAGCAGCTGCAGGTGCATTTTCCGCAGCTGACCGGCAAGCTGTGCCGCGAGGTCACCTTTATTACCTCGCAGGAGCTGTGCGATCTGTATCCCGATCTGACTCCCGAGCAGCGCGAGCATGAATTTACCAAGATCCACAAAACCGTGTTTGTCATCGGCATCGGCGCCAAGCTCTCGGATGGAAAGCCGCACGGCGGCAGAGCGCCTGACTATGACGATTGGTCGCTCAACGGAGACCTGCTGTTCTGGAACGAGGTGCTGGGTCGCGCACTGGAGATCTCTTCCATGGGCATTCGCGTGGATGAGGCTTCGCTGGACGCGCAGCTTCGTGAGTCGGGCTGCGATGACCGCAGAGAGCTGCCATTCCACAAAATGCTGCTGGCGGGCGAGCTGCCCCTGACGGTGGGTGGCGGTATCGGACAGTCGCGCCTTTGCATGCTGCTGATGGGCAGTGCACACATCGGCGAGGTGCAGTCCGGCATCTGGGATGAGCAAACCAGAAGCATCTGCGCACAGGCGGGCATCCGTCTGCTTTGATTGGAAAAATTTAATTTACATATTACACGGAGGGAACTATGACTCTGATTTTGTACAACCCCCATGCAAATAACAACGACGTAACCTCTGCTCTGGATTCCGCTATGAAGTATGCCTCTGCGCCCGATACGCAGGCAAAGGATATGACCGCGGTGGATGTGCGCGAGGAGATCTGTGCGCTGAGCGCGCAGGATCGCGTGCTGATCTGCGGTGGTGACGGCACACTTATGCGTCTTGCAAACGCGCTGGATGGCGCTACATACAGTGTGCCCGTATATCTGTGGAAGAGCGGCACGGGCAATGACTTTTTGCGCGATCTGGGCAGGAATGAGGATACCGAGCCGGTACAGCTCAATCAGTATCTTACCAAGCTGCCCCACGTCAAGGTTGCGGGCAAGACCTACCGCTACGTCAACGGCATTGGCTTTGGGTTGGACGGCATGGTGTGCGAGGTGACCGACAAGCTCAAGGAGCAGGGGGTCAAGAAGATCAACTACACCGCAGAGTCGATCAAGCTGTTGCTTGGCGGCTTCAAGTGCCCCTCGGGCAAGGTGACTGTGGACGGTGTGACCAAGCAGTACAAAAAGATCTGGCTTGCGTCCGCTATGTACGGTAAGTACTACGGTGGCGGCATGCGCGTCGCCCCCGATCAGGTGCGCGGCGGTGATACGCTGACCTGCTGCGTATGGCACACGTCGGGCAAGCTTGCGACGCTGATGCATTTTCCCAAGATCTTCACGGGTGAGCACGTGAAGTACAAGAAGAGCATCGACGTGCTGACCGGCAAGAAAATCACGGTTGAATTTGATACGCCGACTGCACTGCAGATCGACGGTGAGACCATCAGCGGTGTAACCACCTACACCGCATGGATCGACTGATCGGACTCGGTTGCCCGGCAGATTCAGCCGTTTGTCAAAAATGCCAAAAGAGTGCGTTGGGATTGCATGGAATTATCCCTTTTGCGCATTGACATTTTGGCGAAAAAACGGTATACTGAATATAAGGAAATTTCTTCCCGTAACCGGCGGAATGTGAGAGTACACAGAGGGAGCGGGGAGTCAAGTCAAGCCGACCGCCTGGGCAATCCTGTCTTAAGCAATTAGGATAGGACTGCCCTTTTTGTATTTTTTGAAATGGAGAGCAAAGGTATGAAAAAAATCGCAGTGATTATGGGAAGCGACAGTGATCTTCCCGTAGTACAAAAGGCTATCGATACACTCAAGGATTTTGACGTGCCCTATGAGGTGCACGTATACAGCGCACACAGAACGCCCGATCAGGCGGCTGCATTTGCGGCAGGCGCACGAAAGGCGGGCTTTGGCGCCATTATCGCAGCTGCAGGCATGGCGGCACACTTAGCAGGCGCCATTGCCGCAAGAACCACGCTGCCCGTGGTGGGTATTCCGGTCAAGGGCGGTGCCATGGACGGCATGGATGCGCTGCTTGCCACGGTGCAAATGCCCTCGGGTATGCCGGTTGCCACGGTTGCACTCAACGGTGCTGTCAACGCAGCCCTGCTTTGCATTCAGATGCTGGCAATTGAGGATGCCTCTCTTGCCGCCAAGCTGGAGCAGAAGAGAGCAAAGGATACCGCTGCCGTGCTTGCCAAGGATGCGGCACTGCAACAAAAACTGAACGCATAAAAAACCACACGCACAAACAAAGGAGACACTATGGGAGGATTTTTCGGCATCACCTCAAATAAGGATTGCCTGCTGGACGTGTTCTTCGGAACAGATTACCATTCCCACTTGGGAACACAGCGCGGAGGACTTGCGGCATATGACCCCGAGATCGGGCTGCAGCGCAAGATCCACAGCATCACAAGTGCGCCCTTCCGCACCAAATTTGAAAACATTTTTGCCGAGATGTCGGGCATCTCGGCAATCGGCTGCATCAGCGATACCGATCCGCAGCCCATGCTGATCCGCTCACATCACGGCACGTATGCCATCTGCACCATTGGTCTGATCAACAATGCCGAGCAGCTGATCGATCTGTATTTCGGCGGTAGCCGCGGACACTTTGACGCTATGACCGGCGGCAGAGTCAACACGGTCGAGCTGGTAGCTGCGCTGATCGATCAGAAGGAGAATTTTGCGGACGGCATCAAATATGCCCAGTCGCTGATCGACGGCACCTGCTCGATCCTGATCCTCAAGCAGAACGGGCACCTGATCGCGGCGCGCGATAAGGTGGGCAGAATTCCGGTCATCGTTTGCAAGGGCGAGGACGGGTATGCCGTGACCTTTGAATCCTTTGCAGCGCAAAAGCTGGGATATACTCCCGTGCGCGAGCTGGGACCTGCCGAGATCGTAGAGCTTTCCCCGAATGACGGCATCGTGCAGCTTAGCAAGCCGGGAAAAGAGATGAAGATGTGCGCCTTTTTGTGGTCGTATTACGGCTATCCTACCTCTAGCTACGAGGGTGTCAACGTGGAGGCCATGAGATACCGTAACGGTGAGCTGATGGCAGAGCTGGATATGGCTTCGGGCAACGCGCAGGAGCTGGATTACGTTGCGGGCGTACCCGATTCGGGTGTGCCGCACGCCATTGGATATGCCAATATTTCGCATACGGCGTATGCGCGCCCGTATATCAAGTATACGCCCACGTGGTCGCGCAGCTTCACACCGCAAAAGCAGGCGGATCGCGCCAAGGTGGCGCGCATGAAGCAGATTCCGGTGCATGAGCTGATTGAGAATAAAAAGCTGCTTTTCGTGGACGATTCGATCGTGCGAGGCACGCAGCTCAAGGAAACCGTGGATTTTCTGTATGCCAACGGTGCAAAGGAAGTGCACATGCGCTCCGCTTGCCCACCCATCATGTATGGCTGCAAGTACCTCAATTTCTCCCGTTCCACGGGCGATATGGAGCTGATTACCCGTCGCACCATTCTGGAGCTGGAGGGAACCGAGGGCTTTGAGCACCTGGAGGAGTACAGCGACGGCAGCACTGAGCGCGGCAGAGCCCTGCGCAAGAGCATCAGCGATAAGTTTGGCTTTGCGTCCTTGGAGTTCCAGACGCTGGAGGGTGTGGTCAAGGCAATCGGCTTGCCGCCCGAGCAGCTGTGCACGTATTGCTGGAACGGCAAGGAATAAATTTGAAAAAACATTACTTGAAATACATTTGAAAGGAATCAACGACATGCATTCTAATTCCAGATCGGAAAGCTACGCTGCAGCAGGCGTAGATATCACCGCAGGCTACCGCGCGGTAGAGCTGATGAAAAAGCACATTGCCCGCACCAAAAACGAGGGGTGCCTTGACGACGTGGGCGGCTTTGGCGGCTGCTTTGGTTTGAGCGTGGGCGGCATGGAGGAGCCCGTGCTGGTTTCGGGTACCGACGGCTGCGGCACCAAGGTCAAAATGGCAATTCTGATGGACAAGCACGATACCATTGGCATTGATGCGGTGGCAATGTGCGTCAACGATATCATTTGCGTGGGTGCAAAGCCCCTGTTCTTCTTGGACTATATCGCGTGCGGCAAAAACGTGCCCGAAAAAATTGCGGCGATTGTCTCGGGCGTTGCCGAGGGCTGCGTGCAGTCGGGCGCTGCGCTGATTGGCGGTGAGACTGCCGAGCATCCCGGCATGATGCCTGTAGAGGATTACGACCTGGCAGGCTTTGCCGTTGGCATTGTGGATAAGAAAAAGATTCTGGATAATACCCGTATGAAGGAGGGCGACGTGGTGGTCGCGCTTGCCTCCAGCGGTGTGCATTCCAACGGATTTTCTTTGTGCCGCAAGGTGTTTGAAATTGACAAGAATCCCGATTCGCTTTACGCGCCCTGCGCAGATCTTGGCGGCAAGAGCATTGCCGAAACACTTCTGACACCCACAAGGATTTACGTCAAGTCGATTCTGGCACTGCTTGAAAAGGTGGACGTCAAGGGCATTTCCCACATCACGGGCGGCGGCTTTTATGAGAATATTCCGAGAAGCATTCCGGACGGACTTTGCGCAAAGATCGACCGCAGCGCGGTACGCGTGCTTCCCATCTTTGATCTGATCGCCAAGACCGGTCATATTTGCGAGAGAGATATGTTCAACACCTATAACATGGGCGTTGGTATGAGTGTGGTCGTGCCTGCAGAGCAGGTGGAGACGACGCTTGAGATCCTTGGCGCGCACGGTGAGGATGCTTACGTGATCGGCAAGATCGTGGCAGGCGAGGAGAAGATTGAATTATGTTAAAGCATGCATTCTGGACGGGTATTGCCTCGGGTATGCTGGTAGGCATTGGCGGTGCTGTGTATCTGTCTTGCGAGAGCAAGGTGGTGGGCGCGGTGCTGTTCTCGGTGGCGCTTTTGTGCATCTGCCTTTTGGGCTTGTATCTGTACACCGGTAAGATCGGTGTTTTCATGGAAAAGCCGGATAAGAAGAGCGCGGTGGCGCTGCCCATCGGCTTGCTTGGTAACGTGCTTGGCGCGGCACTGACAGGTGCACTGACTGCGCTGGCAAAGCCCTCGCTGATCGAGGCTGCACAAAAGGCATGCGAGGCAAAGCTTGGCGGCGGACTGCTCAAGGGCTTGATCGCAGGCGTGTTCTGCGGCGTGCTGATGTATGCGGCTGTCAAAACCTACGGTGCCAAGGGCACGCTGGTAGGCATTATCTTTTGTATTCCCACCTTTATTCTGTGCGGCTTTGAGCACTCGATTGCGGACGTATATTATTTCACGGTCGCATCCATGCGCGGCACGTTTGAGCCCATGCGCATCCTGTTTGTGCTTGTCGCAATCGTGGGTAACACGCTGGGTGGCTGGGTGCTGCCCGTGCTGATCCGCCTTGGCAAGGGAAAGGAACAGGTGCAGAGCAATGGAGCAAAATAAAGTGCGTATTGCCGTGCTGGTCTCGGGCGGTGGTACCAACCTGCAGGCACTGATCGATGCAGAGGCAAGAGGCGAGCTTGGCGGCGGCGAGATTGCGCTGGTGCTGGCAAGCAAGCCGGGCGTGTATGCGCTGGAGCGTGCGGCAAACGCAGGCATCGAAAGCGTAGTGCTTGCCCGTAAGGAATACAGCGATTCGGATGCGTATACTAAGGCGCTGGTGGACAAGCTGACAGAGAAAAAGATTGACCTTGTGGTGCTGGCAGGCTTTATGATCATCATCGGGGAGGGAATGTACAAAGCATTTCCCAACCGCATTATCAACGTGCACCCGGCGCTCATCCCGTCGTTTTGTGGGCAGGGCTTTTACGGCTTGCACGTGCACGAGGCGGCGCTTGCAAAGGGCGTTAAGGTCTCGGGCGCAACCGTGCATTTCGTCACCCCCGAGTGTGACGCAGGACCCATCATTTTGCAAAAGGCGGTTGAGGTCAGAGAGGACGATACCCCCGAGATCCTGCAAAAGCGCATTATGGAAGAGGCGGAATGGAAGATTCTGCCCCTGGCGGTCAGCTTGTTCTGTCAAGGCAGATTAAAGGTTGAGGACGATAAAGTACGTATTTGTTAACCCCTATATATTAAATTCGTTAAGGAGAAAAACATGAAGGTAAATTCTATCGCACAGGAGCTGAATTCTCTGGCATATCACGGCAGAGGCATTATCATTGGCAAGTCGGTTGACGGCAGCAAGGCAATCACCGCATATTTCATTATGGGCAGAAGCGTCAACAGCCGCAATCGCGTGTTTGTTGCCGAGGGCGATGCCATGAGAACCAAGGCGTTTGACGAATCCAAGATGGTTGACCCCCATCTGATCATTTATTATCCCGTGCGCGTGCTGGGCAATAAGACCATCGTGACCAACGGTGACCAGACCGACACCATTTACAACCTCATGGATAAGCAGATGACCTTTGAGCAGGCGCTGCGCACCCGTGAGTTTGAGGATGACAAGCCTAACTTCACCCCTCGTATCTCGGGCATTATCCACCGCGAGGGCGGCGAGATGAATTTCGCCATGTCCATTCTCAAGAGCGCAGAGGGGGATGATTCCTCTTGCGAAAGATTTACCTATGCATATACCAACCCGAAGGCGGGCAGAGCAAAGTTTATCCACACGTATAATGGTGACGGCAATCCGCTGCCCAGCTTTGAGGGCGAGCCCAAGACCTTGGAGTTGCCCGACGCGGATATTGATGCGCTGACCGATCTGATCTGGAACAATCTGAACGAGGATAACAAGGTATCCCTGTTTGTACGCTATATTGATCTGGCTACGGGCGAGACCGAGACCAGAATCGTGAACAAGAATATTTAAGGGGGATCGACATGAGCGTTGAGTATCTCCGACCCAATTGGATAGAAATACGATACTTTGGCGCCACTCGCTTCTGCCCCGACGACTCCTACAGAGAGTTCATTGATGGCAAAATCTGTTGCAAGGAAATCGTTTCCTTTGACTGCTGTTTGATGGATATGTACGAAATGGAGTCTGCAGAATCGCCTTTGCGTCCCGAGACAGAGCAGATTGTTGCAGTCATTTTTCGCCCGAATATTGATCCGTTGGAGCGGTTGGAGAGGGAAGGATTTGAGTTTTGTGGCTACGATCTCGTGGAAGAAAGTACGAGCATCAGCGCCATTACCGATTGTGGAGGTGCGTTTGCCTCAATTCCATACGACAAACTGACAGAGTTTGGATTGCTTCCGACTTACAAGGATGCTGCTTTGGCGCAGCTTGCATTGGTAGAGGAAGATCCGGATGAGGGTCATGCTTATTGTATCATTTGTGAGCTTTGGCGCAAGTTGGTGTAATTTTTCAAAAGAACTATTAAGGAGAAATAACATGAAAGAATTTGAACTGAAATACGGCTGTAACCCCAATCAGAAGCCTGCCAAGATCTACATGCACGACGGCAGCGAGCTTCCCATCGAGATCCTTTGCGGCAGACCCGGATATATCAATTTTTTGGATGCGTTCAACTCCTGGCAGCTGGTCAAGGAGCTCAAGGCGGCACTCGGACTTCCCGCAGTTACCTCCTTCAAGCACGTGTCTCCCACCAGCGCAGCCGTGGGCATTCCGCTCTCCGAAAAGCTCAAGAAGGCTTGCTTTGTAGACGATATTCCCGGTCTTGACGATTCTTTGCTGGCTTGTGCGTACGCAAGAGCAAGAGGCACGGACAGAATGTGCTCGTTTGGCGACTGGGTGGCTTTGTCCGACGTGTGTGACGTGACCACTGCGTTGATGATCAAGAGAGAGGTTTCCGACGGCATCATTGCCCCCGGCTACGAGCCCGAGGCGCTGGAAATTCTCAAGTCCAAGAGAAAGGGCAATTACAACATCGTCAAGATCGATCCCGATTTCGTGCCCGATCCTCAGGAGAGAAAGCAGGTCTTTGGCATCACCTTCGAGCAGGGAAGAAACAATTTTGAGATCAACCGCGAGCTGCTCTCCAACGTCGTGACTGCCAACAAGGATATGCCCGAGAGCGCGATCCGCGACCTGATCGTGTCGCTGATCACCCTGAAGTATACCCAGTCCAATTCGGTTTGCTTTGCCGTAGACGGTCAGGCAATCGGTGTTGGTGCAGGTCAGCAGTCGCGCGTGCACTGCACAAGACTTGCAGGCGGCAAGGCAGATACCTGGTTCTTGCGCCAGCACGATAAGGTGCTGAACCTGCCCTTCCTGCCCACGCTTGGCAGACCCGACAGAGACAACGTGATCGACGGTTATATCAATCAGAACGAAGAGGACGTTTGCGCGGACGGCAACTGGCAAAAGTACTTTACAAAGCAGCCCGAGGTATTTACCCGCGAGGAGCAGAGAGCTTACCTTGATACCATTGACGGTGTGGCGCTTGGCTCGGATGCATTCTTCCCGTTCAGCGATAACATCGAAAGAGCAAAGAAGAGCGGTGTCAAGTACATTGCCGAGCCCGGTGGCTCGATCCGTGACGATCTGGTCATCGAGTGCTGCGATAAGTACGGCATGTCCATGGCATTTACCGGTATGAGATTGTTCCATCATTGATATACAAGAGGAAAACGAATGAAATTAATGGTTGTAGGCGGCGGTGGCCGCGAGCATACGATTATTAAAAAATTAAAAGAGAACCCCTCGGTCGAGGTCATTTACGCGCTGCCCGGCAACGGCGGCATGGCGGGTGACGCTGTCTGCGTGCCCGTGGGCGCAAAGGATCTGGACGGCATCGTGGCATTTGCCAAGGATCACGAGATCGATTTTGCCGTGGTCGCACCCGATGACCCGCTGGTGCTTGGCTGCGTGGACAGACTGAATGAGATCGGCATTCCATGCTTCGGACCCACCGCAAATGCTGCCATAATTGAAGGCAGCAAGGTGTTCTCCAAGAACCTGATGAAGAAATACGGGATTCCCACCGCGGCATACGAGGTGTTTGAGGATATGGATGCGGCGCTTTCATACGTCAAGCAAGCACCCGTTCCCACCGTTATCAAGGCGGACGGCCTGGCGCTTGGCAAGGGCGTGATCATTGCCGGGAGCCGAGAGGAGGCTGCGGACGCCGTGCGCTCCATGATGCAGGATAAGCAGTTTGGCGAGAGCGGCAGCCGCGTGGTCATTGAAGAATTCCTGACCGGACCCGAGGTTTCGGTGCTGGCGTTTACCGACGGCAAGTGCGTCAAGCCCATGGTATCCTCCATGGATCATAAGCGCGCGCTGGACGGAGACCGGGGACTTAACACGGGCGGTATGGGCACGGTTGCGCCCAACCCCTATTATACGGACGAGATCGCACGCGAGTGCATGGAGACCATTTTCCTGCCCACCATGCACGCTATGAACGCAGAGGGAAGGACCTTCAAGGGCTGCTTGTACTTTGGCTTGATGCTGACCCCGAACGGCCCGCGCGTCATTGAGTACAATTGCCGATTTGGCGACCCCGAAACGCAGGTGGTGCTGCCGCTGCTCAAGAGCGACCTTTTGACCGTTATGCAGGCAACTGCGAACGGCACGCTGGACAAAACCGAGGTTGCGTTTGCCGATCGCCATGCTTGCTGCGTGGTGGTAGCATCCGGCGGTTATCCGCAAAAGTACGGCTCGGGCTATCCCATGACGCTGCCCGAGACGGGGAAGGACGAATATATCTTTGTCGCAGGTGCTAAGGTGCAGGATGGCACACTTGTCACCGCAGGCGGCAGAGTACTGGGCGCTGTGGCGGTGGAGGACAATTTGTCCGATGCCGTGGCACACGCATACAGAATTGCAAAACAGGTCAAATTTGAAAACGCATACATGCGCAAAGATATCGGTCAGCGCGCGCTGGCAGCAAAGAGATAAGGAGGCAGCATGGTTTACAGAGTATTTGTAGAGAAAAAACAGGGGCTTGACCACGAGGCAACCTCTCTTTGTCGTGAGATCAATACGTTTTTGGGCATTGAAGCGCTGGAACGCGTGCGCGTGATCAATCGCTATGACGTGGAAAACGCAACCGCTGAGCTGTTTGATTATGCCACCAAAACCGTGCTCTCCGAGCCGCAGCTGGATAACGTTTCCGATTCGGTTGACGCGTCGGGCGCTTGCATCTTTGCTGTGGAGTATCTGCCCGGTCAGTATGACCAGAGAGCGGATAGTGCCGCGCAGTGCATGCAGATCATTTCCTGCGGTGACAGACCCGTGGTGCGCACCGCAAAGGTGTATCTGCTCTACGGTGTGCTGACCGAGGAGCAGGTAGCTGCCATCAAAAAGCACGTCATTAACCCGGTGGAAAGCCGCGAGGCTTCCTTGGAAAAGCCCGAGACGCTTGTCGCACAGTTTGAAATTCCCACCGAGGTGGAAACGCTGCACGGCTTTTGCAAGATGGACCAAAATGAGCTGAGCGCATTTGTCAAGTCCTACGGTCTTGCCATGGATATGGATGACCTTGCCTTCTGCCGCGACTATTTTGTCAGCGAGCAGCGCGATCCCACCATTACCGAGATCCGCATGATCGATACCTATTGGTCGGACCATTGCCGCCACACCACCTTCTTGACCGAGATTGGTGAGGTGGAGATTGAGGATAAGGAGCTGGGGAGAGCCTGCAAGACTTATATGGCAATGAGAGAGGAGCTGGGACGCACCCACAAGCCCGTGACACTGATGGATATTGCCACCATTGGCACGCGCTATCTCAAAGCCAAGGGCAAGCTGCCCCGAATCGACGAATCCGAGGAGATCAACGCATGCACCGTCAAGATCACGGTCAAAACCGAGGATGGCGACGAGCCCTGGCTGCTGCTCTTCAAGAATGAAACGCACAATCACCCCACCGAAATCGAGCCCTTTGGCGGCGCGGCAACCTGCATAGGCGGTGCCATTCGCGATCCGCTGTCCGGACGCTCTTACGTATATGCCGCTATGCGCGTCACGGGCGGTGCAGATCCCACGCGCGCACTGTCCGAAACCCTGCCCGGCAAGCTGCCCCAGAAAAAGCTGGTCACCACGGCTGCTGCGGGCTATTCCTCCTACGGCAACCAGATCGGTCTTGCCACGGGTCAGGTAGATGAGCTGTATCACGACGGTTATGCCGCAAAGAGAATGGAGATTGGCGCAGTCATCGCAGCCGCTCCTGCAGAAAACGTGCGTCGCGAGGTGCCGGATCCCGAGGATATCGTCATCCTGTTGGGCGGCAGAACGGGTCGCGACGGCTGCGGCGGTGCAACCGGCTCCTCCAAATCGCACACGTTGACCTCGCTGGAGACCTGCGGTGCCGAGGTGCAAAAGGGTAACGCACCTGAGGAGAGAAAGCTGCAAAGACTTTTCCGCAATCCCGAGGCGTCTCGCCTGATCAAGAGATGTAACGACTTTGGCGCAGGCGGTGTGTCGGTTGCCATCGGTGAGTTGGCGGACGGCTTGGATATTGATCTGAATGCCGTGCCCAAGAAATATGAGGGATTGGACGGTACCGAGCTTGCCATCAGCGAAAGCCAGGAGAGAATGGCTGTGGTGGTTGCTCCCGAGGATGCCGATCGCTTCTGCGAGCTGGCGCTTGCCGAGAATCTGGAGGCAACGCGCGTCGCACGCGTCAAGGCGGATCCCAGACTGACCATGACGTGGAACGGCAAGGTCATCGTGGATCTTTCCCGCGAATTTTTGAATTCCAACGGTGCAAAGAAGCATATGGACGTCAAGATTGCGGATCCTTGTGTATATGCCAAGGAGATCCCCACAGATTTCGCAGCAGGCATGACTGCACTGGCAGGCGATTTGAACGTCTGCTCGCGTCGCGGTCTTTCCGAGCGCTTTGACTCCACCATCGGTGCGGGCACCGTGCTCATGCCGTTTGGCGGCGTGCATCAGCTCACCCCCATTCAGGCAATGGTGCACAAGATTTCGGTTGAAAAGAAGCACACGAATACCTGCTCGTATATGGCGTGGGGCTATAACCCCTTTATCGCGGAAAAATCCCCCTACCACAGCGCATATCTTGCCGTGGTGGAATCGGTTTCCAAGCTTGTTGCGCAGGGTGCAAAGTTTGAGGACGTATATCTGACCTTCCAGGAATATTTTGAAAAGCCCGGCAGAGCTCCCACGCGTTGGGGCAAGCCCATGGCGGCACTGCTCGGTGCTTTGATGGCACAAAAGGATTTTGAGATCGCTTCGATTGGCGGCAAGGACTCTATGAGCGGCTCGTTTGATTCGCTGGACGTGCCTCCCACACTGGTTTCCTTTGCGGTCACCACGGGTGACGCTTCCGAGGTAAGAGGCGGTGAGTTCAAGGGAGCAGGGCACAAGGTTGTGCTGCTGGCACCTGCAATGGGCGAGAACGGTCTGCCTTGCGCAGAAAGCGTCAAGGCGCTGTTTGACGCGGTGCACAACGGCATGCAAAAGGGAGAGGTTCTGGCTGCATGGACGCCCACGTTGGGCGGTGTTGCCGAGGGCGTACTCAAGATGTGTCTTGGCAACGGCATCGGCTTTGCGTTCGATTCGGGTGTTTCTCTTGAAACTGTTTTCTCCTATCACTACGGCGGCTTTATTCTGGAGCTTGCAGACGATGCCGAGATAGAGGGCTTGCTGCTGGGTCACACCACGGCAGATGCCAAGATTACTTACGGGAACGACGTTGTTTGCCTGTGTGCGCTGCTGGATGC
Organism: Oscillospiraceae bacterium; assembly: GCA_015065285.1. GTDB lineage: Bacteria > Bacillota > Clostridia > Oscillospirales > CAG-272 > SVQP01. The sequence continues at coordinate 4,933 of SVQP01000024.1, read as the reverse complement.
GTATGAGGGCAAGCTGGAGAGCGTATATCCCTGCAACATTGAGCACAAGCACGGTGCTCTGCCCACCGTTTCCTATACCGGTGGCTGCTATGCAAAGGCACCCGCGGTACGTCTTGCAAAGCCGCAGGTGATTATTCCGGTCTTCCCGGGTACAAACTGTGAATATGACAGCGCCAAGGCGTTCTCGGACGCAGGCGCGGATGCCAAGATCTTTGTTATCAACAATCTCTCGGGCGCGGGCATTGAACGCTCGGTCGAGCAGTTTGCAAAGCTGTGCGCACAGTCGCAGATTATTTTCCTGCCCGGTGGATTTTCGGGCGGTGACGAGCCTGACGGTTCGGGTAAGTTCATTACCTCCTTCTTCCGCAACGCACAAATCAAGGAGCAGGTGGGGGACCTTCTGGATAAGCGCGACGGCTTGATGGCAGGCATCTGTAACGGCTTCCAGGCACTGATCAAGCTGGGGCTTGTACCCTACGGCAAGATCATGGATACCGATGAAAATTGCCCCACTTTGACCTATAACACCATTGGCAGACACCAGTCTCGCGTGGTACGCACCCGTATCTGCTCGAATCTTTCTCCCTGGCTGCAGGGCGTCAAGGTTGGCGACGTGATCAACGTGCCCATCTCGCACGGCGAAGGCAGATTCTTGTGCTCCGAGCAGCTGGCTGCCGAGCTTGCCAAGAACGGTCAGATCGCAACGCAGTACGTGGATGAACAGGGAATTGTCACTGCCGACGTGCGCTGCAACCCCAACAACTCGGTATTCGCAATCGAGGGTATTACCTCGCCGGATGGCAGAGTGTTTGGTAAGATGGGTCACTCCGAGCGAGTTGGCTCGCATTTGTACCGCAACGTGCCGGGTAGCTTTGATATTGGCATGTTCGAGTCTGCTGTGAAATATTTCAAGGGTTAATTTTTAGAAAGAGGTAGATAGATTATGGCATATTTTTATCCTGAAGCATCCCACACCTTCAATGAATATCTATTAGTGCCCGGCTATTCGGGACCCGATTGCATTCCCACCAACGTCTCCCTGCGCACCCCTCTGGTTCGCTTTCGTAAGGGCGAGCAGCCTGCCATCAGCCTGAATATCCCTATGGTTTCTGCCATCATGCAGTCCGTTTCGGGTGATAAGCTGGCGGTTGCGCTTGCCAAGGAAGGCGGCATTTCCTTCATTTACGGTGCACAGACCATTGAGGATGAGGCAGCTATGGTGGCACGTGTCAAGGGTCACAAGGCAGGCTTTGTACGCAGCGATTCCAATATCCGCCCCGATCAGACGCTGGCGGACATTCTCGCGCTCAAGCAGCGCACCGGCCACTCCACCGTGGCTGTAACCGATGACGGCACGGGTACGGGCAAGCTGCTGGGCATCGTGACCGGCAGAGATTACCGTGTCAGCCGTATGTCCCCCGATCTCAAGGTCGAGGAATTCATGACCCCTCTTGCAAAGCTGATCACCGCACCCGAGGGCACCACGCTCAAGGCTGCAAACGATATCATCTGGGATCATAAGCTCAATTCCTTGCCCATCGTGGATAAGGATGGCAAGCTGGTTGCCTTTGTATTCCGCAAGGACTACGATACGCACAAGCAGAACCCGAACGAGCTTCTGGACGCGCAGAAGAGATACGTCGTAGGCGCGGGCATCAACACCCGTGACTACGCGCAAAGAGTTCCCGCACTGGTAGAGGCGGGCGTGGACGTGGTTTGCATCGACTCCTCCGAGGGCTTCTCGGCATGGCAGCAGCAGACCATTGCATGGATCCGCGAGCACTATGGCGACAGCGTCAAGGTAGGCGCGGGCAACGTCGTGGACCGTGATGGCTTCAGATTCCTTGCTGATTGCGGTGCGGACTTTGTCAAGGTCGGTATCGGTGGCGGCTCGATCTGTATCACAAGAGAAACCAAGGGCATCGGTCGCGGTCAGGCAACGGCGCTGATCGAGGTGTGCAAGGCAAGAGACGAGTACTTTGAGGAAACCGGCATTTACGTGCCCGTTTGCTCGGACGGTGGTATCGTACACGACCATCACATCACCCTGGCGCTGGCTATGGGTGCGGATTTCGTCATGCTTGGCAGATACTTTGCAAGATTTGAGGAATCCCCCAGCGCAAAGGTCAACGTAGGCGGCACACTGATGAAGGAATATTGGGGCGAGGGCTCCAACCGCGCACGCAACTGGCAGAGATACGATCTGGGCGGTGCTACCAAGCTTTCCTTTGAAGAGGGCGTTGATTCTTACGTGCCTTATGCAGGCAAGCTTTCCGATAACGTACAAACCACGCTTTATAAGGTCAAGTCCACCATGTGCAACTGCGGTGCGCTGACCATTCCCGAGCTGCAGCAGAAGGCGAAGCTGACGCTGGTATCCTCTACCAGTATTGTTGAGGGCGGCGCGCACGACGTTGTGGTCAAGACCTCCAACAAGCAAGTATAAGAATAAAGGAGAATTACCGACATGATGACTGATATTGAAATTGCCCAGAGCATAAAAATGCAGCCGATCACCGAGGTTGCCAAGACCGCAGGTATTCCCGAGGAATATCTGGAGCAGTACGGCAGATATAAGGCAAAGGTAGATTACACTGCGCTGATGAACGCCACCGACAAAAAGGATGGCAAGCTGATCCTTGTCACCGCCATCACCCCCACCCCTGCAGGCGAGGGGAAAACCACCACCACCATCGGTCTTGCAGACGGTATGCGCAAGATCGGCAAAAACGTCATGGTTGCGCTGCGTGAGCCCTCGCTCGGACCCGTATTCGGTGTCAAGGGCGGCGCTGCAGGTGGCGGATACGCACAGGTCGTGCCCATGGAGGATATCAACCTGCACTTTACGGGTGACTTTCACGCCATCGGTGCTGCCAACAATCTGCTGGCAGCAATGCTTGACAACCACATCTATCAGGGCAACGCGCTGAACATTGACCCCAGACGCATCACGTGGAAGAGATGCGTGGATATGAACGACCGCCAGCTCCGCTTTGTTGTGGACGGCCTTGGCGGCAGAGTCAACGGCACGCCCCGTGAGGATGGCTATGATATTACCGTAGCCTCCGAGATCATGGCTGTATTCTGCCTGGCTTCCTCGATTGAGGATCTCAAGGAAAGACTTTCCCGTATCATCGTGGCATACACGTATGATCAGAAGCCGGTTACCGCAGGCGACCTCAAGGCTGTGGGCGCTATGGCGGCACTGCTCAAGGATGCCATCAAGCCCAACCTGGTGCAAACGCTGGAGGGCACTCCCGCGCTGGTACACGGCGGTCCTTTTGCAAATATCGCGCACGGCTGCAATTCTATCATGGCAACCAAGCTTGCAATGAAGCTGGGCGATTATACCGTCACTGAGGCGGGCTTTGGTGCGGATCTGGGCGCTGAAAAGTTCCTGGATATCAAGTGCCGCATGGCAGGCTTGACTCCCGATGCAGTTGTTGTGGTTGCCACCATCCGCGCACTCAAGATGCACGGGGGCTTGGCAAAAACCGAGCTTGGGAATGAGAATCTCGAAGCGCTGGGCAAGGGTCTTCCCAACCTGCTTCGCCACGTTTCCAACATCAAGAACGTATATAAGCTGCCCTGCGTCGTGGCAGTCAACCGTTTCCCCACCGATACCGATGCGGAGGTTGAGGAGATCATTCGCAAGTGCCAAGAGCTTGGCGTTAACGTCGTATTGTCCGAGGTATGGGCAAAGGGCGGCGAAGGCGGCGTAGCACTGGCAACCGAGGTAGTACGTCTTTGCGAAGAGGAAAAGGGCGATTTCACCTTCTCTTATGAGCTTGACGGCAGCATTCAGGATAAGATCGAGGCTGTGGTCAAGAAGGTCTACGGCGGCGCAGGCGTATCCATTCTGCCCGCAGCGCAGAAGCAGATCGCTGAGCTGACCGCGCTTGGCTTTGATAAGTGCCCCATCTGCGTGGCAAAGACCCAGTATTCCTTCTCGGATGACATGACCAAGCTGGGCGCCCCTGAGGGCTTTACCGTAACGGTCAAGAACGTCAAGGTATCTGCAGGCGCCGGCTTTGTAGTCGTGCTGACCGGTGATATCATGACCATGCCCGGACTTCCCAAGGTCCCCGCGGCAGAGAAGATCGACGTGGATGCCAACGGCACCATTACAGGTTTGTTCTAAGCCTCAACAATATGAAAAACGGCGCACCGTACAGGTGCGCTGTTTTTCATGGAAAGTTTTTGATCGACCTTTTTTCAAAAAGGTCGCGGGGCCTTGGGGCAGCGCCCCGAGTCGCGCTCCGCAGAGCGCGAAATCTTTTACGGCATTTTTGGTTCTTTTTGTGCCTCTTTGCTCAAAAAGAACGGAGCGAGTTATCTCAACGTATTCCCCCAACCATGCATCCGCACCTCTTTTTGCATCAGGATAACACTCGGGGGGATTGCAACACAAAAAGCCGCAGATTTCTCTGCGGCTTTTATTAAGTTGTGTCGCAGCAACCGGAGTTTGCCGCTGTTTCGTTTGGCGACGACTACATTATACAACAATAATGTAGTATTGTCAATACAACAAGATAGTTGTATGATAAAATCTCCTTAATCAACAATTCGGGGGATTATGAGTTATGTATTATTACCAAAGATTGAGAGATCTCAGAGAAGATGCTGATAAGAAGCAATCGGAAATAGCCGAAATATTGAATATTAAGCAGCAGCAATATGCCAGATACGAACAAGGAATATATGAAATTCCATTACATCATCTTGTCACACTTGCCAAGTATTATAATGTATCCTTGGATTATCTTGCGGGTTTGATAGACGTGCCCCGCAAATTACGGTAATATTCCTTTGCAGTAGACCGAAGAATTCGGGCACGCAAAAAAGCCTTGCCCCGCTGGGGAAGGTGGCGCCGCAGGCGACGGATGAGGTCCCCATAAAACCGCTCAGAACAATTTTAAGCTGTCCTTCCCAT
>SVQP01000067.1 GCA_015065285.1 Oscillospiraceae bacterium | reverse complement strand
TATGGGTTCCAAGAGAAAAAGTATTAGACTATATAAGCAACCCGGTTTTGCGTTATCGTTTTGAAAAGATATTACGCTTTGAGGGAAAAGTTAATTACTCTTCATATGTCACCAAACCGGAATTTCAAGTATTAACGGAACGATATATTTAATGTTTAATCAAACTCTAATTCTATAAGATAACGATAGTGTTATAATGCAATAAACCCCGACAGACCGTTAAAAATCTGTCGGGGTTAATCTTTGCTTTCTGCATATCAAATTTCGCTTATCCGTAGGGGAGACCTGCGGTCTCCCGCGGGCGAACACAGTTCGCCCCTACCAGCAGAGCAATTTTTTATCCGTAGGGGCTTATCGAATGACCTCGTCGGTAAGGATCTCACCCTTATGGTCGTTGAAGATCACGCGCTTGGTGCCATCGGGGTAAAGCGTAACGCCGCAGCCGATAAAGCCATTGCCGCCCTCACCGCCGAAGATGGGCTTTGAGCCGATGATGGCGGTGCAGGGCTGACCCTGGTGGTCAAAGTGTCCGCCAATGGGGCAGATCTCCACCTTGTGGTGGTGCCCGTACAAAAGCAGATCCGGCTTCATTTGCCCGACAAGGCGCGTCCACTGCCCGTAAAGCTCTTGCTCAATGTCAAAGGGCGGCTGCTGAATGATGGTAAAGCCGATGTGCGAGATCACAAGGCGGTACCTGATGCCGGGCGAGTCGAATTCCTTGTCCGCATTGGCAAGGATCTCCTTGAGATATTCGGTCTCTGCCAGCCTGAATTGGTGGAAGCAGACGGTGTGCCCGTATTCGATGCTGGAGTCATCCTTGTCCTCACCGCAATCCATCAAAAGCCCCCACACACAGCCTGCACGGAAGGTGTAGTAGGTGCGTCCGTCCTTGATCGGAATGTAATTTGGCATATCCTCGGCATGAATGCCGCGCGTGTCGTGATTGCCGCGCGCAAACGCCACGGGGCGCTGTCCGCGCGTAATACCCGAGGCGATCTCGCAGATAGCATTGAAATTCTTTACGTCACCGCTGTGGTTGGGAATGTCACCGTTCAGGATCAGCAGGTCCAGATCGTCGCCGAACAGCTGCCCGCAGGCAATCGGCTCGGCAACCAGATTGTGCGCGTCCGAGACGTGGTAGAGGTGGATCTCTCCGTCCGTCTTGATGGGGCGGAAGGGAAGTGTGAGCGATCTTTCGTCCTCCGAGGTGGGGTAGTAGGGCTTGCGCTCAATCATCTTGCGGTAAACCACCGTGTATTCCTTTGCCGCATCCAGCACGGACATGGGTAGCGTGACGCGGTGCATATTGGTGCCCGAGCGCAGAATGCCGCAGCAGTTGTCATAGTAGGTGTGCTCGCCCACCTTGACCCAGACGATGACCTCGGCATCAAAGGGCACGAAAATGTGATATTCGTCTCCCACCGCAAAAACGGTCGGGTAGGTCAGCATGTATTCGGGAAGGGAAGGAGTGATCATGTCTTTTCCGCCTTTCTTTATGTGTTTTGTATCAGCAAAGGGCAATTTTCGTGCGCCTTGTAAGCGCGCACGTACTCGCAAAGCCGGCGGTAGTAAAGATCACCGTGACCGCCCTGCATAGGCTCGATGTCGCGGCTGAATTCCTGATTGAAATTGTCGGTAAAAACGTATCTGCCACCCACGCAGAACAGCTGGGCGCACCATTCGTTCCACCAGGTCAGGGTTACGATCTTGGGGTGCACGTCAAAGGCGGTCTGCCACTGCTCTTGCCAGAATCTGCCGCCCTGCCTGCCGTGCGCGGTGGTGGTGTCGGACATGTAGGTCGCCTGCATTGCTACCGAAACGCCTACGTGCTCGGCACAGCCGTGCTCGTCATAGCACACGGTAGCGCGGTTGTCGGGCTCAAGGTAGCTCCATTGCCCACAGCGCACCTTACTCTGCAAGCCGTACATGGCTCGCGTGGTAAAGAGATCGGTCTCGCTTGTTTTATAGTTCCAGTGCAGGATAAAGGGCTTGCCATCATAATAGACAAAGCAATCCTTCCATTTCTCCTGCCCGTAAAATTTGTCGTAGAAAACGGGGAAGGCATCGGGCGAGTTGGGCCACATGACCACGTATGGGGTCGAAAGTCCCTCGGCACGCATCTCCACTATGGTATCAAGCAGCGCAATCGAGGAGCATTCTACGTGGCTGTTCCAGAATGGCTTGTTATTATGTGTGTTACCACCCACAAAGGTAAAGTCCGCTATGATAAAATCCACGCCTGCCTTTTGCAAAAGCGTCAGATTGCGGCGAATGGCAGCTTTGTCAGTCGAGCGGTAATAGCCCTGCGCGGGCTTGCCCCAATAGTGAAAGGCGCCAAGATCGTTGTGCTGCTCTTGCGCGTTGCCAAAGCCGTACTGCTCGCTCCAGCCGTATTTCTCGGTTAGCTCGGGTACACAGAGCGCATCGGTTACAGGATCGGTTCCGCTGCCCAGCACTGCGTTGAACCACATGGTATAGCAAATCCCCACAAGATCAGTGCGGTTGGTAATATCAAGGCCGTAGGTCATGTTGTTTCTCCTTTCAAAGTGTGATCTCCAGCATTCTTGCCTGCACGTCCTCGGTAAAGGTCAGGTGCAGCACGCCGCTCTCAACGTGGCAGTCAATGGCATATTCGGGTGCCGCGGGGTAGGCTACGCGTGCCGATTTGGGCGCGTATGCGCAGAGCGGAATTTCCACCTCTCTCTTGCCGCCAAGGTTCCAGACCGCTAGTAAAAGCTTGTTGCCATCCGTCAGTCCGCTTGCCACCAACGTGTTGTCAAAGCGGGTCAGCCCCAGCGGCATGCAGGGAAGGGCTACCTTTTTGAAGGGGGTCATCTCATCGTAAAAGGTAATGCCCTCGGCAATCAGGTCAAGCTTGTGCTGATTCAGCAGCTCAAGGTGGCTGGCAAGGTGAATGCGCCCGAGCAAGCTGTTGACCATGTTCATGATGATCTGCTCGTCAGAGATGTGCTCGCATGCCCACTCGGCAGTGGCGGTAAAGCCGGGCATGTCGGTGCCCACGGGATAGCTCCAGACCGCTGCCTGCTCGGGAATGGCGGCTGCAAGCACGTTGCCCGCGATGTAAGGGTAACGGGTGTAACTTGTCTGGTCGGAGGTGGAAACGATCGAGAAATGCGAGAGCGTTGCGTAGTCCATGCGCATGCCACCCGAGGAGCAGGTTTCTAACAGCACGTCGGGGAAGCGTGCGCGGATCTCGTCAATCCACGCAAGATATGCGCGTGCATGGCTCTCAAGTCCTTCACCGGGGGTCAGGGCATCGCGGTCAGTGCCAACGCCGCAGTCCTGATTGAAGTCCATTTTGATATAATCTGCCCCGTAGTCCTCCACCATGCGACGAATGGATTCGGTCATGTAAGAGATGACCTTGGGGTTTCTGTAGTCCAGAAAATAGCGGTTCATGGTGCAAATGCGCTTGCCGTGGCGCGAAAGGAAGCAATCGTCATCGTAAAAGTCCAGCATTTCGGCACATTTGCAGCCAATAATCTCGGGCTCTATCCAAAGTCCTGCCTTCATGCCAAGTGAGCGGATGTAATCTGTGGTCTCTCGCACGCCCAGCGGAAATCTCTTTTGGCTCTCTTTCCAGTGACCCACGTAAGGGTAGATGACGTTGCCGTCCTCTTCGTTGTGCCAGCCGCAGTCGATGACGTAGTATTGAATGCCAAGACGACTGATCACGGGCGCATATTTGCGCGTTGCCTCTGCCGAGGGGCTATCCCAGGAAAGGTGCATGTATTCGTTGAAAATGGAGGGGAGAAGAGCATCGGGCGCACACTTGCCCGCGATGTGCCTGCGGTGGCGCGTGACGTTGCCAAGCAGATCATCAAGCCCCTTGCCAAAGGCAAGAGAGACCGAAACAGTGCGGTATTCCTCACCGCTTTCAAGGCGCTTGCTCCATGCACCGTGCGAAGCGTTTGCACCGCCCAAGTACAGGTAGAGGGAAAGCCCCTTGACGCCAATCTCATAGTACCACGAGTTGTTGCTCTCAATCTGGAAGAGCAGCGCGTTTTGCGTGTCCGTATGGCAAAGAATCCCCTGCGGCAAAGCTTCCTTGGTTGACCAGGAGCCCACGTTGCCAAATGCCACGCGCGCCTGCCTTTGCCCCACGGTCGAGAATATACCAAGCTCCTCTATGGTGTTGGTCAGTGGCTGGCACTCGGCATGGTGGCTTTGTAAAAAGCGGGTCAGCTGCAGCTGCCTTGTACAAGAGAGCGGCGCAAAGCCTGCAAGCACCAGTGCGGAAACCTCCTCCAGCACAATCGCTTGTGCCGAGCGGTTGATCACGCGCGTGCTGACCTGAATGCCGTTGCCGTCGCCAAAGGAGGTGAAGGTGGTCACCGTGCGCACAAGCTCACTTTGCTGCACGATCTCCAAAGTACGCTCGGTCAGGGTGTGCTGAACGTAGCGAAGCTTATGCCCCTCGGAGGAATTGACCATTTTAATGCCAAGGTGCGAGTCCTTGATCTCGCCTGCAACCTGCACCTCGCACAAGGGTCCGCGATCAGCAAAATCCACCTCGCCAATACCAATCAGATATATATGCTCGTTTTCAATATCAAAGCGCAGAGCGCCAAATGAAAAGTTCATGATCCTTACCTCCGTGATCGGGATTAACTGTTTTTATTATAGCAAAATCAGTAAATAATGTCAAATATGTTTCGATTAAATATGATATAAAAAACAAAATCGCAAAAAAATAAAAGATTTTTTCAAAAAAGGCTTGCAAAATGAAAAATGATGTGATATAATACACCTCGTGCATAGGGGTATAGCTCAGTTGGTAGAGTACTGGTCTCCAAAACCAAGGGTCGTGGGTTCAAGTCCTTCTGCCCCTGCCAAAAAAGATAAGGGAACGCAATTGCGTTCCCTTATCTTTTTTGGCAGGGGCTTTTGACGAAGGACTTGAACGGGCGGCGCAATGAATGACAGCCTAAATGGCTGTCAGAACGCCGCCTGACCGAGGCACGTAGCAAAAGGCCGCATCAAAACGCGGCTTTTGCGTCGTCGTGCCGAGACCAAGTCCTTCTGCCCCGTATCTTTGGTCATTCGCGTTCCCTTATCTTTTTTGGCAGGGGCTTTTGACGAAGGACTTGAACGGGCGGCGCAATGAATGACAGCCTAAATGGCTGGGATAGGGGTTCCCCTAAACGAGCGCACGCGAGTTTTGGGGGTTCCCGTTAGAACGCCGCCTAACCGAGGCGCGTAGCAAAAGACCGCATCAGATTCGCGGCTTTTGCGTCGCAGCGCCGAGAATCGAGTCCTTCTGCACATTCGGCAACGCCGAATATTTCACTTGAACTGTTCACAGATATGTGATATAATGAAGCCAAGAAAGGCGGTGAGCGCATGAACT
>SVQP01000023.1 GCA_015065285.1 Oscillospiraceae bacterium | reverse complement strand
TAGCGTTACGGGTTTTGAGCCCATCGGTGTTGTTGCCGCTGTAATTCCTACGACCAACCCCACCTCCACCGCAATCTTCAAGTGCTTGCTGGCACTCAAAACCCGTAACGCTATTATCATCAGCCCTCACCCCAGAGCAAAGAATTCCACCATTGCAGCTGCAAAGCTGGTGCTTGAAGCTGCCGTTGCAGCAGGCGCACCCGAGGGCATCATCGACTGGATCGACGTTCCTTCTCTGGACATGACCAACACCGTTATGAAGGAAGCGGATATCATTCTCGCAACCGGTGGCCCCGGCATGGTCAAGGCTGCATACTCCAGCGGCAAGCCCGCGCTCGGCGTTGGTGCAGGCAACACCCCTGCCATCATCGACGAAACCGCTGACATTCTGCTCGCAGTCAACTCGATCATTCACTCTAAGACCTTTGATAACGGCATGATCTGCGCTTCCGAGCAGTCCGTGATCGTACTTGAGAGCATCTATGATGCAGTCAAGGCAGAGTTTGCGGCACGCGGATGCTACTTCTTGGATCCCATGGAAACCGAAAAGGTGCGTAAGACCATTATCATCAACGGCGCACTCAACGCAAAGATCGTTGGTCAGAAGGCAGCTAAGATTGCCGAGCTTGCAGGCGTAATTGTTCCTGTCGGCACCAAGATTCTGATCGGTGAGGTGGAGAGCGTAGAGCTTTCCGAGGAATTTGCGCACGAGAAGCTCTCTCCCGTGCTTGCTATGTACAAGGTCAAGACCTTTGCAGAAGCTCTTGACAAGGCAGACAAGTTGGTTGAGGACGGCGGCTTTGGTCACACCTCCTCTCTGTACATCAATGAGATCACCGAAACGGAAAAGCTTGCTGCTTACCAAAGCAGAATGAGAACCTGCCGTATTCTGGTCAACACGCCCTCCGCGCACGGCGGTATCGGCGACCTTTACAACTTCAAGCTGGCTCCCTCGCTCACGCTGGGATGCGGCTCTTGGGGCGGTAACAGCGTATCCGAAAACGTAGGTGTCAAGCACCTGCTCAACATTAAGACAGTAGCCGAGAGGAGAGAAAACATGCTTTGGTTCAGAACACCCGGAAAGGTGTACATTAAAAAGGGTTGCCTCCCCGTGGCGCTTGATGAGCTGCGCACCGTAAGAGGCGCAAAGAAGGCGTTCATCGTAACCGATACCTTCCTTTATCAGAACGGTTATACCAAGCCGATCACCGATAAGCTGGACGAGATGGGCATTCAGCATACCACCTTCTTTAACGTGCAGCCCGATCCCACGCTTGCTAACGCAACCGAGGGTGCTGCACAAATGAAGGCATTCCAGCCCGATACCATCATTGCGCTTGGCGGCGGCTCTGCGATGGACGCAGCTAAGATCATGTGGGTGCTTTACGAGCATCCCGAAGCAGACTTTATGGATATGGCAATGAGATTTATCGATATCCGTAAGAGAATCTACACCTTCCCCAAGATGGGTGAGAAGGCGTACTTCATTGCAATTCCCACTTCCGCAGGTACCGGCTCCGAGGTCACTCCCTTTGCCGTTATCACCGATGAAAAGACCGGCGTCAAGTATCCTCTGGCTGACTACGAGCTGCTGCCCAACATGGCAATCATCGACACCGATTTCCACATGTCCGCTCCTCGCGGTCTGACCGCAGCTTCGGGTATCGACGCTGTGACTCACGCGCTTGAGGCATACGCTGCAATGCTTGCAACCGACTACACCGATGGCCTTGCACTCCGTTCGCTCAAGATGATCTTCGAGTACCTGCCCAGAGCCTATGATAACGGTCAGACCGACGTCGTAGCCCGTGAAAAGATGGCAAACGCTGCGACCATGGCAGGTATGGCATTTGCAAATGCATTCCTCGGTGTCTGCCACTCCATGGCACACAAGCTGGGTGCATTCCACCATCTGCCCCACGGTGTTGCAAACGCTCTGATGATCGAAGAGGTGCTTCGCTTCAACGCTTCCGAGGCTCCCGCAAAGATGGGTACCTTCTCGCAGTACGATCATCCTCACACCCTGGCAAGATATGCAGAGATCGCTGACTACTTAGGCCTTGGCGGTAAGACCAACGAAGAGAAGCTTGAGAATCTGATCAAGGCGATCAACGACCTCAAGGCACGCGTTGGTATCAAGGAAACCATCAAGGACTACGGCATTGACGAAGCGGACTTCCTTGCCCGTCTTGACGACATGGTAGAGCAGGCATTCGACGATCAATGCACCGGTGCAAACCCCAGATATCCTCTGATGAGCGAGATCAAGCAGATGTACCTCAACGCTTACTATGGCAAGCACTTCGTTGAGCAGGCTATGCCCGCGACAGATCTCGACGTTCAGACTCCCGATGCAATCAAGACCCCCTATCGCAAGGGCAAAAAGGCTTAATTTAAGGAGGAAAAACACATGAATCTTGATAGAGTAATTGCAGTAAGAAATAACAAGACCATCTACCGTGACGGCGATCGATGCGTCAAGGTATTCAACGCAGAATATTCCAAGGCAGACGTGCTCAACGAGGCACTCAACCAGGCGAGAATTGAAGAGACCGGACTGAACATCCCCAAGGTGCTTGAGGTGACCATGATCGACGGCAAGTGGGCAATCGTTTCCGAGTTCATCAAGGGTAAGACGCTGGCGCAGCTGATCAAGGAGGCAGAGGATGATGCAGACAAGAAGGCTGCATACATCGAGCTGCTGGTCGAATTGCAGATGGGCGTGCACGCAAAGACCTGCCCGCTGCTGAATAAGCTCAAGGACAAGATGAACCGCAAGATCGCACAGACCGAGTTTGACGCGACCACCCGTTACGATCTTCACACGCGTCTTGAGTCGATGCCCAAGCACAACAAGGTTTGTCACGGCGACTTTAACCCCTCCAACATCATTATTGCCGAGAACGGTACTCCCTACATCATCGACTGGTCTCACGCAACGCAGGGCAACGCGTCTGCTGACGTGGCACGCACCTACCTCTTGTTCTGGCTGAACGGTGATATTGCCGGTGCGGAGCTTTACCTTGATACCTTCTGCAAAAAGAGCGATACCGCAAAGCAGTACGTGCAGAAGTGGATGCCCATCGTGGCAGCTTCGCAGTCTGTCAAGGGCAACGAGAAGGAGCGCGAGTTCCTTGCAAGCTGGGTCGGCGTTGTCGATTATCAGTAATCGAACTATCATAATCGTAGGGCGGGAGCATGGCTCCCGCCGCTACCCCTAATAAATAATGTGAGGTAAATATTATGCTTAAAATTACAGTTTGTATCGGTTCTTCCTGCCACATCAAGGGCTCTCGTCAGGTAGTAGAGCAGCTTCAGTATCTGATCGCCGAGAACAATCTGGGCGATAAGGTAGAGCTTGGCGGCACCTTTTGCATGGGCAAGTGCCAGCAGGGCGTGTGCGTCACGGTCAATGATTCCTTCCATTCCGTCACTCCGGAAAACGTTGGAGAGTTCTTTTCCAAAGAAGTGCTCGCAAAGGTATAAGAATTATGCTGTTCGTTCAGGTTTGTGTTGGCTCGTCTTGCCATCTCAAGGGCTCGCAGGATATCGTGGAGCTCTTTGAAAAAGCCATTGAAGAGCATCACGTTGAGGACGAGGTCGTGCTTTCCGGTAGCTTTTGCATTGGAAAGTGCAACCGCGTCGGTGTGACCGTGCAGGTGAACGACGACGTTCATGTAGGCGTGACGAGAGAAAATTTCAGAGAATTCTTCAAGAAGAATATTCTTGATGCAATAGAAAACGAAGGGAAGTGACGACCGTGGCAAATTGCCTGACACTCAAAAAATCCAACTGCAAAAACTGCTATAAGTGCATCCGTCACTGTCCCGTAAAGGCAATTCGTTTTTCGGGAAACCAAGCGCATATCATCGGCAATGAGTGCATTTTGTGCGGTCATTGTTTTGTTGTTTGTCCCCAAAATGCCAAGGAGATCGTTGACGGCACCGAGAAGGCAAGAGTGCTGCTGCAGAGCGGTGAGCCCGTTGTGGTCAGCCTTGCCCCCTCATTTATTGCAAACTATGATGGCGTAGGCATTGAGTCCATGCGCAATGCACTCAAAAAGCTCGGCTTTTTCGACGTGGAGGAAACCGCGATCGGTGCTACCATCGTAAAAACCGAATATGAGCGTATGCTGCGCCAGGAGGAGCGAGATATCATCATCACCTCCTGCTGTCACTCGGTCAATCTGCTCATTCAAAAGCATTTTCCGTCTGCACTTGAGTATCTTGCGGACGTGATGTCGCCCATGCAGGCGCACTGCGCCGATATCAAGAAAAGAATGCCGAATGCAAAGACGGTATTCATTGGTCCTTGCGTTGCGAAAAAGGACGAGGCTGAGCATTACGAGGGGCTTGTCGATGCCGTTCTGACCTTTGAGGAACTTACCAATTGGTTGAAATCCGAGAGAATTGAGCTTGAGAAGGAAGTAGATGATACGCCCGAAAGTCGTGCGCGTTTCTTCCCGACAACAGGCGGTATACTGAAAACAATGGCTCAGAATGCGCCCGGATATACGTACATCGCGCTTGACGGCGTTGAAAACTGCATTGCTGCGCTCAAGGATATTGAGAGCGGCAAGATCCATAAATGCTTTATAGAAATGTCCGCTTGTGTTGGCAGCTGCATCGGCGGTCCCGTTATGGAAAAATACCACAGCACCTCGCCGATCAAGGATTACGTCACCGTGGCGGATTATGCGGGCGAGCGCGATTTTGACGTTGCACAGCCTGATCCCATGCACCTGAAAAAGCATTTTTCCATGATCGAGAAAAAGCTTCAGGCTCCTTCGGAAAGTGAGATTATGTCGGTGCTGCGTCAGATGGGTAAGTTCAAGCCCTCCGACGAGTTGAATTGCGGCTCCTGCGGATATAATTCCTGCCGTGAAAAGGCGATCGCCATCATTCAGGGCAAGGCGGAGATCTCCATGTGCCTGCCTTATCTGAAGGACAAGGCGGAAAGCTTCTCGGATACCATCGTAAACAATACCCCCAACGGTCTGATCGTGCTCAATGAGAATCTTGAAGTCCAGCAGATCAACAATGCAGCACGCAAGATCATGAACATCCGTGCAGCATCCGACGTGCTTGGCGAGCCTGTTGTGCGTATTTTGGATCCTACCGTGTTCATGCAGGTCAGAAACAGCGGCAGAACAGTCCGCAATCAGCGCACGTATCTTGCAGAGTACAAGAAATACGTGGAGCAGACCGTGGTTTACGCCCCCGATTCCCGTATGCTGATCGGCATTATGCGTGACATTACCGACGAGGAAGCCGACAGAGAGAAAAAGGCAAGGATCAATAAGCAAACAGTTGAGGTTGCCGACAGCGTGGTGGAAAAGCAGATGAGAATCGTTCAGGAGATCGCTTCGCTGCTTGGTGAGACCGCAGCGGAGACCAAGATCGCTCTGACTAAATTAAAGGAGTCGATCGACGATGAATGATTTGTGTGCAGATATCGGATATAAAAGCATCAATCATGTCGGCGAAGAGCTTTGCGGCGACCACGTAGACGTCGTCGAGGAAAATGAGAATTCTACCGTGATCGTGCTTGCGGACGGTCTTGGATCGGGCGTCAAGGCAAGTATTCTGTCCACGCTGACCTCCAAGATCATCTCCACCATGATGGCGGCAGGACTTCCCATTGAGGAATGCGTGTCTACGATTGCCGCAACCTTGCCCGTATGCTCGGTGCGAGGCGTGGCATATTCCACGTTTACCATTATTCACTTGCTTCATAATCAGATAGCCGAGATCATTCAGTACGATAATCCGCACGTCATTGTGATCAGAGATTACGATATTTACGATTATCCCAAGACCGAAATGAATATCGGCGGCAAAAAAATATACAAATCCACCATCAAGCTGCAGGAGGATGACGTGTTTATCGCGATGAGCGACGGATGTCCCCACGCAGGTATGGGCGGCAAATATAACTTCGGCTGGAAGCGTGAGGATATCGCAGGCTTTATGCAGGCGCTTGTTGTCGGCGGTTATACGGCAAAGAACCTTTCCACCATGCTTGTGGATGAGTGCGACAAGCTCTACGGACATAAGCCGGGGGACGATACGACCGCCTGCGTTGTGAAGATCCGTAAGAGAGAGCCCATGAATATTCTGTTTGGGCCTCCCTCCAACCGAGATGACGCTAATCGTATGATGTCGCTGTTCTTCTCCAAGGAAGGCAAGCATATCATCTGCGGTGGCACGACCTCCTCGATCGCAGCCAAATATCTTGGCAAGAGGGTAGAGGTCAGCCTGAGCTTTGAACGCAGCGATATTCCGCCCATTGCCAAAATTGAGGGTGTGGATCTTGTGACCGAGGGCGTGATCACCATGAACAGAGTCATTCAGTATGCTAAGGATTACCTGGGTGAGAACGAGCTTTATGAGGAGTGGAACTTCAAGAAGGACGGTGCTTCACTGATCAGCCGATTGCTCTTTGAAGAAGCGACGGACATCAATTTCTACGTGGGCAGAGCGGTCAATCCCGCCCATCAGAACCCCGACCTTCCCATCAATTTCAATATCAAAATGAATTTGGTAGAGGAGTTGTCCGCTTGCCTTCGCAAGATGGGTAAGCGCATCAAGGTAAGTTATTTCTAATGGAGGTGCAGGATGCGAAAATTTGATACCAAAGTGCAGCATCTGAAATATAAAGTATTACGCGAGGTCGCAAGACTTGCGTGGGAGGACAAGCTGCTGGAGAATATTATGGATGTACCCGCAAAGCTGGCTCCCGGTAAGGAAGCAACCATGCGCTGCTGTGTCTACAAGGAACGCGCAATCCTTGGTGAACGCGTCAAGATTGCCATGGGCGGTGACAAGAATAATCCCAATGTGATTGAGGTGATCGATATTGCCTGTGACGAGTGCCCGGTTGGAGGCTTTGAGGTAACCAACGCCTGCCGCGGATGCCTTGCGCACCGTTGTGAGGACGTTTGTAAGTTTGGCGCGATATCCTTTGACCACAATCACGTAGCCCATATAGACAAGAGCAAATGCAAGGAGTGCGGTGCTTGTGCCAAGGTTTGCCCCTATACCGCAATCGTCAGCCGCAAGCGTCCTTGTCAGAACGCTTGTAAGGTAAAGGCGATTTCCATGAACGAGGAAAAAGCTGCCAAGATCGATAATTCCAAGTGCATTCAGTGCGGTGCTTGCGTATATCAGTGTCCCTTCGGCGCGATCATGGATAAATCTTTCATGGTCAACGCCATCGATATTCTCAAAAAGAGCGAGAGAAACACAAGGGGAGGAAACTACAAGGTTTACGCTGTTGTTGCGCCTTCGATCTCGAGCCAATTCTCCTATGCAAAGCTTGGTCAGGTGATCACGGGCCTGAAAAAGCTCGGATTCCACGACGTCATCGAGGCAGCGCTGGGCGCGGATATGGTTGCTATGGCAGAAGCAAAGGAACTTTCCGAAAAGGGACTATTGACAAGCTCCTGCTGCCCCGCATTCGTGCAGTATATCAAATCGCAGTTCCCAAGTCTCGTTGAGCATATTTCACACAATATGTCGCCGATGGCGGTGCTTGCAAAGTA
The DNA here is from genome assembly GCA_015065285.1 of Oscillospiraceae bacterium. GTDB lineage: Bacteria > Bacillota > Clostridia > Oscillospirales > CAG-272 > SVQP01. The sequence goes on along the minus strand of SVQP01000023.1, from coordinate 25,686 downwards.
CATCAAGCAAACCACACCCAATGCAAAGGTCATCTTCATTGGCCCCTGTACCGCAAAAAAGGCAGAGGCACAGCTGGAAGAGGTCAAGCAATACGTGGATTGCGTGCTGACCTTTGAAGAACTGCAGGCACTCTTTGACAGCAGGGATTTCGATCTTTCTTCCTTTGAAGAGGGCGTTCTGGATAATGCATCCTACTTCGGTCGTATCTTTGCGCGCAGCGGAGGCTTGACCGATGCGGCAGCGCAGGCCATGAAGGAGCAGGGCATTGACTTTGAGATCAAGCCTGTGGTTTGCGACGGCATTGAAGCCTGCCGTATGGCACTTCTCAAGCTCAACAAGGGCGTTCTTGACGGAAACTTTATCGAAGGTATGGCGTGTATCGGCGGTTGTATCGGCGGTGCGGGATGCCTTACCCACGGTGAAAAGAATAAATCCGAGGTGGATAAATACGGCAGAGAGGCACTTGAAAAGACCATCGGAGATGCGATTTCGCTGTTGAAGTAAAAACAAATTCTAAAGGGCTTGCCGCTTGTTGGGCGGTAAGCCCTATTTTAAAACGTGGATATCATACAGCAAGGCTTGAGCGACAATACGAGATTTTGAATTGCCGCCACGACCTATGGCAGGAGCAATGCACCGGCGGAGGGAGTGGATGAGCAAGCGAAAACGATTGACTCGCGAACAAGGAGTTTCTGCACAGCTCATTTTTGTTAACAGGTTGAAAAGTAATAGATTTTATGCTATAATTGACATAGTGAAAGTTGGTGATGACTATGAAAAAGCAAAAATCTTCTGAAAGACGTTCCTTTGGCAATGACATTATGAAATCGCCCTTAGCGGTGTTGGTTATCGCCATTGCAGGGATTCTCCTGGGTCTCATTTTTATTTTTTCACAAAGCGAAAATGCACCGATTACGCGCTCGGAGGCGGTGTCGTATTCAGGAGAGTTCGAGGAATATGAGGTGTGGCGTAATTATCGAACGATCCATTTCAAAGACGGATCTACTTATGATGTTTATGCCCATACAGAGACACAAGCGTTTCAAGATATGATGAGGTCGATAGAAAAGGGTACGATGCTCTATATTTTGGTAAATCCAAACAACGAATACGTTGTAGAGATCAGAACAGATACGGAAGAGCTTTTGAATTTTGAAACCTCACAAAAGGAAATCGATGCCTATGATAACGGGTATATTGCCATAGGAATCGTAGCCTGCTTCGGCGGCGTATTTTTGATTTGGTATAATGAGAATATACCGCATCAAAGGAAGCATGTCAAAACATACAGAGTTCTCACACATATGGGCTCTGACCAAGCTTGAGAAGCGTGTCAAAAGGAGGAGAAGTTATGACTGAACAATTCGTTTTGGACGGCATTCAAAAAGAAATGAGCACCCTTACGGGGCATTTGGGCTTTTACTATAAAAATCTGATTACCGGATATGAATACGGAATTGGAGAAGAGGAGATCTACGGTGCTGCCAGCGTGATCAAATTCCCGCTGTTTCTGCATATCCTTGGCGAATGCGAGCGAGGCAATCTCTCGCTGGACGACCGCATTGTCACGCTGGAGAGCGACAAGGTGCCCAGCTGCGGTGCGCTGAATATGTTCACGGGCGACGTGGAAACCGATATTCGCACCATGTGCAGGCTGATGATCTGCCTTTCGGATAACACTGCCACCAATCGACTGATCAGGCTGTGCGGCTTTGAAGCCATCGAGCAGGGCTTTGCCCAAATGGGGCTTGAAAAAACGCGCATTCGTCGCAAGCTGTTTGATCGCAGCGCAGCCGCTGCGGGCAAGCAAAATACCATCAGCCCAAAGGAGCTGGGGCTTTTGCTGGAGAGATTGTGGCGCGGTGAATTTATTTGCAGAGAGGTCAGCGACTATGCCATAGAGGTGCTGTCCGAGCAGCAGATCATGCACAAGCTTGGAGGTAAGCTGGGTGAGAATATCAAAATCGCGCACAAAACAGGCGAGGATGACGGGCTGAGCAATGATATTGGCATTGTGTATGCGGATCAGCCGTTTGTGGTTTGCTTTACGGGGCACGATACCGACGTGTACCCCTGGGAGGATCTGATGCGCAGAGCGGCGTATGATCTGTATTGCGCAAATAGTACATCTCTTGACAAATAAGAGGTCGCATGCTATACTTTTATTGAAATCACGATACGTAAAGGAGAATACAAATGCGTAATTTGACAATCAAGCGAAACAAGACCTTTGCGGGCTGCCTGGGAACACTGAAGGTGTATATTGAAGATCCTGCAGCCGGTGATACCGATATCAACGGAGTTGCTTGCCGCAAGCTTGGCAATATCAAAAACGGCGAGGAAAAGATCTTTGAGATATGCGAGGATGCCGTAAAGGTGTACGTCATTGCCGATCAGCTGAGCAAGAGCTATTGCAATGAGTTTTATCAGCTCTGCCAAGGGCAGGAGGACGTTTATTTGTCCGGTAAATGTCATCTCAATCCCGCTGCCGGAAATCCGTTCCGCTTTGACGGAAATGAGGGAGCAGAGGTTCTTGCCAATCGCAAGAAGGGGACGGTAAAGGGAGCGGTTATCACAATTATTGCTATCATCGTTGGTGCTATTGCAGGTGCTTTGATAAGCTCTGCACTGTTTGGGGGCTTGCATTTTGTCAAGGACAAGGAGTTCTCCGAGAGCGGTATGACCATCACGCTGACCAATGAGTTCAAAGAAACGCAAATGCAGAACTATACGGTGGCATACAAGTCCCGTGACGTCATGGTCATTGCGCTCAAGGAAAGCTTTGACCTGGTTCCCGGATTTGAGACTTATACGTTGACGAATTATTTGCATGAGGTGCTTCTTGCCAACAATTTAGGCGATTCGGCGATCATTTCATCCGATGGGCTTGTCGGTTTTGCATACAACGCAACCGATCCCACCACCAATCAGGAATACCGTTATTATAATTACGTATACAGAGCAGACGATGCGTTCTGGTTGATCCAATTTGTAACAACCACCAAGGATGCTCAAAAGTATGAGAAAAGCATTTTGGACTGGGCAAAATCGGTTGAGTTTGCGAAATGATATAAAATTTATAAAAATAGCTGCAGTGGGTGACCTCACTGCAGCTATTTTGATCAGTCAGCATTTGCTGTCTCTCTTGTCAGCTTTTTGACCCACTTGTAGCGGTTTGCCTTGATGGCTGCTGCCACACATTTGAAAAGCTGATCACTGTTCAGGCAGAACAGCACGATTGTAGGATCCCAGTTGAAAACGAACGCACCCAAAAAGGAAAGCGGCAGCACCACGCCCCAGATGCTGATCAGGTCGTTGATAAACACAAACTTGGAGTCTCCGCCGCCTCGCACAATGCCGATATTGACCGGCATCTGGTATGCCGTGCCCATGCCCGTGATGCAAAGCACAAGCAAAAAGTTCTTTGCCATAGCGTAGGTTTCGGGGGAAAGATCGTAAAAATTTAGAATGAACGAGCGGATGATGAATAGCGTTACACCGGTCACGAGGCTGATGCAAAGGAAGATGCACTGGAAGGTGCGCACGTATTCGCGCAGCTTTTGCATGTCACCCTTACCCACCGTTTTGCCGATGATAATGCCCGTGGCGGATGCAGCGCCCACCGCCATGACCTTAAGCATCTGGAAAAGCGTGCTGGCAATGGAGTTTGCCGCTATGGCACTGTCCGAAAGGTTGCCGAGAATGACGTTCTGCAGGGCAACCGAGCTGCCGAAAATGAAGGAGACCATGACGAAATACAGGCAGTGCTTGAAATAATCACGGAACAGCGAAAAATCGGTTTTGAGCAGGTCATCCTTGCGCACGCGAAGCCGTTTGTCAATGAAAACGTAATAGGCGAGAATGATGCAGAGCTCCAGCGTACGGGCAATCAGCGTGCCAATGGCAGCACCGCGCACGCCAAGCTCAGGCGCCCCGAGGTTGCCTTCGATGAGCAGATAGTTGATCGAGCAGTTGGTGACCAGCGCAACGGCAGAGACGATGGTGGAGATGCGCACGATCTCCACGGTGCGCAAAAGTGAGAGCAGCGTGGAGCTTACGGCAAACAGCAAATAGGTCCAGCGCACGATCGAAAGGTATTGCACACCCATTTCCACGATCTCGGCAGTCTCCGAAAACAGCCCTACGATCTGATAGGGGAACAGCGAGGTCAGCACAAACAGCAAAACGCCAAGCAGGGCACTTGCCAGCAAGGCTGCCTTACCGATCTGCTTGATGGGCGCGGTGCGTCCTTGCCCCCAATATTGGCTGCCCATGGTGACCAGCGCGTCACCAATGCCGATCGTGAGCTGTTGGAACAGAAATTGCAGGGAATTGACGGCTGCCACGCCAGCGAGCGCAGTTTCGCTGTAGCCGCCTATCATCAGATTGTCCGCTAAGTTGACGCTGAGCACAATCGCATTTTGAAGCACGATCATAAAAAACAGCCGCCAGAACGTGCGGTAAAAGTCTTTATCCTTTGTCAGAAGCATAGTTGTCTCCTGTGATTGATATCTTGAAATACCAGTACATTTTAACACATTCGTCAGCTTTTGTAAAGGATAAATGCCAAATTCGCGGAAAATGCGGAAATATGAAAAAATCACTTGCAAATTCTTGCTTTGTGTGCTATGATGGGATATCCCCGATTTGGAGTTGCTATGAAAGAGTTTATTAAAAAACACTATAAAAAGATCATCATTTTGAGCATAGACGTGCTGTGCCTGATCATAGCATTGTGCTGTAAGCCGTTGAGTGATCTGATGCTTTCCAATGATTCGGCATGCATTTGGACAACGTTGGGAGGGCAGTGCCTGACTTGCGGAGGCACACATTTTGTCAACGACCTGTTTTCTTTGCGCATAGCGGATGCGTTTATGGATAATCAGCTTTTGTTTATCGCAACCATATACTTTGCCATTACGCTGATCGTGGTCAATTTGCTTTGGCTGTTCGATCTTTCCTTTGCTCTCAAAATTCTCAAATGGATGTACAATATTCCTGTGCTGATCGTGTTTTCTGTCGGCACGATTGCCTTTTTGCTGTGGCGTAATCTGCCTGAATTGATCAGGGTGATTGAGATTGCCCCTGCGTTGTGGGAAAAAATATTGGAAATTGCAGCTCGTTGAGACGGGACGAACGTCTTTTGCGGGCAAAAATGCAAGAGAATGCAGTAAAATTTGCACAAATGCAGAAAAGAACTTGCAATTTGTCAATGGTTGTGCTATGATGAATTATATTTTTTTTGGAGGTAATATCATGAGGTGTAGTTTCTGCGGCTCCGAGCTGCCTGAAAATGCAACTGTTTGCCATGACTGCGGTATGACTATTGTAAACGATGCAGCAAGCATGAACTTTGAAAACTCCGAGATCATGGACGAAAGAGGTCCTGATAAGGGTAAGGTTCTCGGTCTGGTTTCTATGATCCTTGCAATCGTAGCTTTGGTAGTGGGCTTGATTCTGTCCTGCACCTGCGCTTGCGGCTCTATTCTGCCCGGCATTGTTGCAATTGCAGCGCTTGTGCTTGCAATTGTTGCCCTGGTTCTTTCCAAGAAGTCCGGCTATGGTAACGGCAAGGCTGTTGTGGCAATCATTTTGTCGATTGTGAGCATCGTGGCTATGATCGTGCTCATTGTTCTGAATGTCATTCTGACTCCCATCCTGAAAGTATTTCTGCTCGAATTGATGAACGAGATTTATTAATCCCTTTACGTAAAAAACACCCGACACGCTCTGTCGGGTGTTTTTTCATTGACAGCGGATTTGATTGGTGATATAATGATGATATCAAATACAGGGGAGGGATGCGCGTGCGCAAGCTTTGGAAATATTGCCTTGTATTTTGCTTGCTGCTGAGCTTTGTATTATTATGTGCGTGCCAACAAAGTAGCATGCCGGAACAAGAGACAGAGGATTTTACGGTCTGGCTGAATATGAATACCGAATATCCAGAGCAGCAACCATCGTCTGTACAAGAGGGAACGCCCGCCAAGGTCATCATCCTGATCGGGCAGAGCAATGCCACGGGCTGCTCGCTTAACTCCTATCTGCAAGCGCACGTGGGGGAAGAGCAGTTTGCCGTATACGAGCAAGGATACGATTCTGTGCGCATCAATTATTGCCTGGATGACCATAAATACAGCTCAGGCGGCGCGTTTGTCAAGACCGACCTGACCTGCGCGGCAGAGGGGTGCTTTGGACCTGAGCTTGGCATGGCTGAGGTGCTTTCTGCCGCTTATCCCGATGAGCAGGTCTTTCTTCTCAAATACAGTATGTCCGGCTATTCCTTGCATCACCATTGGCTGTGCGGGGGACAGCGCGGCTCGATCTATGAAGCATTTATGGGCTTTGCCAAGACCTACCTGCAGACTTTGCGTGACGCGGGCTACGACGCGCGCGTGGGCGCTGTGTGCTGGATGCAGGGGGAATCGGATACCACCGATTTCAAGGCGGCGCAGTATTTGGAGAACCAAAGTGCATTTGCAGCATATCTGCGAGAGGATCTGACGGACTATGCCGAAGAGGGCGGCATTTACTTTATCGATGCGGGCATTTCCAACAGCCCCTATTGCGAGCCGGCTTATCCTGCCATCAACGAGGCAAAGGTGCAATTTGCACAGCAGTCCGAATTGAATTTGTATTTTTCCACCATTGATGCAGGCTACACCGTGCACAAGGAGCCCGAGGGCGAGCCCGATTGGGGGCACTATGATGCAGAAAGCGAGCTGGAGCTCGGAAGAACGTTTGGCAAATTGGTGGTGCAGAGCTACCAAAACAGAAATCATGAATAAAAGGGGCACGTAATGAAAGATTTCGTTGTAAGTGAATACGGTGTAGTGCCGGGCAAGACCGAATTGCAAACCAAAGAAATTCAGGCAGTGCTGGATTTGTGTAAGAGCGAAGGGGGCAGAGTTATCTTCCCGTGCGGAAAATACTACGTTTCCTCGCTGTGGATGTGGTCGGATACCACTATCTATCTCCAAAAGGGTGCGGAGATTTACGGCAGCACCGAATGTGACGATTACGAGGTCTTTTCCATTCCGGAGAACGTACAAATGCGTTCGGATATGGAGCTGATCACTCAGTATTACGGTCAACCCTGGGAGACCTACCGCCGCGCTATGATTTCCTCCTACGGACAAAAGAATATTGCCATTGTGGGTGAATTTGATTCTGTTCTGGATGGACAGAATTGCTACGATCCCGACGGTGAGGAGGGCTATCGCGGTCCGCATATCGTATTTTTCTCCTGCTGTGAAAACGTAGAACTGACGGGTTATATCGCGCGACACAGCGGCAACTTCTTGCATGAAACCAACAACTGTAAAAATCTGCATATGCATCACGTGACCTGCCTTGGCGGCTCGGATGGTATTCATCTGCACTGCACCGAGCATGCGCTGATTGAGGATTGCCTGTTCAAGACGGGCGACGACTGCATTGCAGGCATCAACGTACGCCATCTGCTTGTGCGCAACTGCGTGCTCAACACCTCTTGCAATCTTTTCCGCATGGGCGGTGTGGACGTGCTTGTGGAAAATTGCTATGCTTACGGTCCCGGCTATTACCCTCACCGTAAAACCGTGGTAAAGGGCAAATTTGATGAGCTGCCCAGAGAGCAGGGCAGACATAACCTGATTTGTTTGCTGGATTATTTTGGAAGTGAGAACTATCCGTACCAAGCATCCGAGATGCATTTTAAGAATTGCGTGATTGAAAATGCTACCGAAGTGCTGCATTATCACGCAAATCAAAATCATTTGCAAAAGGGAACGTACCTTTCCAAGCTTACGCTGGAAAACGTTCGCTTTACCGATCTGTCATATCCCACATGGTCCGAGGCGCCTGATCACGTGCCCATGACCGTATCGCTCAAGAACGTATCGTGGTCTTTTGAGGATGGAGAGGAGCGCCCGTTATTCTTGGTTGAGCAAAGCAAAAACATGACGCTCATGACCGAATAACATCAAAAGACCCGGTGAAAAAGGAGGAGAGAGCATGCCTGCAGAATATCTTTGCGAGATCGTATTGGAATCTGCGCCCGATGAAAAGTCCTATCTGCGCGCTCTGCCCGTGGTGCAATATCTGATCCAAAATCCCCGTCTTGTGCTGGATGCTCCGGTGACCATTCTTGTCGGGGAAAACGGCACGGGGAAATCCACGCTTTTGGAGGCGGTGGCGGTTGCCTGCGGCTTTAACCCCGAGGGCGGCTCGCGCAATTTCAATTTTTCCACCAATGATACGCATTCCGAGCTGCATGGGTGCATGCGCATCGTGCGTCGCGCCTTTCCCAAGGATGGGTATTTTCTGCGCGCGGAGAGCCTTTACAACGTGGCAACCAACATTGAACAGCTGGACAGGCAGCGTGGCTTTCTGCCACCCTTGGTGGAAAGCTACGGAGGCAGCTCACTGCATCACCAATCACATGGCGAGAGCTTTCTTTCCTTGGTGCAAAATCGCTTGGGCGGCAATGGGCTTTATCTGTTCGACGAGCCCGAGGCGGCGCTCTCACCCATGCGGCAGATGACGCTGCTCTCCGAGATCGACCGCCTGGTCAAATCCAATTCTCAGCTGCTCATCGCCACGCACTCGCCCATTCTGATGGCATATCCCGACTCTTGCATTCTTGAGCTTTCCGAAAAGGGGATTGCGCGTGTCGATTACAAGCAGACCGCGCATTATCGCACCACGCGCGAATTTTTGGATAACCCCGAGCGAATGGTGCATTATTTGCTTGACACGTAAAAATTTTGAAGAATTCCGGGCTTTTTTACATTTTTTACAAAAAAATGCGTCTATATAGGTAAGAGCAATATCAAATGAAAAGGAGAATTGTCATGAAACGCTTTTCTATTATGAAATACGTTATGCTGTTCCTTTGCTGCACTCTTTGTATAGGCACACTTTGCTCCTGTGGGCAGCTTGAACAGTATGAATACGCATCCGATCGACCCGAGATATACATGGGAGAAGATTTGTTTTACTGCAACGGGCCGCTTGGAATTGATACAGATGAGCAGATCTTTCCCGATTTTGAGATTGAAAAGGTGTGGGGAACGGAAATCTTTTACAAGAACGTGACCGTCCCGAAGCTGAATCAATATTGCGACCTGATGGAGCAAAAAGGGTTTGAGGTGGTCAGGTATGATTACGCAAGTTACTTTTATTCCGATGCTTGCTGGATCAGAATTTCACATTCCAAGGATTGCGAGGGCGGCTCTGCCGGACTGGAGTATTGCGCACAAACAGAGAATTTGCCAAAGACGGCTGTAACGGCAGAGAGAGCAGAGCAGATCATTGGCATAGACTGTCCGTATCCGCTGGTGGATGTGACACCGGCTGCCGTTTATGAACAGATGGGTGGGCGTATTTTCAGTTTGCCTCGCTGCGGAGACGGACAAATCCCCAAGGTGGAATATGAAAGCGCAATAGAGATCTCTTGGGATGAACGTCCGCGCGGCATGTATTTTGTTACCGAGGAGTATGCAATTCCCATGGGCATGGCGCACATTGCATATACTGATATGGATCAGAACGGTACGCGTGAGATCTGGGTGCTGGATTGGGGTCCAACGTCGGGTCTGTTCACGTTTGAGCTCAGTGCATATGAAAACGGGGAATGCAAGTATCGGGGCGTTTTCTATTCGGATCACGGCACGTTGTCATTCTGCCAGAAGGACGGAGCCTTACGGGTCTGTGCCAACGTCAATCGCTATTTTAACGGGGAACGGTATACCGAACACCATGAATACACGATCCGAATTGACAACGGACGCGTAAGTCTTTACGACGGACTGACCCCTTTGGATTTGTGGGGAACTTCCAAAGAGCCATAAGCGGTTTGTAAAATATGCGAGAATATTGAAAAAAGCAGAAGCCTGTGAACGGCTTCTGCTTTTTTTACAAATCCGATTTAGCGGATCGCTTTATTGGATTTATTATTCAGCCAGCAAAGGCTGCACAAACAGCGCTCTGTAGGACTTGATGGTTGCGGTATTTTCAACCTCAAAGATCTCACCGCTGACGGGATCGTAGATGCGATAGCCGACCGCACCCTCGAAAGACAGCGTGATCTCTGCATCCTTGTTGGATGCGTTTGCAAGGAAGAAGAATTTCACGCCGTCCTTCTGATAGGGAGAGACGTAAATATATCTTGCCTTGGTTGTCACATCAAGCTCGGACGTTGTGGTGACAGCGCGAACTACGTCGGTGTATTTTTCGTACAATAGTCCTGCATGCTTTTGGGAAAGCGCATCCAGCTCAGCCTGATCTGCTTCCATGAAGGAAACCGAGGGCATAGCACCGACAAAGAGCACGTTAACGCCCTGCTCGATCAGAGCATCCAGCACGCGCATGCTTTCAATATCCATCACGGTTGCGCTGGGTACTAAAATGGTGGTGAAGGTAAAGTTGCCTACCTCCAAGCCCTTGGAGCTGACCTTGCCGCTTTGCAGCGAGGTATCATCCAAGAATACGTAATCCAAGCCCTGCTTGCGCACACCGTCTGCAATCTGCTCCACCAGTCTGTCGTTGGCGCGTGCAGAGGAGGGAGCATCGTATAGATTTTGCGTCTCGGGGGTCTGATAAGCACCTGCTGCGGCATCAATGCTGTAGTAAATGGCAACCCCGGAAAGGTTCTGTGCGCCCACGGTCATAGAGCCAAGTCTGCCAACGTAGGTGTTGAAGATCTGACCGGTCATGGGATCGTTGTTTGCTTGGGAATAGTAAGAGGTGATCTGATTGCCACCGTCAAAATAAGCAAAGGTCATGCAGCCAAGCGCATAATCCAGGTGGTTTGTATCGAATTCATCGGGATCGGCAACGGGGCAGATCTCAATCATCACGCGTTCCTTGCCTGCAAGCCAGGCAGGGGAGGAGGCATATTTGCCACCCGTGGACATGCTCTTCAAGTAAGACTTGGGGCGCACGTCCAGCACGTCAAATCCGGGGTATCCCATGCTCTGCGAGCACTTGATATAGTCACCGTACACAGGAACGTGATAAAACATCTGTTCCTCAAGCAGCAGGTGTCCCGAGAGCTGCGTGCCATGCTCCCGGCACCACTTTTGGATCTGACCGTAATAATTCTCGGAGACCAGATCACCTACGTGGGCATAGAACTGAGCACGCACGCGCAGGGCAAGTGCACTCTCGCCGCTGTAGATCAGGGGCAGCAGAGGACGGACGTCGTAGCCGTATTTGGCGGCAAAGGTATCAAAAATGTCATAATCATAGGGGATTACGGGATTGGTCAAGCCCTGAGGCATGATGTGGTGATTTGCCAGCAGCTGTGCTTCATCGTCAAATACAGCCTCAATGACCTGCGGAAAATCCTCGATCGCACCCTCATAGGTATCAAAGGTGACCTCAATAAAGCGCGCAACCGCATCGCGGTTGAGAATGTTGGGGTAAGAGGAGTTCCATTCAAAGCTGTAGTTGTATCTGGTCACGCAGTAAACGTATGCCGTCCAGTCACCGCTCTTGCCCTCAAAGGCAATTTTGTCATTGATCACCGAAATGTTCAGCGGAACGACGCTGTTGCCTGTCTGAATGCAGGCGTATTCCACCTTGACGAAATCATCCGGTACGGAGATCTGCTGCATAGAGGTGCCGTTGCCACTCAGGGTCAGCTGCATAAGACGCACAGCGGCATATTCGGGATGTCCCTGCACGGTCAGGTCTCCCGCAGCACCGCTGGGGTAGCCCTTTTCGTCGTACAGCCAGATGCGATAGCCCTTGTCGTGCATTGCCTGCACAAAATCGTTGAAGTAGGCAAGCTCCATGGGGGATTGCAGATACTTTCCGTCCCAGGAGGCGTTGGTTGCCATACCGCCAAAGCCAAAAGCGGCAAAGGTATCTACCTTATCGGCAGCGGTTTCGCCCGAAATATGGAAATAGTTGTGGTCAATCTTCAAAGCGCGGTATTTGTTTTCGGGATCTGCAAAGGAATTCTGATTGATGATCATCACGTTTTGCACGTCGGCAGTCAAGGGTGGCTCGGGCAGATCGGTGGACTGCTCTGGATCAGTTTGCTCGAGTTGCTGTGTGGGATCTTGCGGTGTTTGCTGCGGCTTTGCCCAAAGCGCCGGATCGGTCAGCAGATAAAGCGATCCGCCTGCCAGCAGCACGGCACACAGGGCATAGCACGTCACGGCAAGGATCAGCTTATTTACCTGCTTCATTGCGTTTCCCCCTTACGAAAGATACGGTCAGCGCAATGCCGGCGGCAAGCAGAATCAGTGCCACGGCAACCATGGTGCAGGTGATGACAATGGTTTGCGTGCTGATTTGGTTGCCCGATTGCGTGTTGGCATTGTCTTGCTCCGAATCGGGATTTTGATGATCGGTCTCTTGCTCGGGAGCCGTTGTCTCCACGGTGGGCGCGTCGGTCTCGGCAGAGGTGGTAGGCGCCTGTGTGGTGGGAGCTTCTGTGGTAGGCGCCTCGGTTTCGGGCACCGTGGTAGGTGCCTCGGTGGTGGGAGGCGCATAAGGCTCGCCCGTAAAGCCTACGGGCTTCATGGAGCAATCATCCAGGATCAGATCGCGGAAGTTCTTGCCGGTATCCTCATCACCGTTCATGGGCGAGACCAGATAAAATTCAGCAGTCTCCAGCTCGGTTTCCCAGCTGATGTAGCGCTTTGCGGAAATGTAGGTCCACTCGGAGGTGACGTTGACAAAGTTGGAGGTGAACCAATAGTCCTTATCTTGTTCACAGTAAACACCGATGGCGACACAGATCGCGATCGGCTGATCGGTGGGGTCAGCCAAGCGTACCCAGGCAGAGAATTCATATTCGCCGGGGCCGTAATATTCCAGCTCATCTGTGATGTACTGTCTTGCAATGTCGGTGGAGTGCTGGCGGTGGGTAATGCTCAGCGCACTGCTTCCGCTGTGTGCTTGATCGCAGTAATCCACAGTTGCCATGTAGTATTTTTGCCACGTGGCGGAGTATTCCTCAAAATCTCCGTTTTCCAGCATTTCGTAATCGGTTTCTGCATAGGTGGGAAGACACAATGCGCTGATCAATAACAGGGCACATAACAAAAGTGCAAGCTTTTTCATACGTTACCTCCATGGTTTGATAGCTCCATTATAGCACATCGTAAGTCATTGTGCAATACGTTTTGAATTCGTCTTGAAAAATTCTCATTTATATGGTAAAATAAAGGAGCAGAGAGCTTCCCGAAGGAGGATTATATGAATACAGTGAAATTTGAAGCCGCACGTGCGGTGTTTTACCCCTATAGCCAAGAGGAATATGCCTGTATCAAGCGCGAAAGAGCTGTTGCGCAGTATGGCTTTTACTATGCGCTGGATCTTTCCGAGTATTGCAGCGATCAGGGGGAGCTGATGCTCTGTGGCATCACAGCCCGTCTTACCGCACGCAATTTTTACCGACTCTATATCAACGGAGAGATCATCATGCACGGTCCTGCACGCACCGCGCACGGCTATGCGCGCGTGGATGAGCTGGACGTGACGTGGTATCTTGAGCCGGGGATCAACCATATTGCCATTGAGGTGCTGGCATACGGCAACGAGCACCCCATCTACAACCGCTATTCCAACGATTGCACCATGGAGGACGGCATGATGATTGCCGAGCTTTGCTGTGATGGCAAGGTGCTGTGCGCTACGGGACGCGAGTCTTGGCAGGTCTGCCTTGTGGAATCTCGCGTGCCGAATGCCGAGCGCATCTCGCACAGCCGCGAGGCGATCGAGATTTACCGCATGGATGAGCAGTATTACCTGTGGAAGGTGGGAAAGGGCGAGTTTGTGCCTGCTGCACCGATTGCAAACGAGCCGATCTATCTTGCGCACGAAGCCCTGATGCCCACACTGGAGGAAAGCTTTTTTGATGATCTTACCGGCTTTGGCTCCTGCCGCATTGACCCCAAAAAAAAGATCGAGCCGCTGTTTTACGAGCAGAATTCACCTGCCTACATTGCGCTTGAGGAGCACCCGACTGCCGATTGCCGCAGAACGCGCGATACTGCCTTTGGCGGTGTTTGTGCAGAATATGGCGATGAAGGCTTGACCTTGTGGGGAGATGAGAGCATGTACGCCACCTATGACGGCGGAGAGAGCCGCGTGGGCTTTTTGCGCTTGGTGGTCAGCTGCGAGAGTGCGGGTGTGATCGATATCGTACACAGTGAGCTTTTGGATACGGATGGCAGCTTCCCGTATTATCACAATATAGTCAGCAGGCTGCACCTGCCTGCGGGCTTGACCGAGTTTATTGCATTTGAACCAAGCCTTGTCAGATACGTCAAGCTGTACTTCCGCGGCACGGGCGCTGTAACCGTGCACAGCCTTTCGGTGCTGGACTATGCGTATCCGGATGAGCACAGAACAAGCTTTTCCTGCTCGGATGAGCAGATCAACCGTCTGTATGCCGCTGCCAAGAAAACACTGATCCTTAACACGCTGGATATTTTTATGGATTGCCCCGAGCGCGAGAGAGGCGGCTGGCTGTGCGATTCGCTCTGGACCGGACGCGCGGCAGCCCTGATGCTGTCCGACCCCCGTGTTGAGCGCGAATTTCTGGAGAATTTTCTGCTGACCCCGGCGCAGGACATGTTCCACGGCTTTTTCCCCGAGGTTTATCCCGCGCTCAAGCCCTCTTACCGTGATATGACCGGCATTACCACTTGGTCGTTCTGGCTTGGCTGTGAGATCTGTGAGTATATCAGCCGCACGGGAGACGTGGCATTTCGTGATGAATTTGCACCGAGAATCGAAGCGTTTGTCAAGGGCACGCGCGATTTCGTGGGCAAGAGCGGACTTTTGGAAAATCTGCCTTGGCTGTTTATCGACTGGTCGCAGTCCAACAGAGCAGAGAATAACCAACCCGTATCCACGGCAGCCAACGCGCTTTACGCATATATGTTAGAGCAGCTGGGCAATACCTTTGAAAGACCCGATTGGATCGAAATTGCCGCAGCTGCGCGCAGAATCTTGCGCACCGCCATCATGGGCAGCGGTGACGCTTCGGACGTCAAGTACATCCCCGACAGCTTTGACACAGGTGCGGACGGCAGCCTGCGCGCCAAGGGATATTTCAGCGAAGCGGCTATGTATACAGCTCTGTGGAGCGGGTTGTTCGACAAAGGTGAAGCCCCCGCGCTGGATCGTGCCGTGACCCAAAAGATGGGACCTGCACCGTATTATGCAAAGGATCCCATGGTGGGCGTAAGCAATCTCTTTATCGGGCTTTGCATCAGACTGGATATGCTGACGCGTATGGGCGCGCATGAGAAAATGTATGAGGACATGCTGGCGATCTACATGCCGCAGCTGCGCGAGGGCCCGGGCACGCTGTGGGAGAATGAGATGATCGATACCTCCTCGCGCTGCCATGGATTTTCCGCGCATGCGGGCGTGCATTTGCTGCGTGACGTGCTGGGGCTTGGTATTCCTTGCTTTGATGCCAAGGGAGAAGGAGAGAGACTTATCCGAATCGCGCCTCATATCTGCGGCTTGCGTTGGTCACGCGGCACGCACGAAACACCGGATGGCTTGATCGCACTGGAGTGGAGATACGACGGTGAGCGCTTTGTGCTCTTTGGCAGCCTGCCGGCAGGTTATGCGTATGAGCTGACGTTGCCGCGAGAGGTCAAGGCACTGGATCAGGATTGCGTGCACATTCAAATTTCAAACCGAGGCTGATTTGGCGGATCGGCAAAATATAGGGGCGGCACCCGATGGTGCCGCCCTTTGTGGGTTTTATTCGCTTTTGAGTTGACAAATATACGCAATTGTGATATGATTATTCTGTATGTTGTCAATAATAGAGTATTGAAGAGAAATCATAACCGAAACGGAGTGAAATAGATGAATCAAAACCAGAATTCTTCGAAACAAAAGCCTGCTTACAAGGGCTTTACAATCAAGGAAAAGCTGTTGCCCGTGATCCTTTTGTCGCTGGCTGCCCCTTTCCTTGCGTGCTTTTTCGGACCTTTTGAGATTTTTGGGAACAATATAGACCAATTCAAGTTTACGTTTGGCGATTTTGGGCTGATCTGTGCTTTGCTGTTTATTGGAATTGCTGCCGTGATTTGTACGGTGTTGCTTTTGTTGCGCGGCAGAGCCTTTGACGTGGCGTACGGGCTTGTGTTCGGTGTCTCTTTGATGATCTTTATTCAGGGAAATTTCCTGTCCATGGGGCTTTCCTCGCTGGCAGGGGACGGCACCGAGGAGATCGGGCTTGGCTCCGTGATTGTCAATGCTGTGATCTGGGCTTTGGTCATTGGTGGCAGCGTAGCAGCTGTTTTGTTGCTCAACCGCTACCGTGATATGGTCAAGTTGATCTCTGCCGTAGCCATTGTTGCCGTGCTTGGCTCCTCCCTGATCTCGTTTGCGGTGCTGGCACTGACCACCGACGTGCTTGCCGGAAAGGATAATGTAGCGATGACTGAAGGGGAGCAGATGCTGACCGTGAAGAATTTGGATACCTTTGCGACAGATCAAAATGTGATTGTGTTTATCGTGGACCGCTTTGATTACACGTATTACGATGATGCGCAAAAGAACTATCCCGAGATTTTTGACGAGCTGGACGGCTTTACCTACTTTGCCGATTATATTACACTTTATCCCAGAACCTTCCCGGGGGCTTTGCACGTGCTGACCGGTGAGAAAACAGACTTCACGCTTTCGCACGATGAATATATGACCGGAGCTTACAAAAATTCCGAGCATTTGTTGTCTATCAAGGAGCAGGGCTTTGACATCAATATCTATACGGATGATTATTATTGCTACGAGGATGCGGGGGATATGAGCGCGTATGCCGAGAACCTCTCGGGCAAGATTTCCTATGACATTGTACAAAGCGCGTCGCTCTCCATTGATATGATCCGCCTTTCGCTCTACCGCTATCTGCCGTTCTGCCTGCAGGGGATTGTCGGCCAGGTCAGCACCCCTATGTTTGACAAGTACGTGGAGTATGAGACTGAATACGACGTCTTTTCCACCAATATGCCCAAGGTATATGAGCTGATGACAAAGGATGAATTTACACTGCGTCAGAGCGAAAAGGGATATTCCTTTATTCACGTAGATGGTTGCCATCTGCCCACTGAATATGACTCGGATTATAACCCTTTGCCCGAGGAGGATCCGGACGGACTTTCCTGGAATACCGAAAACGTGATGAGACAAAGCTTCAAAATCATCAATCGCTATATTGCCGAGATGAAGAGACTGGGTGTTTACGATAACGCAACCATTATTATTACGGGCGACCATGCACGTATCCGCTCTGATAGTGCCGTTCCCAATAATTCCTACGTGACTGCGCTATTGGTCAAGCCTGCAGGCGTATCCGAAGGCGAGATCAAGAACAACTACGCGCAGCTGGATGTGGATAATGTGCTCGCTACCATCAAGGAGGCATCCGGCATTCCCACCGATGAGCCTACCGTATTTGAGGTTCCCGAGGGACAGGAGCAGGTGCGTAACCTTTGGTTCCAACGCTATGAGAAGGATGCCAGCGGTAAGGTCATGTATGAAAACATTATCTATGAGATCCGCGGAAATGGCAAGGATTTCGCAAACTGGACCATCGTAGACCGTTACTCTCTGGGTAAGAGCATTTACGATTAAAGGAGTAAAGAATGGACGCTATTCTGTATTATATCTGTATCCCCTTGGGATACCTGATGAAGGGATGCTGGCTGCTGGTGCAAAACTACGGCCTTGCCATCATCCTGTTCACACTGGCAACCAAGCTTGTTCTGCTGCCGCTTTCGATCTGGATTCATAAGAATTCCATTCAGATGGTCAAGATCCAGCCCGAGGTCAATTTCCTCAAGGCAAATCACTACGGTGATATGGACACCATTGCCGACAAGCAGGCAGAGCTTTACAAAAAGCACAAGTATCATCCTATGCTCTCGCTGGTACCGCTGGCAGCGCAGATCGTGCTGCTGCTTGGCGTGGTGCAGATCATTTATCACCCGCTGGATTATTTGTTTGCCATTGATCCCGAAACCATTCAGAGCATGGTAAACGTTTGCCTGGCAAAGGGTTTGGAGATCAACGCAGAGGATTCCTCGTATCAGCTGGCGCTGATCGAGCATATTCAGGCAGGCGCTTTGGGTACCGAATTCTTCGGGCTTGATCTGCAGCCGATCTTGAATTTTGACAATCATTTCCTTGGATTTAACCTTTCCACCATTCCCAGCAGCAATTTCTGGAGCATTTATCTGCTCATGCCCATCATCGCAGGCGTTTCTTCCTGGCTGATGTGCTGGACGCAGAACCTTTCCAACGTGCTGCAGCATGAGCAAAGCAAGCTTTCCCAGCACGGCATGACCATTCTGTCGGTTGGTATTTCGCTGTATCTCGGTATCGGCGTGCCTGCGGGCATTGCGTGGTATTGGGTGGCAAGCAATATTTTCTCGATCATTCAGATGTACGCGCTCAATGCCATCATCAATCCCAAAAAGTACGTGGATTACCAGGCGCTGGAAAAGAGCCGCGCAGCACTTGCTGAGATCGAGGCGCTGGAGAGCAAGAAAAAGGACCCCAATTTCAAGGTGAACCGTGCAAGAGAGAAGAAGGACTACAAGAGATTCTTCTCCATTGTCAACAAGCACCTTGTCATCTACTCCGAAAAGAGCGGATTTTATAAGTATTACGAGGCGATCATCGAGCAGCTGCTTGCCAAGTCCAATATCGTGATTCACTACGTGACCAACGACCCGGACGACGCGATCTTTGCGCTGGCAGAAAAGGAGCCCCGTATCAAGCCCTACTATATCGGCTTGAAAAAGATGATCCCCTTGATGATGCGCTGTGAGGCGGATATTATGGTCATGACCACGCCCGACCTTGACAAGTATTATATCAAGCGCTCGATTATGAAAAAGGACATGGAATACGTGTACGTGCCGCACGATATGATGAGCGCGCACATGGGCTTCCGTGAGGGCGCACTGGACGCATTCGACACCATTTTCTGCACAGGACCGCACATTGTACGCGAGGTGCGTGCCACCGAGAAGGTATACGGTCTTCCCGAGAAAAAGCTGGTGGAATTCGGCTATCCGCTTGCGGACAAGCTGATCGAAGCAGGAAAGCAGGAAAGAGCCAACCACACGCAAAAGGCGCGCAAGGATATTCTGATCGCGCCCTCGTGGCAGGAGGATAATTTGCTGGATTCCTGCATTGACGGTCTGATCTCCTCGCTGTATTGCGACGAGTACCATCTGATCGTGCGTCCTCATCCCGAATACGTCAAGCGTTACGGTGCGCGCCTGCAGGCGCTGACCGAGAAATATGCGCATTTGGTGGGCGAGGGCTTGACCTTTGAGCTGGACTTTACGGTCAACCGCTCGATCTATGCAGCGGATATGCTGATCACCGACTGGTCGGGCATTGCACTGGAGTATTGCTTTGCGACCCGTCGTCCCGCGATCTTTGTCAATACCAAGATCAAGTGCATGAATCCCAACTGGGAAAAGATCGATTGCATCCCCGTCGAGATCTCGCTGCGTGATGTGGTGGGCGTTTCGGTGGATAAGGAGCGCGTTGGCGAATGCCGTGCCATTGCAGCTGACCTGTTCTGCCGTGCCGAGGAATACGAGGAAAAAATTTCCGCTGTGCTTGCAGAGCATATTTACAATCAGGGAAGAGCAGGAGAGGTTGGTGCCAACTACCTGCTTGAGTCTCTGGTCGAAAAACGCAAAAAGTCTTGACATCTGCACTGAAGTGTGCTAATATATTGGTATATCCGAACATAAAGGAGAAATACCATGATTCCAATTACCGTTGCATATATCGACCCCACCAGTGTAACGATCCTGATCACCTCGATCAGCTCGATCGTTATTGCAGTTGGTGCAGCTGCTGTGATTATGTGGCGTAAAGCCAAGAAAAAGGTTTCTTCGACTCTGCATATCGACATGAATGCCAATAAAGAGGTTGAGGAAGATCTGATCATCAATCCCGAGAACAAATCGTAATAAACGTTCAAAAATGCAAATTTGCCTTCTGTTTATGAACAGAAGGCACAATTTGCAGATTTTTCATTTGATTTTTTGACATCTTTGTTCAAAAATATTTAGTCAATTCGGAAAAATGAACATGTTTTCCGAGGAAAGGACACATATGAAGTTCAAAAAAAGTATCGCGTGGCTGCTTATGCTTGTTATGTTGGCGGCAACTCTGTCCTTGGTGGGCTGCAATGCCGGCAAGGAGACTATCATTATTTATACCTCTACTGAGAATTTCACGCAGGAATATATGCAAAAGCGCATGAGAGAGGAATTCCCACAGTATAACATTATTATCGAATATAAAAACAGCGGCAATCATGCCTCCACGCTTAAGGCAGCCGGCAAGAATGCCGAGTGCGATATCTCGCACGATCTGGAATATGCCTATGCAGAGCAGCTGGCAGCGCAGGGCGTTTTTGCAGATCTGAGTGAGCTTGTGGATTGGAGCGTATATGTCGAGGATGCCGTGCAGAGCAAGTATTATGCACCCGAGGTGCGTTATGGCGGCTGCATCATTATCAACACGCAAAGACTTGCACAGCTTGGATTGGACAAGCCCACCTGCTATGAAGATTTGTTGGATCCTCAATATAAGAATCAGATCACCATGGCAAATCCCTCGTCCTCCGGTACGGGATATATGGTGCTGCTCTCGCTGGTCAACGCATGGGGCGAGCAGCAGGCGCTGGACTATTTTGACAAGCTCTCCGAAAACGTGCTGTCCTTTACCTCGTCCGGCTCGGGTCCCGTCAACTCTCTCATTCTCGGTGAGACTGCCATTGGTATTGGCATGACCTCGCAGGCTGTGACCAAGATCAACGAGGGCTATCCCTTGGAGATCATGTTCTTTGAGGAAGGCTCGCCTTACTCCATGTACGGTCAGGCAATCATTGAGGGCAAGCAGGAAAGAGCATGCGTCAGGGAGGTCTTTGCATTTCTGACCACCACCTTCTCCGAGGAAATCTATGCGAACTTTTATCCTGAAAAGGTGCTCAAGGACAAGGATTTTACGGTTGAGAATTACCCCGTCGATATCAAATACGCGGATATGCAGGTAGAGGATGCTTCTGCCTACAAGGAATATCTGCTTTCGAAATGGAAACATTAATATGAGCAATTGTAAGCTTTCAATTCAAGGCATCTCCAAGCAATATAAAAACAATAAAGCAGTAGCGCTTGACTGCGTCAGCGTGGACGTGATGGAAGGGGAGTTCCTTTCCATTCTCGGTCCTTCGGGCTGCGGCAAGACCACGCTGCTGCGCATTATCGCAGGATTGCTGCCCCCCGATGGCGGTAAGCTTTTGCTGGATGGTCAGGATATCACGTCCGCGCCTGCTGCAAAGCGCTCGCTTGGCGTTGTCTTCCAGAATTACGCGCTGTTTGAAAACATGACCGTGCTTGAGAACGTGACCTATGCCGCATGGCTCAAGGCAAAGAAAGAAAAGAGCGCGACCAAGGAGCAGGTCAAGGCGCGTGCTATGGAGCTGCTTGGCGAGCTTGGCATTGCAGATTATGCCAAAAAGTATCCCGCATCCCTCTCGGGTGGTCAGATGCAGCGTGTGGCAATTGCGCGCACGCTGATCTTAAACCCTGATATCATGTTATTTGACGAGCCTGCGTCGGCTTTGGACGTGGCAACCAGATTGCAGCTGCGTACCGTGATCAAGGAGATCCAGCGCAAGTTTGGCACCACCATGATCTATATCACGCACGATCAGGAGGAGGCGTTTGCCATGTCCGATCGCATCATGGTTATGGAGAATGCCAGAATCAGCCAGATCGGCACGCCTGCCGAGATCGTAGGCGCACCTGCCAACGATTACGTCAGAAGCTTTGTGGTGGAGAATTTGCAAGCCAAGATCAATTCACTCAACAAGGCATTGGAGTCGGGCGTATGACGGCTGCAGTAAAAAAACGTCCGCAGAGCGCATGGGCTGTAAAGGCAATGGTGGCTGCCGTACTTTTGTGCGTGGTGGTGCTGCCCATTGTCTCCATGTTCGCTACCGTCAGTCCGGAAGATCTGATGGCGGTGGTGCAGGGATCCAAATTCGCGGATGCGGTTTGGAATTCACTGTGCTATACTACCATTTCCACCGTCATTGTGATCGTGCTGGCTTATCTGTTAGCCCTTTGCACCACGCGCGTGGCAATCAAGGGCAAAAAGCTTTTTCACATTATTTTGATCATCCCCATGCTGATCCCGTCCATTTCGCACGGTCTTGGACTTTTGATTCTGTTTATGCAGAACGGAATTCTGGAGAACCTGATCGGTTGGACGTTTGACGTTCGCAGCGGAATCGGTATCGTGCTGGGATCTGTGATGTACGCGCTTCCCGTAGCCTATATCATGCTTGCCGACGTGCTCAGATATGAGGATATGTCGGTGTATGAAGCAGCCGAGGTGCTTGGAATTGGCAAATTCCGTGCGTTCTGGCGCATTTCGCTGCCGTATCTGCGCAAGCCGCTGATCGCTGCAACCTTTGCAACCTTTGCCATGATCGTAACTGACTACGGTGTACCTTTCATGGTTAAGGGCTCGGGCAACTACACCATCTCCATGCTGATGTACGAGGAGGCTGTTGCACAAAGCCAATTCGGGCGCGGTGCCATTTACGGTCTGATTTTGCTCATTCCTGCAGTTGTGGCATTTGCGGTGGATCTGATCGGCAAGGAGCGCGCAGAGAGCACGTTTGTCAAGAAAACCAACCGGGGCAGTAAAAAGCCGCTGCATTTGTGCCTTTCTTATGCGTTTTGCACGTTGATGTCCTTGTTTTCACTGATTCCGGTCGGTGTGTTTGCTTTTTTGTCGTTGGTTAAGAAATATCCGATTGATAAAACGGTCAGCCTGGACAATTATTTGTATATTCTGCAGGGGCAGGATGCAACGTATCTGACCAATTCGCTGACGATTGCACTGATTACGGCACTGGTGGGTACAGTACTTGGCTTTGTGATGGCATACCTGACCGCACGCATGCGCTCACCGCTCTCACGTGTGCTGCACCTGTTGGCGATCAGTTCTATGGCAATTCCCGGTATGGTACTGGGTATTTCCTACGTGTTGACCTTCTCGGGCACACCGCTTGCCAACACGCTTGTGATCCTGATCATGGTCAACACCGCCCACTTTATTGCATCCCCCTATCTGATGATGTACAACAGCATGGGAAAAATGAATCAGAATCTGGAGGCAGTTGGGCAAACGCTGGGCATCGGACGCGTGCGTATGCTGCTGCGCGTGTTCCTGCCGCAGAGTCTGGGCACGCTTGCAGAGATGTTTTCTTATCTGTTTGTCAATAGCATGATGACCATTTCTGCGGTGTCCTTCCTTGCGGATTCGCCCTCCATCAAGCCGATTGCGCTGACCATCAGCAAGCACAGCGACAGCCAGAATCTCGAATATGTGGCTGTGATATCCATTCTGATTCTGATTGTGAATCTGATCATGAAGATCGCGGTTGAGCAATTCAAGGCATTGCTTGCACGACGCAAGTAAGGGATCTCGTCATCAACCGTTCGCGCTGAATTTTCATTAAAAAAGAATACTGTTTGAGCCGCCGCGGGCGGCACGGAGATAAATATGAAACTGACAAAGAAACAATTTTTGATATTGGAAGCACTGGAGACAGACAGAAAAAGCAAATCCCAGCGCGAGCTTGCTGCCATCACGGGGCTTTCGGTTGGCACAGTCAATAAGATCGTTGCCGAGCTTAGCGAGCAGGGCATGATATGCGAAGGTGCCATCACCGAGGCAGGCGTACAGGCACTGGAGCCTTATCGCGTCAAGCGTGCCATTTTCATGGCTGCGGGCTTTGGCTCTCGTCTGGTGCCCATCACGCTCAACACGCCCAAGCCCCTGATCCGCGTCAAGGGCAAGAGAATGATCGATTCCTTGCTGGATGCAGTGGTATCTGCAGGCATTGAGGAGATCTATCTGGTGCGAGGATATCTTTCCGAGCAGTTTGATCAGCTGCTTAAGAAATATCCCAACATTGTGTTTATTGAAAATCCTGTATATAACGAGACCAACAATATTTCGTCTGCATATTTTGCACGCCATCTGTTTGCAAACGCATACGTGTTTGAATCGGACTTGCTGCTTTACAATCCGCAGCTGATCACCAAGTATCAGTACCAGACCAATTATCTTGGCGTTCCCACCGAGAGAACTGAGGACTGGTGCTTTACCACCAATGCGCAAGGCGTGATCAAGAGCTTTGCCTGCGGTGGCACCGATTGCTATCACATGTACGGTATTTCGTACTGGAACCAAGAGGACGGTACGCGTCTGGAAAAGGACATTGAGCGCGTGTATAACATCCCCGGCGGCAAGGAAAGATACTGGGATCAGGTCATTTTTGACTACAGCATCGACCACTATGACGTTCGCGTGCGTGAGTGCTCCTTCTCGGATATCATCGAGATCGATACCTTCAACGAGCTCAAGCAGCTGGATAAGAATTACGCGATGTAAGAAAAAATCCACCCGATGGGGTGGATTTTTCTTGTGCTATGAGATGAAGTGTGGTATAATGGAATCAAATCAAGCATGGAGGCAACACTATGAGAATTTTATCCATTGGCAACAGCTTTTCGGAAGACGCGCAGGCATATTTGCACGCGCTGGCGGAGCAGAGAGGAATTGACCTGACATGCGTCAATCTCGCCATTGGTGGCTGCAGCCTGCAGACCCACTGGGAAAACGTGGAGCAAAACAATGCCAATTATCTGTACGGCATAAACGGTGGCGCTTGGGCAGAAAAACCGGTGACCATTGAGGAGATCTTGAAAACCCAGCGCTTTGACGTCATCACCTTGCAGCAGGTCAGCGGCTTTTCGGGGCAATATGAGACCTATCAGCCATACCTGAACAATCTGGCAGCATACGTGCGAGAGCTGCAGCCCGGTGCGGATCTGTATTTCCATCGCACCTGGGCTTATGAGATCGGTTCACCGCACGGACATTTTCCGTTCTATGATTGCGATCAGGAAAAGATGTACAGAGCACTGTGCCAAGCCTGTGAATCGGCTTGCCTTGTCACGGGAGCTACGCTGATCCCTGCGGGTGACGTGATTCAAGCCCTGCGCACAACCGTTCCCGCGTTTGACTATGCCAACGGCGGCGAATCGTTGTGCCGCGATTCCTTCCATATGTCCGTGACCTATGGCAGATATGCGGTTGCGCTGACGTGGTTGGCAACGCTGAGCGGCAAGAGGGTAACGCCCATGCCGTTTATGGATCTGGATCAAGGCTTGATTGCCGAGATTGTAAAAGTGGTAAACGAAGTTGTATTTGAATAATCCACAAAAACAAAAGCCGCTCGAAAGAGCGGCTTTTTGATTGTAAAGAGAAAACCCCGCCATAGTGGCGGGGTTCAAAAGAGGTTAACCGATGAGAAGAAAAAGAACAAAGAATTAAGAAGAAAATAAAAAACAGAGTTTGTAGGGACAGGCGTCCTCGACTGTCCGAGAAAACAAAGGACAAAAGCAAAGTCTTGGATTGGCGGATAGACATTAAGGTATAATCGGTAGGGGAGTGGCTTGCTATCTTCGAAGGCAAGTTTTCCTCGAAAACATTGCTGCTCCCGAATTTTTGCAAGAATTAAATTCACTCTAAAACGGACAGTCGGGGACGCCTGTCCCTACAGAAAATAATAAACTCAAAGAGAACCCGTTTACGGGTAG
>SVQP01000022.1 GCA_015065285.1 Oscillospiraceae bacterium | reverse complement strand
GAAGGATGTTGGTTCATTTCGCAAGATTAGCGGTTATTTCGCAAGATATTTGCCATTTTCGCAAGTTATTCCGCGATAATCTTCGATGGATCTGCGTTGGGGTGGTAGAGGCCGCAAGTTCAAGTCTTGTCACTCAGACCAAATAAGGACTATGATTTTGATAGAATTATAGTCCTTTTTTTTTGCCTTTTTGGCGCTTTTTCAGGGTTTTTAAGGCTTTTTTGCCCTATTTCCAACATCTGAAAGCATAAAGAACCGTCTAGGATTAATTCTCCCGGGCGGTTCTTTTCTTTTCTATTTTCATTCCGTTTTTTTATTGGGCATTGCGTTTTTTTATTGACCATTCCGTTTTTTTATTGTTTTAGCGCCACTTTTACACAATTTATGCGCCAAATAATTGTGTAATTTATTATCGAATATTTACTTGCTATTTCCCCGCTTTAGAGTTAATATGTGTACAACAAAACAAGATTACCTTTGAAGGAGGATTTTACAATGACAAGATTTATGAAAGAGTTGAACGGCGACCTCGGAGCCTTTTGGAAGGCAGAAGCAGAGAAAGAGCTTGCCCGCATCAAAGCGGACCTCGAGGCAGACAAAATTACGATTGATGAAAACGGAGTCGCAAGGAACTGCATCGGACGCGCCTTGATGGACGACATGCTTGAGAAGCTTGCCCTGGTGACCGACAAGGCCGACAGGAGCGCCACAGAGGCCGCACGTGCCGCAGAGAACGCAGAGTTCCTTGAAGAATACCGTCGAAACCGAAAGCCCCACAGCGCCGAAGAAATCGCGGAGATGCGCAGCGCATTTGGAGCCGGCACAAAGGTAGTTGACATCATCACCGGCGAAACGATTACCCTTTAATCCGCGCAAAAAGATAAGCCCCAATGACGGGGCTTTTTCTTTATTAGACATCGCGTTTTATTGTTTATGCATTTTCCCACTGCCGGTTGACTTTTCGAATAAACTTGGCTTCGATTTGTCTTATGCGGTCAACATTGGTATTGAACTTAGCCGCTGTGTCCTCGATGGTTTGAGGATGTCCGGTTGCGATGCCAAAACGAAATGTGACGATTTCAAGCTCGGTCGGCGGGAACATTTTTTTCAACTCTTCCTCGCTCATAGAAAGGGTCTTAAATATTCTTCTCATCAAAGTACATCAAATGCTTCACCAGTCGGGGTGTAGTCATCGTTACTTAACCACATTACAAAATTGTCCATTATTTCATTGAAATCAACGCGTCCCTTTTTCAAACTGTCCAATGTAGCAAGTGCCATGCTCGTATCATCAGACCAGCATCCCTCCGGGACAGGATAAGACCCCCATCCCATCATATCTGTTACGGGTTGTGCATCCAACTCTTCTCGCGAGCAGAACTCTACCGGAACACCGAGCGCATCACCAACCGCGTGTCCAAGCATGACCGCTTTTATTTTTTGCAACATATTAACACCTTTCCCATGCTATATATAAAATTAATGGTTATCTTCATCCAGGTTCTTGGACCAGCTGTCCGAAACCTTCTTTCCTTTTCTATAAGACGTAACAGCCTCGCTCATTGCGCAGAACAACATTTCCGTTCCCTCCGCATCCTGACGATAATTGGCAGCGCGCTCGCGGCGAATTCCAATTGTCTCCGCAGTGTGAACAGCATCAATATTTGCAGCAACAAAAACGAACTCCCAGCCATATCGCTCTTCTTGGCGCTTTATCATTTTTTTGACTTGCTCGCTACTATTATACCACAATTTCTCTCATTTTTCAACACGATTTATTGAATTCTGTTCTTATAATACTCCTTATGAGAAAATCGGCAATGAGACCGTAGAACTTGAAGTTCCCTTTGACATTCCTGATACTTGGGAGTGGTGTCGTTTGGCCGCCGTCAATGATATGTATACCGGCAACAGCATAAATGAAACAGAAAAGAAACTTCATTACACAGGGCTTTCAGATGGTCGATATTACATTGGTACAAAGGATGTAGGTTTTGACCACGTTATTACGTATGACAATGGTGTCAGGATACCTTTAGCCAAGGATCAATTTAGAATAGCCCCCAAGGATAGCATTCTCTTATGCATAGAAGGTGGTAGCGCTGGTCGAAAAATCGCGTTCACGAATCAAGACGTTTGTTTTGGCAATAAGCTGTGCTGCTTTGTGTCATATGGAATAGACTACAAATTTTTATACTATTATCTTCAGAGCCCACTGTTTCAGGCTGCATTTAAGGAAAACACCACTGGAATTATTGGGGGTGTTAGTGTCAACACCTTAAAGGCTATGCTCTTGCCTGTGCCTCCGTTAGCAGAGCAAAAACGTATCGTAAGTGAAATCGCAAAGTACGAACCCTTGCTAGAGCAATATGACGATACAGAGCAAACGCTAACAAGGCTAAATACATCTTTCCCGGAGCAATTGAAGAAGTCCATCCTCCAATGGGCAGTACAAGGAAAGCTCGTCCCACAGGACCCATCAGACGAGCCTGCAGAGGCTTTGCTTGAGCGTATCCGGGGTGAAAAGGAACGGCTCGTGCGTGAAGGAAAAATCAAGAAAGACAAGCACGAATCGGTCATTTTTAGACGGGATAATTCTCATTATGAAAAGTGCGGTCGTGAAGAGGTCTGTATAGACGATGATACCACATGGATCTCATTCATGACCGGCAGGTGCTCTCTGATACTCATGGTTGAAATTCTCCGAAAAGGGGGCTGCCGCAAAGCGGCAGCCCCTTGGGGTTTTTGACGTTGATTTTGGGAAATCAGTCTTCCCTCTTTTTGAAAGCTATGCCTATACCCATTACTAGAATGAGCAGGATAGCGCCTGCACCAAGGACGCCATTGCAGCTGCTTTCGGATTCGGAAGAGGTTTGCTCTTCAACTGTCCGGGATTCAGTTGGCACTTCCTGGGTGGTCACATTTTCTGTTGTGACGTCTTCGGTAGTGATTTCTCCCGTGGTGTTTTCTTGGGTAGTTAGATCCTCCGTGGTCACATCTTCGGTGGTGATCTCTTCGGTGGTGATCTCTTCGGTGGTGATCTCCTCGGTTGTAATCTCCTCGGTTGTGATCTCCTCGGTTGTAATCTCCTCGGTTGTAATCTCCTCGGTGGTGATTTCCTCGGTGATTTCCTCGGTTGTGATTTCCTCGGTGGTTTCCTCGCCTGTTGCCGGGATGGATTCCGTCACCGTGTCACCACATACGGTGCAGGACTGTTCGCGACTTCCCTCTTCGGTTGCGGTAGGCTGCTTGGTAATAACCCAATCACCGTAGCTATGGCCAAGCGCTGCTACCTCGTCTGCGGTATAGTGATCACCGCAATGGCAGGTGTAGGTTGTATAGCCCTTTTGTGTGCAGGTAGGCGCAGTTTGGGCAGCGTCATAATCATGACCGGTTGCGGGAATTTCCTGCTGCGGATCGGTAATAGTGCCGCATACCGTACACTTCTTACCATCTGTCAAGCCTGCTTCTGTACAAGTAGCGTCCTTGCCCGATACATCCTCTTCGGTGTGACCAAGTGCATCAACAATCTCTTGTGCCACAATAACCTCATTACAGGTAGTGCAGTGCTTTCCTTCAGTCAAGCCCGTTTCGGTGCAGGTGGGTGCAATTGCAGCATCTGTTTCTTCAGTGTGCCCCAGTGCATCCGCTATGATAATTTCACGGCTCAACTCCTCGCGGCAAACGGTACAGTAGACCACGTTATCATGGCTACCATTCTGCGTGCAGGTTGCTGCAATGCTGTTTTCCGTAACCGTCTCGCCCTCGGAATGTCCCAGTGCATCCGTTATGATAGTTTCACGGCTCAACTCCTCGCGGCAAACGGTACAGTAGACAACATTTTCATGGCTACCACTCTGCGTGCAGGTTGCTGCAATTCTGTTTTCCGTAACCGTCTCGCCCTCGGAATGTCCCAGTGCATCTATTTCAGCAGTATCACGGCTCAGTTCTGTATAGCAAACGGTACAGTATACGACGATATCATGAATACCGTTCTGTATGCAGGTAGGCTCTACGCGGTTTTCTTCCACAGCCTCGCCATGGTTGTGACCAAGTGCATCTTCCACAACAGTCTGACGGCTCAGCTCCTCGTGGCAAACGGTGCAAAAGACCACGTTATCATGGCTGCCGTTTTGTGTGCAAGTGGGCTCTGTGCGGTTTCTTTCCACCGCTTCGCCCTCGGTGTGTCCAAGTGCGGATACCGTTTCGGTTTCAAAGTGATCGCATCTGCTGCAATCGCTTCTGCTCTGACCTTGCTCTGTGCAGGTAGGTGCAACAGTCTGATGCCACGCGCCCATATGATGACCAAGTGCATCGGTCACAACAGTTTCACGGCTCAGCTCTGCTCTGCACACCAAGCAATATTCTACGTTTTCGTAGCTGCCGGTTTGCGTGCAGGTGGAATCGACGTTGTTTTCTACAACAATCTCGCTCTCACCGTGACCGAGCGCCTCGGTGGTCACGTGCTCGCGGCTCATCTCTGCAGAGCAGATTCCGCAGTAAGTTACTCTGTCATAGCTGCCTTGCTCGGTGCAGGTAGGATCAACAAGGTTTTCTTCAAAGGTCGAGCCCTGAGAATGTCCAAGTGCCTCAAGCACTTCGGTTTCATAGTAGTCGCAGATTTCGCAATCGATTCTGCTCTGCCCCTCTTGTGTGCAGGTAGGCTCAACGGTCCGGTGCCAACCGCC
Organism: Oscillospiraceae bacterium; assembly: GCA_015065285.1. Taxonomy (GTDB): domain Bacteria; phylum Bacillota; class Clostridia; order Oscillospirales; family CAG-272; genus SVQP01. The sequence continues at coordinate 28,881 of SVQP01000022.1, read as the reverse complement.
CATTGTGTGACCAGTCGCCTCGATTTCAACGTGCTCTCTGCTCAGCTCTGCGTTACAAACAGTACAATAAGTGACGTTATCATAGCCACCAGCCTCTGTGCAGTCGGGAGAGACTTGATTTTCAACGACGATCTCGCCTTCGGTGTGACCGAGTGCTTCTACCTCTACCTGTTCTCTGCTCAGCTCTGCATTGCAAACGGTACAGTAGACTACGTTTTCATAGCTGCCGGTTTGCGTGCAAGTGGGTGCTGTGCGGTTCTCTTCAACGATTTCACCCTCGGTATGACCGGTTGCGGGAATTTCCTCGGGGGCTATGATGACGTGATCGCATCTTGCGCAATGCGTGCCCTCGGTATATCCAACGTTCTCACAGTCGGGATCGACTGCGGGGGTGGTTTCGGGAGAGTGCCCCAATCTGGGAGTGATAACGCTATCGCATACGGTGCAGTATTCGTCTGCTTCGCAGGTAGCGGGACCGCTCGACTCGTGTCCGAGCGCCTCACCCTCGGTTGCCCGGCAACGGCTGCAATGCTTTGCATGCGTGCAATCCGCATCTACCCACGCGTGATCCTGTGCGCATTCAAGCTTGCCGCTCTCTGCATTATATGCGAATTCGAAGCTACCAACGTACAGCTTTCCGCTGCCGCTATAGGAAACGATGGTGGAAATATCATACCCCTCGGGCAAATAGATAGTGCCGTTATTGGTGATCTCGGCATACAGCGAAGCACCGTTTTGCACGTAAATTGTGCCGTTGTTGTAAAGGCTACCTTCAAGGCGTACATGATCCAGCGTAAAGGTAACGGCTGCCATTGCAACCGAGGTCGCACCGATCAGCTTGCCTTCCCGCTCGACGGTGCTCTTGAAGATCACCGAAAGATTTTCCGCCTGCATAGCAAGGCCGTACATGCCGTTTGTCATGTCAATGGTGTGACCGAACAGATCCAACGTAATGGTGGAATCATTCTGACCAACGCCTGCAAATTCGCCTTCAAAATCCTTGACTACGACAAATTGCTTATCGGGATAATAGAAAATCATGTGGATCAAGCCGGCAGAGTAACCGGTTTCGCTACCGCTGTGCTGACCGTTACCGTCCTGGTCAACGACAAGCACGTAGCCGGATTCATATCCGCATGCGCAGACACCGTTTACGTAGGTGTGTTCACCCGTAGCATATTCATAGGTAACACCGCAGTCAATACAGATTGCATCATCCGTACAGGTAACAGTACCGCCATGGTGCGGCTCAAAGTCAATCACCTCGTCGCAGTTATAGACACATTCGCGCCAGTGCGAGCCATCGGTGGTATCCCATCTGTAGGTTTCATAGAACATGTGGTACTTGCCTTTAGCAAGAATCGTCAGATCGTAGTATTCCAAAACGTCAATGCCGTTGGCATCCAGGATCTGCACTACCGTGATCTCCTCATCGCCTCCCAGAACAGCTCCAAGCACGACGGTGTGCCCTTCCACCAAGCCCTCGCCCTCATACTTGGTATGATCAAAGGACTTTACGTTGCTGTCCTCATGATACGGTAAGATCTGATCGAGCACTGTGACACTGAATGCAGGCTTGGAAATCTCAAAGCTAAGCGTTGCCTGCCCTGTTACAGAGCCGATGCCGACAACGACTGCGGTCGCATTACCCGGGTAGACGTTATTCTGATATTCCACCGTATAGTCCACATCACGCACCAGTGCGACACCGTTTACGGTAACAGAAACGGGATCAAGCACAAGACCCGTGAAGATGATCTCGTCAGGCACTTGTGCCGTTGCGCTTGTACCGATCTCCACTTTCTGAATGGTAAAGGTTCTTGTAAACTCGCCTGCATAGTTGCCGCGGAAGTGGATGGTTGCTGTAGCCTCTCCGGCAGAAAGGTTGTTTTCATAGGTAACGTAGTAGTCTCTGCCAAGCTCAATTGTATAGCCCTGCAGAAGTGGCAGAGGCTCCTGCGCTCTGCCGTTATAGGAAAGCGTTGTGCTCTCCAGAGAGATCTGCGCATCCTCAAGCTGCAAAACGTTCACTCTGAAGGTAAGGGTAATTGTTTCGGATGCAGACGCATAGGTAACTGTATACTGCCCTGCATCTTGCACAGCTGTGAAATCAAGGCTGCGCGTATATCCGGTGATTGCAAAGGTTTTGCCCATGATCACCAGCTTGGATTCCAGATTTCCTACGATCTCATCATAATGATTTGCACCGTCAAAGGTAAAGTCTGCAGGTACGGTAATATGCTCAGCTTCAAGATCCGTGATGCTGAACGTGCCCTCCCCTGCAAGAGTTCCCTTTCCCTGCAGCGTGCCGTTCACAATCAGAGTGCCCTGATTGGTCAGCGTAACGCCCTCGGCGATTTCCAAGATAATGCCCTTGGGAACCGTTAAGGTTGCGCCGGCAGGAATGGTGCAGTCGGACTTGAGTATAAACTTGCCCTCATTGTTGGAGTACAGAACGATTGCACCGAAATCGCGCTTATACACGATCTTGCCGATGTGCTTATCCTCGCTCTTGCAAAGAGGTCCGCCCTCGCCTACGTTCTGATACCAGCAAGACGCGTCGCCAACGTAAGCATTCATCTTATAGGCAATCTCGCCCGACGCCATTCTTGCGTCTTCAATCCCCGCCTCACAGCTCACAGCAGTGCCGACAAAGCCGGCTGCGGTGGAACCAAGGTTCTGATGGGTGGTATAGCAGTTTTCAACAGTTCCACCGTTATAGTCGCCAACGATGCCGCCCACTCTGCCCTCAGGACCGCTGAGCGTCATGCCGTAGGATACGCAGTTTTCGACAGTGCCGTAATTGATACCCACGATGCCGCCAAGCACACCGTTGGAGATAGAGACTGTGCTGTTAGCAACTCTGCAGCCCGATACGGTTGCGCCCTCCAGAACACGACCTGCGATCAGACCAAAGTATAAGGTATATTCACCGTCATAGGTGTATGTGGTTCCGTTGGTGGAGAGATATCCGTCGATTCTGTTGGAGATAGACAGGTTCTTGACCACAGCACCGGATTTCAAGGTGCCGAACAGACCCATCACCGCATCTCCCTCAACCAGCATATCCTCGGGGAAAAGCGCGATGGCATATCCCTGGCCGTCAAAGACACCCTCATAGCCAATCGTGGTGTCATCCACACTAGAGCCACCGATCGGTACCCATTGATAGTCTCTGAAGGTCACGTCGCCCACGATGTTATTGATCAATCTTGCATTGAGCGCATAGTTGCCTGCATTGACCTGCTCGGCAAACCACAAAAGGTTACCGATGCTGGCGATCTCATAAAAGCCGTCCTCGGAAAGCTCCGGCTTGAACCAGTCGCCGCAGATTCTGCAGTAGTTGGACCAGGAGGTATCGTGAGGCTGCACCTCTCCGCAGCGTCCGCCGCAGATGGTACAGTGCAACACCCAGTCACCGCCGGTATATTGCAGGTCATGCAGCCCCTCCGGGATCTCACCGTAAGGATGTCTGCAGCCCTGACATACCGCCTGCGTTGTGCAGGTGGGCGTGCCGCCCGCGTGGTGACAGACGTAGTCTGCGTCGTTTGTATAAGAGAGAGTGCCCTGTTGATCAAAGAATGCATATACGGCAGGACCGCCTACGTAAGGACGGGCATCCACACCGATCTGCTGACCGATGCCAAGCTCAAAGGCAAGTCGTCCGTTGGCAAGCTCGGCTTCGGTAATGGTAAAACAGCCGCTATAGCTGCCAACACCGACAGCCTTTTCACTTACCGTGTAGTTGTGCGTGTATCTGCCGCCATTTCCCAAGGGATTGCCGATGATACCGCCTACCAGGTTGCCACCCTGAATGGTGCCGTAGTTGATATTATAGGAGAGTGTGCCATGGTACTGATAACCCGTGATGCCGCCAAAGTTTGTACCGTCGCTGACAGTCACGTCGCCCTCGTTGACGCAATGTCTGACAATGCCCTGATATACCTGACCGGTAATACCGCCCACGCCACCGATTTCATTGCCCGTGATATCACCGTAGTTGGTGCAATACTCCAGCGTGCCTGCCACGTTGCCTGCGATGCCACCGAATTCGGTGAAGCCAAACGCAAGCCCGTCATTGACCATGAAGAACTTGACAGCGCCCCTGTTGGTGCAGTATCTGACCGTGCCGCTTGTGATGTCACCCACAATGCCGCCCGCTCTTGCAGCGGATGCGATGGTGGTATTGACGTTGTGGCAATTCTCAACCGTGCCGCCACGGTTTTCACCAAGGATTGCTCCAACGTAGGAGCTGGTTGCAAAATAGGAATCCTTGATCGTGACGTTCTTGATCACACCGCCCTGCCCCAGCTTGGAAACAAGACCGGCAAAGCCACCGTAAGACCAATAGTCAAAGTGGTAAAGACCCGAAATGGTGTGTCCGTCACCGTCGAAGGTGCCTGTGTAGTTGACAAAGCTGTCAATACCGGTATCGTGATTCATGATCATACCGATAGGCGTCCAGAGGCGATAGCCATCGGTCTTGCCGTTCAAGCCCGAGAGGTCGCCCTCGTTGAAGACGATATCAGCTGTCAGTTTTGCATTAGCAGAAGCATTCCCCTGCCCGACGTGATTTGAGAACCACATCAGCTGGCCGACGTTGCCAATCTGATAATAACCGTCCACCAAGGGCGCTGCCTCGGGGTGGGTCTCGTCAGAGCAGAAGGAGCAGAAGCCATCCTCGTTGTAGGTGGGGTGATAGAGCGCGGTGGGCTGGCAGTTGACTGTACCAACGCCCGAGTATTCACCCGTCATAATCGTGCCGCCTGCATTGTTAAGCGTGCCTGCATTGATCAGATCACCGTTTATGGTCAGTACAATGCCCTCGGGAACGGTCAGCGTGTAGCCGGAAGGAATCCAGAGCGTATCGCCCTCGGGGAGAGTGAGATCCGCGGTTAGCGTAACGTTCTGCTCCTTGAGCGCGGCATATACGTTTTCGGAATAGCTCTCGCGTGTCAGCAGCTCGTAGCCGCAGGTGCTGCACTGCTCGTTGACAAAGGTGTGAGCCTCGGAGTGCGCAATCTCGGTGCAGCACACGTATCTCTTGTCGTGTAATGTCCAATCGGTCTTGCTCTGGGTATAAAAGAACTCGTCGGATAAGTGGCCGTACAGCACGGTCTTTTCACCCGAAAGAACTTTCAGACACACAGCGCAATAGGTATGTGCGGAGAGTCCCGTGCGCTCGCAGGTGCCATTGACCTGATTGTGTGTGATCGGAATGCAGGTATGCGCATCGTTTTGGGTTGTCAGCGTGGTCCATTTCCCTGCCTCATCCAAGGAAGTTGTTGCGATCAGATCATATTCGCCCGAGCGGATACCGTAGTTGTTGTTCACTTTTGTCTTGCTGTCAAGCTCAGAAGCAATCACACCGGCTTTCTTTAACGCCTCGTTTTCCGTAGCGGGCAAAGACAATGTGACGTTGGAGAAGCAGTTTTCAATTCCGCCGGTAAAGGTCTTTCTTCCACCGGATACGGTTTGGGTAGTCTGCTCTGCATTTCCAATGCCGCTGGCTGTGGATGACATCAGGCTGTCACGATGAAGGATCACACTGCTCTCTATTCTGCAGGAGCTGATCATTCCGTAATTGTTGCAAGCAATCGTAGCAGCTGAGCCATTGGCAATAAAGACCGAGTTTTTGAGCACAAGATTTTTGACAACTCCCGTACCGGAAATGCCACCGATGATACCTAAATTCGCTTCATCCTTGGGCATATAGATTCCGCTGATAGAATAACCGTTTCCATCAAACGTACCGCCATATCCGTCCGTATATACCGAATCAGTCGGATCACTGACCAAATAATCCCACGTGTACGTGGCTCCGTTTTCTACGGATACGGTGGTATTGATCACGATATCCGCAAGAAGCACCGCATTTTGTTTGGGTGGGTCGGTTGCTCTGACCAAAGCTGCAAAGCCGTAAAGCTCCTTTGCGTTACGGATGGCATAGTAGCCGTTGTACTGGCTCCAGTTCTCGTCCGTCAAGCCCAAGGTTCGGTAGTTGGCTGACGTGATCTGCAACGGTGTGAGTGGCACACCGTCGTATGGAACGGGTTCTGACGGCGTCTTGGGGGAAACGTATTCCGTTTCGGGCAGCGTCGGCACTTGCGCCGAGGCTTGTATAAAAGGGACACCGATCAACAGTGTCAGAGCTGCTATGAGAGATAACAGCGCCACCTTTACCTTTACTTTTTTTGTCATTGGGATTACCTCACTTTATATAAATTCGTATCATTGCTTGGTTTGTAAACGGGATCATTTCGAACTTTTTTGACGTTTGCTGCATTTGCAAAGCCCAAACAGTCGCTCGCCCTTTTGGAAATGTGGGCACAGTCCGCATCTGCCCTCAGTCAGATTGCCTGAATAATGCTCGCACACTACCTGCATTTGCGTGACGATGGGATAGCCTTCGTTACTGTATTCGGGGCTTTTGTAAAGGTCGGGATATACGGGAACAGGATCATTATATTTGCTGTTGCGCTCATAGTCCTCATAGTATCCGTACCGTATTTCAAAAATCTTGCCGTAAACGTTTACAATGCCGTAAAGATCACCCTCGCGTGCTTTATTCATGGGCAGAGCCTCCTTTCACATATTTTGCGCCACTATGGGCAGATTCCGTTATCGATAATACTATATCATGTAGGCTTTGGTTTTGTCACTATAAATAAGGCGGCTTTTTCCGTAATTTTTTTTGCAGTTTTCAAGCAAAAAAACGCAATAGATACACGCTCATGTTTTTTTATCAATACATATTTCTGAACAAAAAGCCTTTCTTTGGAAAGGGTTTTGAGGCTTCCCCTTTTTTGTTTTTTATGATTTGGCGAAAACCCGCTCCAAACTTGTTCGCTATGGCGAATATTTTGCCCGTTCAAGTTGTTCGCATTAGCGAACCTGCGGTATGATTTTCAATATCACATCATACGATTCAGCCCGGGCTTTGTGTTCGGCTATTGCATTTTCTGCAAATATATGGTAGAATGAGGATACAGCATATTTTGGAAGGAGATTCGACATGACACGAAGCATTCGCACCATTGGGTTAGCGTTAGCCCTTTTGATGATTTTGCCCATGCTTTTGGTTGCATGCCAAAACGGCAGTGAGCAAGACTTTGGTGGCACTACAGCGCCAAATGAATCCACTACACAGGAGTCCGAGTCTATGACACAACAAACCACGACGGAAATTACCACAGAAGAAATTACCACAGAAGAAATTACCACCGAGGAGATTACAACCGAGCCACCCGAAAGCGTGCCGGACGGCACCATTCCCTTCGTGCCCGACCATCCCGAGACCATTTCTTCGGACTGGAAGGCGATCTGGCTTTCTCAGTTTGACCTGCAGCCCATTTACACAAGCGGCAACGCGCAGCGCTCCGAGGCGGACTTTCGCCAGCGCATGGTCAAGGTGTTGGATAACGTAGTCAGCGACGGCTTTAATACCGTGGTACTGCAGCTGCGCCCCAATGCAGACAGCATCTACCCCTCCGACGTCTATCCCCCCAGCAAATATGCCGTTGGCTCTTACGCGGGTACGTTTGAGTACGATCCCGTTGCGATCATCATGGAGCTCTGCCGCGAGAGAAATCTTTCGGTTCACGGCTGGATCAATCCCATGCGCGGCATGACCGAGGATGAGATCAAGCAGCTGGATGACAAATATCTGATCAAGCAGTGGTATAACGACTCTTCCAAAAAGGGCGATTATATCGTATTCGTCAACAAGAACTGGTATCTGAACATTGCGCACCCCGAGGTGCGTCAGCTGATCTGCGACGGTGCTGCCGAGATTCTCGAAAAGTACGAGATGGATGGCATTCACATGGACGACTACTTCTACCCTACCACCGACGCTTCCTTTGACGCAAAGGCTTACAGCTCCTACAAAGCAGATGGTGGTGATATGGATCTTGCAACCTGGCGCAAGCATTCGCTCAGCACGCTGGTGGCACAGCTGTACGCGACAATCAAAACGCACGATTTGCGCGCGCTGTTCGGTATCTCCCCTGCAGGCAATATCAACACAGTCAGAGACAGCCACTACGCAGACGTTGACACATGGTGCGGCAATCCCGGTTATATCGATTACATCATGCCCCAGGTTTATTTCGGCTTTGAGCATGCCAGCTGGGCATTTGACAAGACCTGCGGAATCTGGCAGGATATTATCAAGACCGACTACGTCAGCCTGATTGTGGGCATGACCTTTGGTAAGGCGCTCTCGGGCGTTGACAACTATGCAGGCGCTGCCGGCAAGGACGAATGGACCAGACACAAGGATATTATGGTTCGCTCGCTGCAATACACCGAGCAGCTTGAGGAATGCGTGGGTGTAACGGTATTCTGCTACCAGTACCTCTGGGATCGTGACAATGGCGCGATCGTTGCAGGCACCAAGCAGGAGCACGAAGCGTTCTCCGCTTACCTCAAGGACGTGACGTGGCACAAGAATTGATCGGTCAATCAAAAAATCAAGGTGTTGAGAGCGTATGCTCTCAACACCTTTTCGTTTTATGACTTAGTTGTCTTTTTTCTTTTTCAGAGCAATCGCAGCACCGATTGTCGCAACCAGCGCAACGGCTCCTACTCCTATTGCTGCCTTGCACCCCTTCTTTTCGGGCTGGGGTGCATCCGACTCGGTTGCATTGGGCTGGGTCGCATCGGACTGGGTTGCATCGGACTCGGTCTCGGTAGGCGGAAGCGCCTCTCCCTCGGTTGCGCCACATGTGCGGCAGGTCTTGGGAGCTTGAAGAGTCGCATCTGCCCAGTCGTGCTCTTTGAGGGGAACGGATTCCTGCGCAACGGTTTTGTTATCACATCTTGTGCAGTGCTCGCCCTGCGTCAAGCCTTGCTCGGTGCACGTGGATTCCTTGGGCTGATCAACGACAATATCATGCCCCAGTGCCACGCTCCCCTCTTTTTGGCGGCCGCACAGCGTACATCTCTCGGGGCTTACACAGTCTGCTTCGGCATAGCTTTGATGCGTGCAGCCAATTGTGCAAGGCACAAGGGCAGCCAGCTCATCCGTACCGTAATTTTCATAGCCTGCAGGGGCTGCGCAGGCAGTTTCAGGAGAATAAGCAGCCGTGTTCAAGGACCAGCCTTGACCGGGGGTGTAATAATAGTCGCTATCACCCGAGCTTACGGAAAAAGTTAACAAATTCTTTTGCTGGTCATAGGACGCGGTGATTCTGTCATTGCCTGTGTTTACATCAACCATCTGCCTGACCAAAATATCACCCTGATAAGAATCCCTATACGTATAGTCCCCCACGCGATACAGCGTTTCCACCAAATCCATCTCCATGTAGACCATAATCACTCTATCGCCCTCATGCTCGGAAAAGCGAGAAAGCTGCACAGCACCCATCACAGCTCCGTTTTCGTACGTTACCAGCCACAGAATATCCTCGCCATAGAATTCCACGTAAACGTCAACACTCGGGTCATTGTAAAGCTGCTCGTCCAGCTCATAGACCCAATAGCCGTTTTCATACGTCATCTCATTTCTTAGATAATCCTCGGAAGTAAACAGTGCGGCGCTATATGCACCGATGTCCTTTGCCATGTACTTACTGTTCTCATAAATGACCTCAATCTCTTGGGAAAACAGCGATTTGATCTCCTGATATGGAAAACCGCTTTCGGTAAGATTTTCATACACACCCGTGATAAATTCAAATGCGGGAATTCTGGGTGCAGAGCAGACTATGCACGTACCCATTTGCTCGGTGCCATGCTCGCCCCAGGTATGCCCTTTTGCCATCTCGGCTATCTCACCACACGCTTGGCAGAAGCCGTCCTCGGTGCAAGTGGCTTTGGGCGCTTCTGCATGTGCACAGTAAAAGAAACTGCGAATTCTTGCTGAAAAATAAGTTTCATCCAGTCCCTCATATCCCTCGGGGCAAGAGCCTGCGACATACTGGTACCAATCCGTGGACCAGCCCAGATTTGGGAAATAGTAGTAATAATTGTCAGTATACACCGCGGCATATGCAATGCTGCCGTCCGCATTGAAATTGAGGTACTCGAATCTTGCCATAATGCCCTCATATAACGTCACCTTGTGGGATGTCAGGACACCTTCTGTGTATTCGTCTTCAACACTATACGCGTCACGTTTATAATGCACAGTCATGGTATCATACTCGGCATTGATCGTCATGCTGGCGCCCTCCTGATTCGTCAAAGTCACATAACCGTCTTTGTTGCCGTTTACGTAACTGAGTGAAATCTGCGTGCCGCTTTCATCCGAGGAAACACAAGTAAACCAGAAATACTCCACCTCTCCGGCTTGGTAATCGTCGGATCTGTCCGGAATCTCTGCAGTCCAATAACCGTCAGTCAGTGTAAGTGAGTAATATTCATTGTTAGAGTACGCTTGTGCTTTGTCTGCGCCAAAATCCTTGATCGAAATCACACCGTCTGTATAGCTGATATCAAGCTCCCGGGGAAACTGTGCGTCAATTGCATCCATGTCAATCCCAAAGGTTGAGGTATCCGGCTGCGCTGAATCGATACTTGGAAGGGTTGGAAAGTGGATACTTATATCATCCGTTCCCTCTTGGGCACCAATCATCAGTGTGCCAAGCGCGGCAACAGTTGCAACGGTCAGTGCAAGACATACCAGCACGGCTATCATTTTTACGTTCATTTTTTTCATAGTTTGGACCTCCATATCTTATCTCCAATACTATACCACGCGCGCGCTGTTCTGTCACTATAATTCAGTGCCCGTTTTCCGCAATTTTTATTGCGTTTTTTTGCTCGTATTTCGCAATCTTATACGTGCAAAAAGTCACGCGGATCTCCCCCGCTTCGGAGAAAATCCGCGTGATTCAAGAAATTTTTTGTATGAATCGGCTTGTCGCCACGCCTTCATTATTCGCTTTGGCGAACATTTCGGCAGCTCTTACTTGTTCGCTTTTGCGAACTCCGTCAAATAATCTCGGAAAAATCGTCCTCGGAGCAGCCTGCCTTGTTGGCGATCTGCGTGATCAGGTATCTGACCATGGATTCGGAGAGATACAGCATGTCACCAATCTGCTTTGGCTTGAATCCAAAGGTTTTAAGCTTGGCAACCTCGTGCTCTCTGGGGGTCAGGTTGGTGGCGATCTGCTTATTTCTCACCTGTCCCGAAAGCTTTGCCCAACCATGGCGGTATTTTTCATAAAGCACGTTGATCTGTGCCATTGCGCTCTCATCTGTCAAGAGGATCCTCTCCTCCAACAGTCCGTTAAAGTGCCTGATATACTCCGCAAGAATTCCGTAAAGCCGATCGGGCAGCGCAAGCGCGATCGCCTTGTCGATATGGCGGATTGCCTTTTCCCTCTCGCCCGAGTTGTGGTAGGCAACGGCGCAGGACATGCGCAGATAAATCTCGGGGATGACCGTGCCATCGACAACCGCCTGAGAGATCAGCGGCTCAATGGTATTGGGGATCAGCTTCATCAGCGCAAGCCCCTGCACGCCCTCAAAGCTGCTCTGCCCCGATGCAATGGCGTACGCAGCCATATACAGATATTTTACGTAAAACACCTTAGCTGCAGGGTGAGAATCTGCCGGCAGCGCTTCAAAATTGCCAATTTGAAACCATTCGGGATAGTCCTTGTTGTCATAGTAGATGGAGCTGTTGATAATGGCAAGCGAAAGAGAAATGATCTCTCGTTCCTCCTTGGTCTGGCAGGGCGCTTCGCAAATATGCCTTTTTGCCTCGTGCCAAAGCGCTGTATCCCCGCGCCAGATGGCACACAGCGCCAGCAACATACCACCGCCCAGAATGGCATAAAAGCCCGAATGAGTGGATAAAAAGTAACGCGCACGGTCGTACACCTTGTCAATCTCGCCTCTTCTGTATGCCAACTGCGCTTCAAACAGCGCATGCGCCTCGGGTCGGTTGATCAGCATCTCCGCGCATTCCTCTGCCCCTCCCGCCTTGTTATACAGGTTGGTCATATCCAGAAAAGGACTGCGCCTTGGCATGGGCATTTTTTCTTCCTCGGTTCGATACGCGTTGGGAAGCACCGCCTTTTGCGGAATCATCCAGGATCTGCCAAAGCGGTATGCGCCCTTGACCCTGTCCTGCGCGCAAAGGATCTGCACGCGTCTTGTACTCACGCCCCACTTTTGGGCGGCTTCTTTTACGGTAATATAATCCATATCCATCCTTCTGCCGAGTCTGCGGCACTTTGTATGATTACAACAGCAAAACGCAATCTGTTCGCTATGGCGAACTCTTTTCTTTATTATAAATCAGATCCACCGATTTGTCAAGAACCTTACAACAAATCAGGCGGCTTGCAAAAGCCGCCTGAACATAGTAGGGATTCTTTCTCACTGCACGATCTCCGGGAATTCCACCTCGGATCTGGGAGAGCCGAATTTGGGTGTACCGTCCTCTTCAAAGGTAACGGGGGTGATCCAGATCGAGCGACCGTCCCAGCCTGTTCCGGATTCAAGATTTGCATGATAGATCATCCAGATGCTGCCATCGGGGGCTGCACAGAAGGAATTGTGTCCGGGGCCGTAGCAAGTGCCGGGGCGTTTTTTGAATACCGGCTTGCTCGACTTTTCCCAATGCTCGGGATTCATGGGGTCATCACCCACCAGCGTCAGCATGCCAAGGCAGTAGTCGTCCGTCCAGCTGCCGGATGCGGAATAGGTTAAAAAGGTTTTGCCATCATGCTGCAGCACGGCAGGTCCTTCGTTGACGTGCGGCTCCCCTACCTTCTCCCAAGCATATTCGGGAACAGAGATACAAACGCGCTCGGAATCAATGGTGCAAGGGTCACTCATGTGCGCGATATAGATGTTTTGCGCCACGTTGACGTCTCCTTCCCAGCCCGACCAGATAAAGTACAGCTCATCGCCATACTGCATAACCGTGCCGTCAATTGCCCATTTATTGGAAGGATCGGTGATCTGCCCTACCATTTCAAAGGGCTGCATGGGATCCTGCGAGGTGCCCTTGAGCACGTACATACGGTGATTTTCATTATTTCCATCGTCGGCAGCGACGTAAATATACCACTCGCCATTGATGTAATGCAGCTCGGGTGCCCAGTATTCGTGCGAATACATCCCTTCCTGCGGACCTACGTAAACAAATGCGCAGCCATCCCACGTGACTTGTGCAATTGAGGAAAGCTTATTGACCCACACCACGTTATCCCAAGCGGAGAAGCAATAATAATATTCCCCGTTATGCTCAGTGATCCAAGGGTCAGCGCCCGCCGTGTAAACAGGATTTTGCACGGGCTTATACGTAACGTTCACGGTCGTTTCCTCCTCGGTCTCGGTCTTGGGTTCGGTCTTGGTTTCGGTCTCTGTCAAGGTCTCTGTCAAGGTCTCGGCTTCACTTACCGACTCTGTTTCTGCTTTGGTGGTTTCTTGCTCGAAAGCCTGCTTTTGTGTGCAAGCAGCCAATAGCAATGCCAATGCCAGAAAAGCAAGGCATGCGACACATCGGAGAGTGTATTTTTTCATCATTTCACCTCATATTGAAAACTTATTGTCAGGACTTTTGATATTCATACAACCGATACAGCTTTTTGGCAAAGCCGCCCGCATACAGGCGCGCAAAGATCTGCTTTTCCATGCCCTGCAGCTGATCGACGTACGCCCTTGGAACCATGTCGTGTTCCCGGACAAAGCGTACCTGCTCGGTCTGCAGTGCTGCTGGGTCATCCGTGCCGTACACGGTGGTCACACCCACGTCATTGATGGGATTTTTATACTTGGACATCTTGGCTGCAAACTCGCTATAGACGTCCATAAGCACACAGACACGCGCAAAGCGATTGCCCACGGCTTCAAACAGGTGCTGCTTCTCTTGCGTCGTCAGGTACATGCTCACGCCCTCTAAGACCACAATGGCATGCTTGTGCTGCGGTATTTGCAAAAGCCACGCAGGATCGCGCGCATCTCCCGAAAGCATGCAATAGCGTTCGGTTTCCTTATAGTAGCGCCCACGCTGTGCAATCACCTCGGGAAAATCCACGTCATACCACAAAACGTTTTGGTCTACGCGCTGTGCGCGGCTATCCATGCCGCAGCCTACGGCAATGATGACGGCATCATCCGCCTCCCTTACGCGTGCCTTGACCCACTCGTCAAACACGGCTGCACGGATGCCCATATAAAACGCAAGGTATTTGGATTTGGATTTACCCTTCAAGGCAAACTGCTCTGATTCCCAGATGCGCTGTGCCATGGGATCATCCAAAAACAATCCCCTTTTGCTGACCAAGGATTTGCCGTAAAGCGGAATATATAAGGTTTTGTTGACGTTGCTCACGTTCTGTTTCTTCATAGGATCTCTCCGTTCAAAAAAGCGTCCGCTTGCTCTCTGTTCTTGAATATGATCACGTTTTTGTCTGTGTATTTTTCAATCAGCGCAAGCACACCGGGTCTTTGCTTTTCCCCGTAGCTCTTGATAAAGTCCAAAAATTCCGCGTCCTCCCCGGTTTCAATCCAGGGCATATCCTCGCGCGCCTTCCCCCGTCGCGCACGAATGCCATCCAGGCAAACCCCATGCGGATAGTCCAAAAAAAACACGGTGTCGCACGCTTGCATGCGCATCTCCATAGTCGCGCCGTAATTGCCGTCAATGATCCATGCGTCCGTGTCAAGCACAGTGGCAAGGCGACCGACAAATACGCTTTTTTCCACTGTGGTTTTGTCCGCATTCCAGTACATCATGTCAAGATAATGCAGCGGGATGCCCGTTTTTTGGTGCAGCGCTCTTGAAAAGGTGCTTTTTCCGCTGCCGGGGTAGCCGATGACCATCACTTTTTTCATGCCCGTTGCCATCAGCTTCTCAAAATCTTTTCCATGGGTTTCCCCTTGGCAAGCTCGTCCACCAGCTTATCCAGATAGCGTATCTGTCGCATCAGATCCTCCTGCACGTCCTCGACGCGCACACCGCAAACTGTGCCCGTGATTTTGGTGCGATTGGGGTGAAGCTGCGGAGCTTGGCGAAAGAAATCACCATAGGTGACGTCGCTGTTCAGTGCCGCCTCAATCTGCTCTGCGGTATATCCCGTCAGCCAAGCGGTCAGTGCAAGCACCTCGGCACGCGTTCTGCCCTTTTTCTCGGCTTTTGCAATCAGAAGCGGATATACCTTGGCAAATGCCATGCTATAAATTCTTTCGTTGCTCATGCGCTTGCCTCCCTGATTTATGATTATTTCCATTATAGCATATCTTTGCAAATTTTTCAATCACTTGTGTGCAAGCAGTTGCAGGATTTTCAAAGCTGTGGTATAATAAGTTTACAAGCCTTGGCTTGAATTTTATTTTTGGAGTGTGCTTTTTGAAAAACACCAACCTTTTGGAGATTGTTTTGTAAGCGAGAGGCTTGCAAATACATTCTCGGCATTCCTCTCGTCCCTGAGCGTCAACAGATATGAAAGGAAAAACATGAAAAATTTGACGATACGTAACGAGACACAAAAAGATTACAGAGCTGTAGAAGAATTGACCCGCGAGGCTTTCTGGAACGTTTACAAGCCGGGGGCTGACGAGCACTATTTTGTGCACGTGATGAGAAATCACCCCGACTTCATCCCCGAGCTTGCCTTTGTACTGGAGCATGACGGCAAGATCATCGGCAACATCATGTACACCAAGGCATGGCTTGAGGACGAGAACGGAGAGCGAAAGGAGATACTTTCCTTCGGACCGCTTTGCGTTGCTCCTGAATATCAAAGGCAGAAGCTCGGCAAAATGCTGATCGAGTATTCCTTTGAGGTAGCACGTAAGATGGGCTATGACGTCAACATCAATTTCGGCAATCCCGGAAACTACGTCAGCCGCGGCTTTGTCAGCTGCAAAAAGAAGAACGTCAGCTTTGTAGCGGACGGTAATTTTCCCACCGCGCTGCTTGTGTGCGAGCTGATCCCCGGAGCTTTGGATGGAAAAGCGTGGACGTATATCCCCTCCACCGCCGCCGATTGCTGTGAGGACACTGCTGCCGTTGAAGCCTTTGACGCAACCTTCCCACCAAAAGAAAAAAAGTGGATGCCAAGCCAAGAGGAATTCTATATCTATAGCCATTCTTCGGTTGTCAGGTAAAAAAGAGCCCCCGACAGACAAAAGTCTGTCGGGGGGAAACAATCTATAGGTCCGAAAATCACCATTTGTCAACTCTTATTTGTGAATATTAAATAATGGCATTTCAAAATCACAAAAAATAGCATAATGAGGAACACAAATATGCAAGAAAGAATTCAACATTTTGGCATATGGATAAAAAAGAGTGAGAAAAACAAAATTAATCGAGAAAACTATGCTGTAATTAACAAGTGTAATAGTGTGTGGTCTCCAAGCACACCAGCAAGATATTCCGATCCTCAAGAACGAAAAAAGTATTTTGAAGATAATGAGTGCACACTTTATTGTGACTCATATTGTGAAGAATTGCAAGAAAAATGCCTTATCAATTAGGAAATTCTTGTTATTCTTCAAAATACAAGAACAAAAAATTGTATCCGGAGGAAATCAGAATCAAAAAAAATATGCGTTTTACTAAAGTGAATATTATCGAAAAAAAGGAAACACATATATTTTGGCGAAGTAAAAAATTTCCTCACTTACAAGCATAAATCGCTGCGAATTTTCAAAGGAGAGTTACTGATATCCTTTTTATATGGCAAAGTATCAGTCATTAATAGTTTCACCCCCGCCAAGTTTCAAGCTTGGCGGGGGTGTTGCAATATTTGCGAATTTCGGTTATCTTTTTTTATACACGATCAGCTCGGGGTTTTCGCCGTTTTCGCTATAGGAGCAGATCAAGAGAAATTCCATATTGGCAGCGATGCCGTAGCAGATGCCTGCCTCGCCCTCCAACTGGCTGCCAAGGTAGGTGGCTTTATCGTCCAGGAATTTGACGCGCGTGCCGTTGGGCAGCGTGTATTCCAGATTGACAAACTCGCCCGAGAGTACGTTGAGCCCTTCGACCTGCGGCAAGCCCTCGAGTGCAAGCAGCTCGTTGAGCTCGTGCATCAGCTGCTGCTTGAATTCCTCCAGCTTTTCCCTGCCGCCGATCGCAACGTAGCGCTTCCACACGTCCAGCGTATATTCTCCGTCGGCATAGCACCATTTGCAATAGTCCTGATTGAGAAATCCGTTTTTCTCCTTGCCGAGGTTACAATCCTCAAGCTGCATGCCGCAGCATTGGCAAGTCAGCGTTCTCGGAGAGCCGAGCAGCGTATTGATCGACACGTCAAACAGCGCGGACAGCAGCTTAAGCGTTTCGGTATTGGGCACGGTCTCTCCGTTTTCCCAACGCGAGACGGCTTGTCTTGTCACGTATACCTTACTCGCCAGATCCTCTTGCGAAAGCCCCATTTTGGTTCTGAGGTCATAAATGATATCTTTGGTTTCCATACTCTCTCTCCTTTGCTTGATTAAGATCATTGTATCACACCTGCCCCCTTTTGACAAGCAACTTTCTGTTGCGCAAAGAAATACGATCGACTACGCAAAGATTTTCTTGCATTTTCCTACAGGTATGGTATAATGAAATCAAGAGCGATGGCTCGTCATATTCTGAAAGGAGCAATGCAACATGAAACTCAACGCCAAACTTCTGCTTGTTATCTCTTTGATCCTATGCCTGATCAGCTCCCTTGGTGCATGCGTGTTCCAGACCAATTTCGGTCAGGTGGAATACCATGACATGACGTTTGTAACGCAAAGCGGACACGAATTGGATGCACTTTTGCTTGTGCCCAAAACGGCAACCGCGCAAAACAAAGCCCCTGCGATCGTGGTCAGCCACGGCTGGTACAACAACCGCGAGATGCAGGACCTCAACTACGTGGAATACGCTCGTCGCGGCTACGTGGTGCTGGCGATCAGTATGTACGGTCACGGCGATTCCGAGGTCATTGAATCCGGCACGTGGTGGGATGATGAAAACGGTGCCAACGGTCTTTACGACGGTGTCAAGTATCTGGCAGACCTGCCTTACGTAGATGCGACACGCATCGGTGTGACCGGTCACTCCAACGGTGCGCTTGCCTGCCGCGAGGCTGTGCTGCAGGACGATCAGGGCTTGATTGCCGCTGCCCTGTTGGTTTCCAACGATGCCGTTTACTACGACGAAAACGGCAATTTCTACAACCAATTCGGAAACAGAGATGCTGCCATCGTTGCATGTCAGTACGACGAGTTCTTCCATCGCGTGGAGGGCAAGGCGCCTCGCGAATACATCAATCAGGTCACAGCGCAGTCCTTCTTGCATTTTGGTGCAGATCCTGCTGACCTTGAATCTCGCAAGGCGGGCGAATTCTACACGCAGGAAATTGACGGGCAAAGCGCCATCCGCGCCATTTACAATCCTGCCATCACCCACCCGTGGGCACATTTCTCGGCAAGTGTGGTCAGCTTCAGTGTAGATTTCTTTGATCAGGCACTGGGTGCCCCCACGTCTCTTTCGCACACCAATCAGATCTGGCAGGTCAAGGCTGCCTTCAATGCGCTTGGCATTGTTGGATTCTTTGCTTTTATCGTGTTTGCTACACTGGCACTGCTTGATCTTCCCTATTTCTCCCCGCTCAAGGCAACAGAGCCCGTACAGCCCTGGCAGGCGCTTGAGGGCAAGGCAGCGCGTCGCTACTGGAGAATCAATATCTTTGGCGCGGTGCTGAGCATTCCTTTCTATTTCATCGGTTTCCTGGCAGGCTTTATTCTTTCCTCGTTCGTGGGCATCTGGAATCAGGGCGCGTCCTTAGCCATTGGCGTCTGGTCTTTGCTGTGCGGCTTGTTCACGCTGATCACGCTTGCTACCGGCAAAAAGAAATACCCCATCGACAAAGAAGAGCGCGGTGTTCGCATTGGCAAAGACAAGCTGCTGCGCACTATAGTACTTGCGCTTTGCGTGGTAGGGGCAGCTTTTGCACTGGTATTTATTTCGGATTACCTGTTCCTGACCGACTACAGACTCTGGTGCTTTGCCACCATTCGTGCATTTGATGCAAAGCATCTGCTCAAGATCCTTTGCTTCCTGCCCTTCTGGATCTTCTATTACGTGGTGACAAGCGTTGCGGGCAACTGCTACAACTACACCGCCAACGGCAAAAAGCCCTGGTCACGCGTGGCATGGCAGATGTTCTTTGTATTCATTGGTCCGCAGGTCATGATCATGGCACAATACGCTACCTTCTTTATCACGGGCAAGATGGTGCTTGACCCGCTGACCGGTATTATGGGCATCTGGTTGTTCCCCATCGTGCTGATCCTGCCACTCTCGGCTCTGATCTCGCACGTCATTTACAAAAAGACCAAGAACCCCTACATCGGCGGCATTATCATGGGCATCGTTGCCTGCATTCTGACCGTGACCAACACACTGACCGGTTAATATTCAAAAAATTCGGGTCACTGCCCTTGGCAGTGACCCTTTTTTTATTTGACTCTTTTGGGGATGGGCAGCAGCAATCAGGTAGACTGCTGTGACTGCAATAAAGCTTGCCACACGGCTTTGCTTGAGTTTTTTTCATAGCTTCTCCTTAGAGATCAGGCATTGAATACGTAGCGATCCAGGCGGTCAAACGCTTCCTTGACGCGCGAGAGCGGCAGTGCGAGATTGAGGCGGATATGCGTCGTGCCGCCGTGCACCCTGCCATCCTGCCACGTCACGCCCACGTCACAGCCTGCTGCCACCAGCTCGTCAAGCGTTTTACCGTGCTGCTCCAACCACTCAGCGCAATCAATAAACAGCATATAAGTTCCCTCGGGATGGAACACCTTAACGCCCTTGAAATGCTCGGCAATATACTTGCAGGCATAATCCACGTTGCCCGAGAGTACCTCTCGCAGCTCGTCCACCCATTCGTATCCCTCATCCTTATACGCACCGATCAGCGCATACATGGAAAGCATGTTCATGGAATTATAGTGACCGAGCGAGGATTCCTTTTCCACACGGTCACGGATGCGATCGTTGTAAATGATATGATACGCACCGATCAAGCCTGCCAGATTGAAGGTTTTGGAAGGAGCATACATGGCAACCGTTCTCTGTCTTGCGTCCTCGCTGACAGACTGCGTGGGAATGTGCTTGTGCCCATCCAGAATGATGTCCGACCAGATTTCATCCGAAACTACGTACACGTCATGCTTGCGGTAAAGCTCCATGATGCGCTCGATCTCCCATCTCTCCCAAACGCGTCCCGTAGGATTGTGGGGCGAGCAGAAGATAGCGGCATGAATGCGGTTTTGCACAATTTTCTGCTCCACGTCCTCAAAATCAATACGCCACACACCTGCTTCATCCTGCACAAGACGGCTTTCTACAATACGGTAGCCGTTATTGGACAGCGCACCGCGGAATCCTACGTACAAGGGACTGAGTACCAGCACGTTATCTCCGCGCGAGCAAAACGTGTTCAGTGCACTCACCACTCCGCCAAGCACACCGTTTTCATAACCGATATGCTTTGGTTCCAGACCCACGACTCCGTTTCTTGTGCTTTGCCAGCGGATGATGGAATCAAAATACTCGTCTCTGGGATCAAAATATCCAAAGGCAGGATGCTCGATTCTCTCGCGAATGGCTTCTGTGATAGTGGGAACGGTGGGAAAATTCATGTCCGCTACCCACATGGGGATTGCGTCAAAGCCCTCCTTGGGCGCTGCGGGTGCCCAGCCGTGTCCCAAAGCGTCAACGGCAAGCGCATCCTTTCCATGTCTGTCCATAATGCTTGTAAAATCGTATTTCATAGGTATCTCTCCCCTTTTGCTTCATTGCCTTTATTGTATCACATCCGCTCGAATTTTGCAATACAAAAAAAGCAGCTCGATCGGGCTGCGTAAATAACGGTAAAATTATCAAAAACCAATACTTTCAAATAGTAATTGCCCCAGGTGCGGGCGATCACTGATCGCCCCTACGGCTGTTTTTGTTTGGGTTTTACGTATGAAAGCCACAGCACAGACACTTGTAGGGGCGATCAGTGATCGCCCGCTTTTACGGCAACTATTCATAAAAAAGCAATTAAGGACTGCATCAAAACGATACAGTCCTTGATTTTTGCGAAATTCTCCGCTAATTTGTCAGCCTCATCGGGCTGCTTTTTTTGTATTATTTTTCTTTCTTTTTGCCTTCAACTTTGGTCAGCACTGCGTTGGTGATGATACCCAGAATGAGCGCGGTTGCAATGGAGGTAACCTGAATGGTCTTTGCAACTGCACCGTTCTCTGCCAGTGCATAAGGAATCTGAATACTCAGACCGCCGATACCTGCAATCAGGATAGCAGATACAACAAACAGGTTCTTGTTCTCATTCAGATCCAGATCCTTGAACATCTTCAGACCGGAAACTGCGATAAAGCCGTACAGAGTCAGGCAAACACCGCCCATAACGCAGGACGGGATGGTTTGCAGCACTGCCATCAGGGGGCTGAAGAAGGAAAGCAGGATGCACATGAATGCAGTGGTTGTGATGGTGATAACCGACGCGTTCTTGGTGATTGCAACGCAACCGACAGATTCACCGTAGGTGGTGTTGGGGCAGATACCGAATGCGGTACCCATCATAGAGCCAACGCCATCGCCCAGCAGCGTGCGGGACAGACCGGGATCCTTGATCAGGTCGCGATCAATGATGGTGGAAAGATTCTTATGGTCAGCAATGTGCTCTGCGAATACGACAAGTGCAACGGGCAGGAATGCAACCACAACCTCAACTGCACCGCCGATGTCAATGATCTTGGCATAGCTGCCGATGACCTCGTCGGTCACAGCGTCCTTAATGGGAGTTGCATCGATGATTTCCTGAGAAAGCGTGCCTGTCACAACCTCTTTGATTGCTTCTACGATTGAGATCTTAGGCAGGCTGAAGAATGCCTTGATGCCCTGGAATGCGCCCTCTTCGTTGACAAAGTTTTTCACAACGGGCTCCCAGTTGATGATCTGCAGGTATTCAATATTGGCAACCAGACCGATCACAGTGAACACGGATGCTACTGCGTAGCCTGCAATGATACCCAGAATGAACGGGATGAGCTTGGGCATGGTATACTTTTTCTGCGTGGAGCAGATGATAACGGTCAGGAACGTAACAACACCGCAAACCAGACCTACCAGGTTGTAGCCACCGTTGACAGAGTCAGCATTTGCCTTGACAATATCACCCATGGCAGAACCTGCCAGAGAGAGACCGATGATGGTAACAGTGGGACCAATGATAACGGGGGGCATGAGCTTATTGACCCAATCAGTGCCGATCAGCTTTACGATCAGCGCGATCACCACGTATACAAGACCGGCAACCAAAGAGCCGAGCAGGATACCGTAATAACCGTATGCCAAAGCCACACCCAAGGAGCTCAGGAATGCGAACGAGCTGCCAAGGAATACGGGGCTTCTGAATTTGGTGAACAGCTGATACACCAGCGTACCAACGCCTGCACCGAGAATCGCTGCGGGAATCTGTGTAGGAAGACCGATGATGGTGGGTACTGCAATGGTTGCTGCCAGAATTGCCAACAGCTGCTGAATGGCAAAAATGATCAGATTGCCGAATTTAGGCTTGTCATGGATGTCATAAACTAAGTTCTTAGCCATAATTACTCCCCTTTTATGAAATTTTCGGGTGTCGAACAGCATATTGTGCCTGTCCGCCCCTTAAATTTTATTCTATCACAATATCTTGATAATGTCAACGAAATGCGACAAAAAAAGAGCACAATATCTGCGCTCTGTTTTTGGTAAAAAAGACAATAATATCATGATTTGTTCATGCGTCTGCCAAGTTTTCTGATAATCAGCACAATGACCAGGATCGCGTTTGGTAAAAGTCCGACGGTCAGTACACTTTTGCACAAGATGGCGAAAAATGGCTGCAAACAACTTGTATTTTGAGGGCGATTATGGTACAATGATAGGAGTGATTTGACGAAAGGAGCAGCGGCATGAAGAAAAAGCTGACCATTGGCATACTTGCGCACGTGGACGCAGGAAAAACCACGCTTTCCGAAGCACTGCTCTATCTTTCGGGCAGGATTCGCACGCTGGGACGCGTGGACCACAAAAACACCTATCTTGATACGCACGCCATGGAGCGCGAGCGCGGCATTACCGTGTTTTCCAAGCAGGCACGCTTTAGCAGTGAGCATTGCGATTTTATTTTGCTGGACACGCCCGGACACGTGGATTTTTCCGCAGAAGCCGAGAGAGTGCTCTCGCTTCTGGATTATGCCATTCTGGTAGTCAGCGGCACCGAGGGCGTGCAGAATCATACGCGCACACTCTGGCAGCTGCTTGCCTTTTACGGAGTTCCTACCCTGATCTTTGTCAACAAGACCGACGTTGCCATCAAGCTCAAGCAGGATATGGCGGACGAGCTTGCACATTCGCTGGACTCGCGCGTTTGCGCCTTTTACGACGATGAGGACAAGGCGGTCTTTGATGAGCGCCTTGCGCTGATCCACGAGGATTTTTTAGACAGCTTTCTTGCAGGTGAGCCGATTGCCAACGAGGATATTGCACAGCTGATCGCCCAGCGCCGCCTGTTCCCTTGCCTGTTCGGCTCGGCTTTACGCATGCAGGGCGTGGATGATCTGTTGCGCGTGCTGGACACCTACACCCTCTCGCCCGAATATGGTGAGAATGGATTTGGCGCAAGAGTTTACAAGATCGCGCGCATGGGAAATGCGCGCATGACCTATATCAAGCTGACAAGCGGCAGACTTTGTACGCGTGATGAGATCGTGTATATCTCCCCGGACGGTAAGAAATATGCCGAAAAGGTCAGCCAGCTGCGCCTTTATTCGGGCGACAAATTCGAGCAGGTGGACAGCGTGAGCGCGGGTGAGATCTGTGCTGTGCTGGGGCTTTCCGCCACCTATATCGGGCAAGGGCTGGGACTTGAAGCAGATGCGGGCAAGCCTGTGCTGGAGCCTGTGCTCTCTTACCGCATTGCACTGTCGCCCGAGTGCGATCTGAACGTGTATTTCCCCAAGCTTAAGGAGCTGGAGGAGGAAGAGCCCTCGCTGCACCTATACTGGAACGAGGAGCTGCGCCAGATTGAGGCAAGGCTGATGGGAGAGGTGCAGATCGATCTGCTCAAGCGCCTGATCTGTGAACGATTTGGCGTGGAGTGTACGCTGGACGCAGGCAGAATCCTTTATAAGGAAAAAATTGCTGCAAAAGCAATTGGCGTGGGGCATTTCGAGCCGCTTCGCCACTATGCTGAGGTGCAGCTGCTCATGGAGCCGCAGCCCCGTGGCACGGGCTTGATTTTTGATACCAAGCTGCCTGAGAACACGCTGGATCTCAACTGGCAGAGGCTGATCCTTTATAACCTTTACGAAAAAACGCATCGCGGCACCTGCACAGGAGCTGCCCTGACCGATACCAAGATCACGCTGGTGGCAGGCAAGGCGCACCTGAAACACACTGAGGGCGGAGATTTCCGTCAGGCAACGTTGCGCGCGGTACGACACGGGCTGATGAAAGCGGGCTGTACCCTGCTTGAGCCCTTTTATAAGTTCCGCTTGGAAGTGCCGAACAGCATGACCGGGCGCGCCATGAGCGATTTGCAGGCAAGATTTGCCAGCTTTGAGGTAGAGGCAAGCAACGAGGAGCTGACCACCATTACGGGTCGCGGACCGGTTGCAACACTGCACGACTACACGCGCGAGGTCATTGCCTATACGCGCGGTGCGGGCAGGCTGTTCTGCACCTCGGACGGCTACGATCCCTGCCACAACGCGGAAGAGATCATTGCTGCTGCGGGATATGATCCCGAAGCCGATCTATCCAACACTCCCCACTCGGTATTCTGCGCGCACGGTGCTGGCGTGGTGGTGTCTTGGCAAGAGGTGGATGCACACAAGCATTTGGATGCAGGCATTTCCCTTTCGCAAAGTGTTGTGACCGTGCTGCCGCAGGTCAAGTCGATCTCCAAGAAATACGAGCTGAGTGACGAGGATCTGGAAGCCATTATGCTGCGCGAGTTTGGTCCGATCCGCAGAAAGAAATATACCGAGCCCAAGATCACCATTGCAAACGGAAAAGCACAAAAGAGACCCAAGGCGATCAAGGTGCCCAAGAATTTGCTGATCGTGGACGGATATAATTTGATTTACGCGTGGGAGGAGCTCAAGGCAGTGGCGGATTACAGCCTTGAAAAGGCGCGCGAGGAGCTAATGGACATCCTGAGCAACTATCATGCCTTTACCAAGACCGACGTGCTGCTGGTTTTTGACGCTTATCTGGTCAAGGACGGTGCGGGATCTGAGATCAGGCACGACGGCTACCGCATTGTGTACACCAAGCAGGATCAGACTGCGGACGCGTATATTGAGCAGATCATGCACGAGCTGGGTCCCGATTACAGCATACGTGTGGTGACGGGTGACAGACTGCTGCAGTTCTCTGCCGTGAGCTACGGCATCTCGCGCATGACCGCAAAGGAATTCTGGGATGAGGTCACGCAGGTTGGCAACGAGATCAACGATTTCGTGCGCAAGCTGGCAGCGAAACAAACTTAGCCAACGTTCTACAGGATGAAAAGTTTTTGATCGACCTTTTTTCAAAAAGGTCGCAGGTTCCAAGGGCAGCGCCCTTGGTCGCTCGTCGCAACGAGCGAAACTCTTCAAACGCCGTTTTTGGTTCTTTTTGCGGCAATTTTGCCAAAAAGAACGGAAACGGTTTGCTCACGTAACACCCCAACAAACCAAAAGCCAACGCCTCGGGCGTTGGCTTTTTATTATGACTTATCCAATTCAAACAGCTCGTATATCAGCCGCTTTTCACTTTCAGTATAACGATGCGACCGAATCAAATCTTCTATATACTCTTCATTTTCAAGTGTCAATCGATCTTTAATAAGACTTTTGACGTGTAACAGATACATCAATCTCTGTTCCTCATCCCAAGATGAAAAATCTCCTAGCGTGTAGGCATAGGTTTTGTCTTGATAGGTCACCTCAAGGTCAATATGATAAACATATCGAGTTTTTCGCCAGCGTTCATCTATACGAATTGTGACACTGTCCGCATCCTGCAACTGCACTTGCTCGGTTTGACGGCCAAATACATTATATTCTTTGATTGCGCCATCATGGCATAGGTCAACTCTATAATTCCATCCCATGAGCATCAAGGCCAAGGAAATGACAAACAACACAAGCATAACCACCGAAACAGTCAGTATTTTCTTTTTCTGTTTATCACTTAACTGCGAAAAATAACGCTTTGAAAACAGCGGGGTGGTCACGATCGCGACCTCCGACCACTTGGGTTTATACTTCTTATTTCCGAATAACGGCTGCTTTTTGTCAATTTGAAAAGCAACCAAAAGCCCCGGAACAAAGGCGAACAACGCAATCATGGGGAATGACATAAATATGCCCGCAACTTGATAGCTTGCAATCACTTCAGGGTCACGAAAAGCCCATAATCTGGGGAAAACAAATCCACAGAGGAGTAATACGCCAAGGCATAGTACAATCGCACACATCATTGCAAAAAAATACAATGTCTTATCAAGCGTTGACAAGGGCGGTTTCTTCGCTTTGGTTTTGATTGCCATGCTAGTCTCCTTTCTGTGGATTTTTATTCCGTAGGGCGTTGGCTTTTTAATTCCCTGTTTTTTATTTTTTCGTTGTTTTCACTCAGGTCAAAATCAGCCTTACCTTTATACCAATATCTCATATAAAAGCTCTTTTTCACGGTCGGAATAGAATTTCGAGGAATCAATCAGATCTTTGACCGCATAATAATCGGAATTTTTGAACAGATCCTCACCATGCTCGCGGCTGACTTCGGCAAGACAAGTCAAAAGCTCTTCAAGATGGGTTTCAGATTCCGTAATCCTGTACGTTTCTTTCCCGTACACAAAATCAAATTGCAGTTGGTGCTTGCGACTTTGTCCAACTCCGTGCACTAAATATACGGAGATATTGATCTGATCTGCCTGCTCCAAGGGCATCTCCTTCGTTACAACGTTAAAACCATTATACTGTCGGAGCACACTGTCCGATCGTACCGTTTCCCTGTCCATCCAGGAAAAGCCCATGACTCCCGCTGTGATAAAAAGAGCCAACAGCCATGTGCCGAATCTTTTGATCAGTGTCTTTTTCTTTTCTGCGCTCATTTCCGAAAAGAAACGCTTGGAAAACAGCGGAGCACTCTCTATGACATACTTGCTTGCATCAAGTGGGTGCTTTCTACTTCCAAACAACGGTATGACGTCACTGTACATGCTCACATAGGAAAGCGGCACGAAAAAGGCAACTGCGACAAACAGTACGGCAAACATCATTTCCCAAGCCTTATACGTGGCGGCCACAACAGCAGGATCGATAAAACCCAGTTTTCGAGGCAGCCATACGCCAAGCAAAATGAACCCGGCTAAATTTGCTATGGTAAGTAACACCTTGACTGCACCGTAAATTGCCTTATCCAACGTGGACAGCGGTGCAGTTTTTTTCTTCTTTTTGGCCATAGTGCTCTCCCTCTATTTGAAAAATGGTTCTTATGATTGATAAAAGTGGTACGCTTTTACTTCACCATACCGTATCCGCCGGCATACTTGCTGACCTCGGATGCGACCACAAACACCTTACCATCGCAGCACTTTCGGATCTCGCGCAGCACACGAGGGGTTTCTTTTCTGGGCAGCACGATAAAGATCATATTCATCTTATCGGTCGATCCGTGCCCTGCAAAAACGGTGTAGCCGCGATTATTCTCCTTTAAGTAAGCGGTGATCTTTTCGGTGCTCTCGTCGCTTGCAATCAGCTCCAGGTTGGACGTGCCGAGCGCGATCTTGCTCTCGATGGTAGAGCCCAAAAACAGACCCGTCGCGTAGCCTGCGCAATAAAACAGCAGGCGCAAGGGGTTATCACCCAGCGTGCCTATGACGCCCGAGACCACAAGACCCCAGATGATGCACTCAACAAAGCCAAGCCCTGCGGCTTTGAGCCTTTGCCCCTTGACCATCATGCAGGTTTTGAGCGACTGAATGGTGATTTCCAAAATCTTAGCCGCGCAGATCAACAAGCAAACCAATATGGGGCTGACGCCCTCCAGCATTTCCATAAATTCAGACATATTCTTCTCCTTTTATTCTCAAAGCTCCATTAACGTTGCTCGGCAAGGCGCACCGTCCGCACCGCCAAGATTGAGGGGGGCTGCATGCAACAGATACGTGCCGTCCGGCACGTGCGCAAGACGAATGCCCTCCAGCAGCACAACGTCCGCGCCAAGCAGGCAAAGATGCACTGCCATGGGCGCTTGCTCGGGTCCCACGGTTTGCGATTCATTGCCAAACAGATCAATGCCACCTGCCGCCAGTACGTGGGCTGCCTCGAGCGTCAGCGTTGCATCTCCCTTGATCAGCAGCTTTTTGATATTCCCTGCCATTTTCAGCATGCGCTTTGCATCGGCAGCGGCAATCTCGCCTTGGTGAAAGATCACGATCGCCTGCCCGATCAGCGCGTCCAGCGGCAGCGCATCCACCGTTTTGCCACCCTTGACAAAATGCGCGGGGGCATCTATATGCGTGCCGTTGTGGGCACACATGGAAAAAGCGGTCAGATTGCAAACGTCGCCCGTGTCAAGACTTGCAAGCACCTCTCTTGCAGGGGCGGGGTCACCGGGATAGACCGCGCAGGAAAATACCTCTTGGGAAATATCGTAAAGCTTCATGCTGTTCCCCTTTTCGTCATTTTTTTCATTATAGCAAAATTTTTAGAAAAAAGCAAGAGGAGCGCCAATAAATATCCCCCCGTATTGAACAGATCCGTTAAAAACGGACAATAGACAAAAGACCCCTTGATGTGGTAGAATTAAAGTACCATATCAAGGGGGTAATTGTATGTCAAGATCATATACGCATTTGAAACAACACGAAGCAGAAA
>SVQP01000021.1 GCA_015065285.1 Oscillospiraceae bacterium | reverse complement strand
GAGATGTCGTTACCGGAACCGTTGAATACGTTACCGATGCAGAGATCCAGCTGGATCTTGGCGCAGGCGTTACGGGTTACATCAAGGCCGAGCAAGTTGATGATTCTCCCGAAAAGTTGACTGACAGATTCCACAGAGGTGACAAGGTAGATGCCTTTGTCATTCGCGTCAGCGACATCGAGGGAGTTGCTGAACTTTCCAAGAAGCGCGTTGATTCTGACAAGAACTGGTACAGAATCGTCGCAGCTAAGGACTCCGAGGAAGTGCTGGAGGGCATTGTTATCGAAGTCGTTAAGGGTGGCGTCATCGTATCTGTTGACGGCAACCGCGTATTTGTACACGCATCTCAGACCGGTGTTCCCAAGGAAGGCGATCTGCATTCCATCATGAACACCACTGTTAAGCTGAGAATCATCGAGATCCGTGAAGGCAAGAGAGCAAAGGGCTCCATCCGTCTGGTACAGAGAGATGAGCGCCGCGCACGCGAGGAAGCTTTCTGGAACGAGATCGAGGAAGGCAAGGTATATACCGGTACTGTTAAGAGCATGACCTCTTACGGTGCATTTATCGACCTGGGCGGCGTTGACGGTATGGTTCACGCATCCGAGCTGTCCTGGAAGAGAATCAAGTCTCCCGCAGACGTTGTTGCAATCGGCGATGAGCTGACTGTTTACGTTAAGAGCTTTGATAAGGAAAAGAAGAGAATTGCTCTGGGCTACAAGACCGAGCAGACCAACCCCTGGTACATCTTCACACACACCTATGCAGTAGGCGACGTTGCTTCCGTTAAGATCGTCAGCATGATGCCTTTCGGTGCATTTGCAGAGATCGTTGACGGTGTAGACGGTCTGATCCACATTTCTCAGATCGCTATGACCAAGATCGCAAAGCCTGCAGACGTTCTGGAGATCGGTCAGGTTGTTGACGCTAAGATCGTTGACATCGACAACGAAAAGCAGAAGGTTAACCTCTCTATCCGCGCTCTGCTGGAAGAGGCTAAGGCTGAGCTTGAGGCTGCACAAGCAGAAGCAGTTGCAGAGACCGCTGACGCTGAGTAATCTTACATAAGCAAATTCATCCGTGCACCGTTCGGTGCACGGATGTTTTTTTTTTTTTGAAAAATGTAATAGATCTGCATTTTTTGTCATTATGATAGTAAAGTGGGATTGATACCGCCGCACCATGCGCACAATGCACAAAAATGCTTGACAAGACATAATAAATATAGTATAATATTCTTGTACATAGGCACCGTATGGAACCAATAATAAATAGGAGTGCTAGTATGAAAAAGATTCCCACGACCCTTGATAGTAAAGTTCAATACACGAAAAGGGGATTCCAACGCATTTGGAAGACCATCACTAAGGAGGCTGAGAAGATTATATGAGAAAAATGCAAATATATATTGCAATCGTCTGCTTTCTTGCACTGATTGCTGGCGCAACCTCTTGTAATACCAATAGCCAAGATGAAAACAATACGGAACCTCCGCATTATGATAGGATAGAAGTGCATTCCTTAGCAGAGCTAAATGAAATGCGTTCGATGATAGATTGTGATGATCCTGATGAACTAAAAGAGTATTTACTAAGAGTACACGGTGATACGCTCGATGGTACTCCGATCAGTAAAGAAGATTTGGTTTATTTCGTTTCCAGAGTGGATAAACTTCCTTACGTTAATTTGCTTGAAGGCGAGATTGTTTGGATTCATTATTTGTGTGGCAAATCAAAGGATACAGGGCTTCCGGTTGATGTGATAGAACTTAGTATTCAGGCGAACAATGGCGATTGGGTGAGCATAGACTACTTGTTTTCGGAAAACGACGTCGAAGGAAGAATTAATGCGATGAAAGCAGAGGCGAAACATGAAAATTTGATTTCAACTCCGTTGTATAGTCAAGATGGAAAAGTGGTATTCCATATTGAAACCAGAGAAGAAAATCCATCCGGATCAGGTGACATCATCCGCTGGTTTGCCGAAATTGACGGGATTTTCACGAGTATCAGGTATTGCACCTCCAATGCCAACAATGTGGACACAGCTGCATTGGTAAGTGATCTGAAAATTTCAAACATTCCCTCGCAAGCAACAAGCGAATAGTATTACACAAGTATATAAGCAGTTATGTAACATAAGGGAGTATAATTTTATGAAAAAAACAGCACTGATATTATTGACGGCATTACTATTAGTATTATCTGCTTGCAATGCGCAAGGATCAACGCCCGGAACAACAGAAAAGCCTTCGAACGCAACGGAGGAATCCGTATCGGAATCTGAAGTGATTCAGTATTTTGATGATTTTTCGGTATTAATTGTTGGTGGGGATATAGAATCTGCTTGTGGTGTTTCCGGGCACGGTGAGATTGAATTGGGGGCGTCTTCTCAAAAAGATGAACAGGCACCAACAGAGCATACGATTTCGTTGAATGGCGAAAGCGTGTTGCTCTCGTACGTGGAGACGTGTTCGGAATATTTGTATCAAGAAACGTATCATGTATATGAAAGTCGAGAAAACCGAGTCAGGATTCGAGTGAATGCAGTTACCGGGGAGCTTACTTTTTTCACGATCGCATCACCGATTCCCGTAAACCCCGAGCACCCGGTATATACCGAGCAAGAGTTGTATGACGTGGCATATGCATTTTTGTGTGATAAGGTGAACGATCCTGAAAATTATCAGGTCACAGATCGCGAGTTGTTTGTGGAAGCGGGGCTGTCCGACGAGTTAATGATTGAATTTTCAAGAGTGATTGAGGGAATCCCCACCGCTGACAGTATCTTGATATATGCCTCCAACGGACAGGTCAGCTTTTATAAGATGCAATGCTTGGGACTTATGGATCAGATCCCGCCATTGACTGCAGAACAACTGTCCAAAATAGAAAACGCTGCAGCCGCCAAGGTAGAGAACCTTTATCAGAATATTGCATCCAAATATGAGTATACGCACCTTGACACAACGTATAAGATGATGCGTATGAGCGACGGACGTATGGCAATCAGATGCTATGCCGTTGTACAGGTTGTGAACTCTGAGACCGAGACGTCTGTTGAGGACGTCGTGGATATGATTGCTTATTTGAATTGATTTTTCCTGATGCACCCCGCGGCATATTGCCGCGGGGATTTTTTGCGTTTTTTGCAGAAAATCTATTGACAAGTCCCGGGCGTTGTAGTATAATTTCTCTCGTTGCGAAATTTTACAGGGCGAAAGGATTTTGTTATGATTCAACAAAGATTGCATCCTCGGTTTGTAATACATCCACAAGATACGCTGCGCAAGATCGGTGCCTTTGCCAAGAAGAATGCAGTGCTGCTGATCGCGCTCGCTTGCGCTGCAGTCACGTCTGTTATCGTGCCCCCGGACGCGGCTTATCTTGATTATTTTGATCTCAAAACGCTGACCTGCCTGTTCTGCACGCTGGCGGTGGTTTGCGCGCTCAAGAATATTCATTTCTTTACGGTGCTGGCACGTAAGATCGTGCAGTGCACGGGAAATTTGCGCATGGCAGCGCTTGCCTTGGTGTGGGTCACCTTTATCGGCTCCATGCTGATCAGCAACGACATGGCGCTTTTGACCTTCCTGCCGCTCGGCTTTTTCGTGCTGACCTATACGGGCATGCAAAAGTACATGGCGTTTGTGTTCATCATGCAGAACATTGCTGCCAATCTTGGCGGCATGCTGACGCCCTTCGGCAATCCCCAGAATCTGTATCTGTATAGCTTTTTCAACATTCCCACCGGAGAATTCATGGGCATTATGGCAATCCCGTTTGCAGCAGCCATTGCGCTGATTACGATCTGCTGCCTGTTCTTGCCCCGTACCAAGCTGGATATGCCGACAGAGAGTGAGCAAAAGCTGCCCGTGGCACGCACAGTTATTTATCTTGTGCTGTTTGCGCTGGCGCTTGTGGTGGTGTTCCGCATCGTGCCTTACTGGCTTGGCTTGATCGTGATTACGGCAGCGCTCTTATTGATGGATCGCAAAGCGTTGATGCAGGTGGATTACGGTCTGCTTGCCACGTTTGTCTGCTTCTTTATCTTTGCAGGGAACATGGCGCGCATTCCCGCAGTCAGCACGCTGCTTGGCAGCTTGCTTGAAAAGAATACGCTGATCTTCTCGGTGCTTTCTTGTCAGGTTATCAGTAACGTGCCCTCGGCAATCCTGCTCT
Source organism: Oscillospiraceae bacterium (assembly GCA_015065285.1). GTDB lineage: Bacteria > Bacillota > Clostridia > Oscillospirales > CAG-272 > SVQP01. Next base: position 30,111 of record SVQP01000021.1, on the reverse strand, counting down.
CGCAGTTCACAGCCGATTATCCCGCGCTTTTGCTTGGCGTCAATATCGGCGGTGCAGGCACGCTGATCGCCTCTCTTGCATCCCTGATCACCTTCCGCGAGTATTGCGCGCACAATCCCGGCAAGGCAGGGTCGTACATCGCCAAATTCTCCGCCTTCAATTTCGGCTTTGTCGCAGTGCTGACCGTGATTGCCGCACTGATTCTGTAATAGTTAGCCGAACGGTTAGCCGATCGCATTCCCAAAAAGGATGCGATCGGGCTTTTTTGTCTTGCGCTGCAAGAGAATTGTAAAATCCTATTGAGATTTTTTTCAAACTGTGATATAATAGAAAAAAGTATGCTTTTTTACAAGGAGAAGGTATGGCTTACACAGAAAACGAAAAGTTACAGATATATATGGATGCCACCGAGCCCGCCCCCTGCGCGGTGCACGAATACTATCGCTCGCTGGGGCTGCTTCAGAAGATTCACGGCTTTCGCGATGCTGATGCCTTGTACGAGCAGTATGCCAAGGAGCTTGCACGCATCGAGCGCATGGCAGCGGAAAATGCCGATGCCAATAACAGTGAGGTGCAGGCGTATCGCCAAAAGCAGCAAAAAAAGCGTAGGCTGATCACGGGGCTTTTGATCGCGCTGTTCTGCGCTTCGCTGCTGACCTTTATTCTGGTGCTGGTGCTCACGCCTCAGGGCTATATCATCTGGCCCTGCCTGACGCTTTGTGTGCTGATTGGTGCGATTTTGCTGACGCAGGTCATCCTGCCCGCAGCCCGCGCCGCCAAGGCAAAAAAGCTGCAAGAGCAAGAGGAAAGAGAAAATCAGAAATAATTTTTTAAAAAGTGAAACGTTTGAGGGATTTTGGCGTCTATATAAGTGAAGGCGCAAGCTCCCAATACATAGATACGGAGGGAAATATGCCCGAGCTTTTATCCCCTGCGGGGAATTTTGAAAAACTCAAGGCGGCGCTTTTGTACGGAGCGGATGCCGTTTATTGCGCAGGACAGATGTTTGGTATGCGTTCTGCAGCAGATAACTTTACCAACGATCAGCTCAAAGAAGCAGTGGAATACACCCACGCACGTGGAAAAAAGCTGTACCTGACCGTCAACACCATGCCGCGCACGGCGGAATACCCTCTGTTGCGCAAATTTTTGCACCAAATCAAGGACTTTGGCATTGATGCCATGATCGTAGCCGATATGGGCGTGCTTGCCACAGTCAAAGAAATTTTGCCCGATATGGAGATCCATATCTCTACGCAGGCAAGCATCATCAGCCCCGCAGCTGCATGCGCGTGGGCGGCACTGGGTGCTAAGAGATTGGTGCTGGCGCGTGAGCTGAGCTTTTCCGAGATCGCAGCCATCCGCGCGGCTCTGCCCGATGACGTAGAGCTGGAGGCATTCGTGCATGGCTCTATGTGTGTGTCGTACAGTGGCAGATGCTTGCTTGCAAACGCGCTCAACGGGCGCGACGGCAATCGCGGTACCTGCTCTCAGCCCTGCAGATGGAATTACGTGCTGGTGGAGGAAAAGAGACCCGAAATGCCCATTCCGATCGAGCAGAATGAGCATGGAACGTTTATTATGTCCTCCAAGGATATGTGCACTATCGAGTGCATTCCGCAGCTGATGCAAAGCGGCATTGATTCCTTCAAGATCGAGGGCAGAATGAAGAGCGCGTATTATACCGCGGTGGTGACCAACGCCTACCGCATGGCGATGGATGCGTATACCAAAGACCCTGAGCATTACGCGTTTGATCCCGATTGGCTGTGCGAGCTGGAGAGCGTTTCTCACCGCACCTACGGCACGGGCTTTTATCTGGATGATCCCATGAACAATCCCCAGCTTTTGGGCGAGTGCGGATATATGCGCGAAAAAGCATATTTCGCAACGGCAACGGAATATAATCAAGAGGAAGCAAGTGCGCTGGCAGCGGCAGGCGTGCCCATGCAAAACGAGCAGGGAAGCCTTTACCGCTTTGTGCAGAGAAACAAGGTCAGCGTGGGCGAGGGGGCTGAGGTCATCTCTCCCGGCAAGATCGGCAAGGGCTTTGATGTGTGTGAGCTGTATGCTCCGGACGGCACTGCCATTCCCTCGGCACCGCACCCTTCCATGATTTTCTGGTGCCGCGTACCCTTTGAAATACGCGAGGGTGACATCATGCGCGCGGGAAGCTCCAAGGGCTTTGACAAGCGCAGACCCGATTCACTCTGAGGAGATACATGGGTTTATTACTGCTCAAATCGCTCTTATACGGCATTCTTGAAGGCGTGACCGAATGGTTACCGGTCAGCTCAACGGGGCATTTGATCCTGCTGGAATCCTTTTTGCATCTTGACGTGGGCACTGACGTGCACCCTATGTTTGCAGAGGAGTTTCGGGAGCTGTTTTTGGTGGCAATTCAGCTTGGTGCGGTTTTGGCAGTGATGAGTGCATATCATGCACGGCTGTTTCCCATGGGAAATGGCAAAGAACAGAAAAAAAGAGCGCTCGGTATCTGGGCGCGCGTGGCGGTTGGCTGCATTCCCGCAGGCATTGCGGGCGTGCTGCTGGATGAGCTGCTTGAGCGCCTGACCGGCAAGGATATGGATGGCTGGCTGTACCACGGCACCGTGGTCGCGCTGATGCTGATCTTATATGGCGCAGCGTTTATCATCATCGAGCGCAAAAGGGGCAAGAGCGACGCGCAGATCACGGATTTTGAGCAGCTCTCATACAGCAGGGCATTGCTTGTGGGCACGTTTCAAACGCTCTCGCTGATCCCGGGCACGTCTCGCTCGGGGGCAACCATTCTGGGCGGCATGCTCTCGGGGCTCTCGCGCACGCTGGCTGCGGAATTTTCATTTTTCATGGCAATTCCCATCATGGCAGGCGCGTGCGGCATCAAGGCGCTGGGCTTTGCAAAATTTATGCTGCAAAATCAGCTGACTATGCCGTACAGGGCAGCGATCTTACTGATCGCAGCAGGAGCGGTGGCATACCTGACCTCGCGCCTGAGCATTCGCTTTTTAATGGATTTTTCCGCGCGGCACGGCTTTGCACCCTTTGGCGTGTATCGCATCGTGCTTGGCGTGGCAGTGCTTTTATTTGAATTGTTTTAAGGAGTTTGTATGTCGGAGAAGCTTGTGATCCCATATCCCGTCATCGTGGAAGGAAAATATGATAAGATCAAGCTGTCATCCATCATGGAGGGGCAGATCATTTCCACGCAAGGGTTTGGCGTTTTCAAAAACCGCGAGCTTGCAGAGCTTTTGCGCAAGCTTTCCGAAAAGAGCATGATCATTGTGCTGACCGACAGTGATGGCGGCGGCAAGGTCATTCGCTCGCATATCTCGGGCTTGATCCCCAAGGACCGCCAAATCCAGCTTTACGTGCCCCAGATCAAGGGCAAGGAGCGCCGCAAGCAGGCACCGGGTGCGCAGGGTTTGCTTGGAGTGGAGGGCATGGACGTGCAGCTTTTGCGTGAGCTTTTAGCCCCTTACGCAAGCGGTGATGCGCAAGAGCGCTATCTGGAAAATCCGCTCTGTAAGACCGATTTCTACATAGACGGGCTTTCGGGCGGGCAGGACAGCAAGCAGCGCCGTGCGCAGATCGCACTTGCCTGCGGATTGCCCAAAGACATGACTGCCAACGCGCTTTTGGACGCGCTGCGCATGCTTTTGACTTATGAGGAATATCTGTCGCTGGTCGGCAGGGAACGAAAGGATACGAAATGCTGAGCCGACTGACCGATATATTGGTTTGCCCCGTGTGCGGATGCGGTGTGCAAATTGAGGATAAAATCTTGTGCTGCCTTGGCGGCAAGCACAAATTCGACGTGGCAAAGGAAGGCTACGTCAACCTTGCCGTCGGGCACGTGCCGGGTGGGGATTCCAAAGAGGCGATTGCCGCGCGGACAAGCTTTTTGGAAAAGGAATATTACGCGCCTGCTGCGCAAGCGCTGCAGAGTGCTGTGCAAGAGTATTTGCCAAAGGGCGGCGTATTGATCGATGCGGGCTGCGGTCAGGGCTGGTATACCAACCGACTGGCAGAGCAAGGGTATCGCACCGTGGGCTTTGATCTTTCCAAGTTCGGCTGTGCGCGCGCTGCCAAAAGCGCATCTGCCAAGAAAATTGAAAAGGCGGCATATGCTGTAGCCTCGGTGTATTCCATGCCAGTTTTTGATGCGTGTGCGGATGGGGTTGTCAATATTTTCGCGCCCTGCGCACAAAGCGAATATGCGCGCGTGCTTAAACCCGGCGGTTATCTGTTTTTGCTCGGAGCAGGGCAGAGGCATCTGATGGGGCTCAAGCAAGCCCTTTACTCGGACGTTTATGAAAATACCGAGCGTGCAGATCTGCCGGACACCTTCAAGCACGTGCAAACCAAAAAAGTCAGCTTCGAGATCACCGTGCAGGGGCAGGAAGAGATTCAGGCACTGTTTTCCATGACGCCCTATTATTGGCGCACAAGCCTTGCGGATAAAGAAAAGCTGAGCGCGCTGGACAGCTTGACCACCGAGGTGGACATGTTGCTTTACGTATACAGAAAATAAATTTAAGGAAGTATAGATATGAAATTTTCACTTTGCATTCCCATGTACAATGAGTCGAGCATTATTGAGGATACTGCGCGTCAGCTTTCCGCGTATATGCAGGCAAATTTTGATGATTACGAGATCATTTTCTCCAACGACGGCTCCAAGGACGGCTGTGATAAGCTGGTAGAGCAGCTGCACCTGCCCTGCGTTCGTGTGGTTGGGTATGAGCAGAACCGCGGCAAGGGCTATGCGGTGCGCACCGCCATGCTGGCTGCCAAGGGTGATTACGTTATGTTCACCGATGCGGATCTGGCTTACGGCACCGACGTCATCGGTCGTGTCAGAGATGCGTTTCTGGCACATCCCGAGGCAGATATGGTGATCGGCTCGCGCAACCTCTCCAAGGATGGCTATGAGGGCTATACCTTTATCCGCAAGCTGGCAAGCAAAACGTATATCAAGGTACTGTGCCTGGCTGGCGGCTTCAAGCTTTCGGATTCTCAGTGTGGCTGCAAGGCATTTACGCAGGATGCTGTCAAGAAGATCTTCCCCAGATGCGAGGTGGATCGCTTTGCCTTTGATTTTGAGGCAATTTTGTGGGCTGTCAAGTACGGCATGACCATTCATGAAATTCCCGTCAAGATCATCAACCACCGCGAATCCTCGGTCAATCTGGTGCGCGACACCATCAAGATGCTGCGCGACCTTTCCAAGATGAAGAGAAGAATCAAAAAGGCTAAGATCTGATTTGTTTTTCGAAAGGAGATGTACGTTATGAAAAAAGCAATAGCATTCCTTTTATTAACTGCTTTGTGTATGACATTTCTGACCTCTTGTGACATGAGCAACGGCTTGATAGCAAAGCTGTTTGGGGCGCTTGATTATGAGTTGATCGAGCCCATGCCTCCGCTTTATGAGGAAACGGACGAGATATACAATGAGTATTATACGGAAATCCGTCCTGTCGAGCCCCCCATATCGGCAGGTGCTGCCGTACTGAAAACGCTGACCAATCAGGTATCCATCAAGTATTCCTGGCATACCAATGAAATTTCTACCGCCATGGATCTGAGTGAGCTGGGTCAGGCGATTGAGGTAGATGCGGGCGTCCGGGAGCTTGCGTTTACGGGTTATATCGGCTTGGTTGGTACGTACACGGCAGTGTTTGGCTATTCTGTCAACGGAGAGAATAGCACCTTTAACGACTCGTTCCAATTGGATCCCGATCCCGAGATCAAGGAGACGCTTTACATGCTGGGTGCATCCTACGTCAATGCGTATAAGATCAGCATTCCCACCGAGGATTGGTCCGAGGGGTACCATCAGATCGATCTTCTGTATCACACAAGTGATGGAACCGAGAACGTTTTCTGCTCGTTTGAGGTGTATCTGGCACCCGCGGAGATGACCTCTGAGGAGATCACCGAGGAAATTACCGAGGAGACTTATGAAGACTGCATTCCGCCCGAGGCACTGTATCCCGGTGACTATCTGACGCTGGATGGGGATCTTTCGGATTGGCATTATGGCGGTTGCGCGTCTTACTCGTTTGACCAAAGCAATCTGGATGCCTGGGTCGGCGAGGTTGGCGGCAAGGGCTTTACCATGTATACCGCGTCCGATCCGGAGTACGTATATTTCGCCTTTGACGTTACGGATGACACGCTGCTTTACTCTGATGATGGCACGTATAATAAAGATGCCTTCGAGATTCAGATCGATTTTAACGGTTGGGCTGCAAGCACCATGGCGTTTTACAGAGCAATCTTCTATTCCTTTGGCTTGCAAGAGGACGGTACCATCGACGTAACCGTGCAGTGCAGAGACAGCGATGCTACTTCTTCCATCGATTATCTTATGGCGTCCGATGACGACCCCGAATGGCGAGAGGGCGAGATCAAGGGTGTGACACGGAAGAAGGATGACGGCAGTGGCTGGATCGCGGAATTCGCTATTTCGTGGAAGACGCTGTACAGGGATATTTATCAAAAACTTGATGCCGTGGGAGAAATCGCTCCCCCTGTCGATTTCAACCTTGATAATGTCAGACTCAATATGCTGATCTGCTATCTGGATCATGACATGGAGGCAGGTATCGTCAGCGCTTGGGGAACGTCTCAGTACAAGGGCGCACTGATTGACGGAGAAGGCTGGGATCCCGAAGGCACAGGCGTTATAGCAGACTACGTTCCCAGATACGGCGAAGCAAGCATTTATTCGCAATTCAAATAAAATGAAAAAGGACTGAAGCTGTAGCTTCAGTCCTTTTGTTATCTGCGCCGGCGCACGGGTGCGTGCAGCTTGGCTCTGATCTGACGGGTCAGCACCGCACCGGCGCAAAACAGTACCACAAGTCCTGCGCGAATGCCAAAGGCTGCTCCGAGGGACAGCCCCAGCGTCAAGGCTTGACGCAGCTCACTGCCAAAAAACAAACTCAACACAAGCCCAAGACCTACGTATATGCAGCCGCAAAGCAGGGAACAGGGCAAAAGTGCGCTGTCGCATTTCAAGCCAACCCCCAAGCCGCCAAGCAGACAAGAGAGCACCATAGCGCCAAAGCCAAGCGGCAAGATCAGCGCATCGGGATCGGGGGAGAGATAGGCGATCAGGGCAGAGAGCAAAATTGCCGCAAAGCCTCCCGCACAGCAAAATGCCATGCCCCATAAAAGTCCGCCCGCAAAGCTGCCGCTTGGCGATTGCTGCACCTTTTTGTGTGTGCGCATAGGCAAAAGGGAACTGTGCATGACCGATCGATTCATAAAAAAACGCCTCCGTATCCATAATATTACCGTGTTTTGGTAATACTATATGCATACGGAGCCGTTTTTATGTCCGAAAACCCGATAGGGCTTTCATTACTTCTGTGCGTCCTCTGCCTTGACGTCGACCTTGCTGATCGCGCTCTTGAGTAAACGGATCTTGGTGCGGTCGTGGCTGGTTTCGATCAGAACGGTTTCGTCTCTGATGCTGATGACCTTGCCGATGATGCCGCCAATGGTGGTGATCTCGTCGCCAACAGAGAGGCTGTTACGCATTTCGTTAATTTCCTTTTCCTGCTTCTTCTGGGGGCGGATCATGAAGAAATAGAAGAATACGCCAACGCCGACAACCATGACAATGGTCATGATGATCTGACCTACGCCTTCACCGCCAAACAGGCCTGCTAATGCTGAAAAATTCATTTTTTATCCTCCGATTAGAGTTTTCACATACACAATTATTATATCCCATATTTTTCCGAAAGTCAAGTCGAAAACGAAAAAGGTGCAAATAATTCATAACATGTTAATAATCATGTGCTATGATGTAATGTGATATATTATGTCAACACCCGATTCGGAGGTACTATATGAAAAAAGATAAATGTCCCCCTTGCAAAAAAACTTCCATAGGCGGTCAGGCACTCATGGAAGGCATCATGATGCGAGGACCCCAAAAAACAGCCATGGCTGTGCGCAATCCCGAGGGCGAGATTGTGCTGGAGATCAAGCAGAACGATAACAAAACGCCTGCCATTGCCAAGATCCCCGTGGTGCGCGGCGTGTATAATTTTGCCATGTCCATGATCCAGGGCTATAAGTGCTTGATGCGCTCTGCTGAGATCTCGGGGCTTGAAGAGGCTGAGGAGGAGATGCGCCGAGAGGCAGAGGCAAAAAAGGCTGCCAAGGCTGCAAAAAAAGCAGCTAAGAAGGGAAATGCCCCCGTAGCCCAAGAAGCTTCCGCAGCAGAAGAGACTCCCGCAGTGGAAGAGACTCCCGCAGTGGAAGAGACTCCCGTAGTGGAAGAGACTCCCGCAGTGGAAGAGACTCCCGTTGCAGAGCAGCCCACCATGACGGTTGAGGCTCCCGCAAAAGAGAAAAAGGAAAAGAAAAAGGCAGACGGTGCATCCATGACCACCACGCTTGTCATGATTCTCAGCGTAGTTCTTGGACTTGGCATTGCAATTTTGCTGTTCAAGTTCGTGCCCACCGCGCTCTTTGATCTGCTGGCAGGTCTGATTCCCGTGCTCAAGCCCGAAAACGTGGTGCTCGGCTCGTTTATCCAGTCCTTGGTGGAAGGCATTTTCAAGATCGCCATTGTGGTAGGCTACATGGCAGCCGTTTCTTTGATGAAGGATATCCGTCGCACCTTCCAGTACCACGGTGCAGAGCACAAGTCCATTTTCTGCTATGAGGCAGGCTTGGAGCTGACTGTGGAAAACGTGCGCAAGCAAAAGAGATTCCACCCCCGTTGCGGCACCTCCTTCCTGATTCTGATGGTGCTGGTCAACGTATTCGTTTCCTTCTTTATCGAGCCCACCTTTGTTGCCATTTTCGGTGATACTATGAAGGCTGTGCTTGGTGAGATTCATTCGGTATTGCCCACGCTGGTGCGTACCGGCATATCCTTAATATTGCTCCCCTTGGTTATGGGCATTGGCTACGAGCTGCTCAAGCTGGCAGGCAGATATGATAACTTCCTGACCCGTCTGATCTCTTTGCCCGGCGTATGGCTGCAGCACATTACCGTGCTTGAGCCGGATGATGGCATGATCGAATGCGCCATTGCCGCTATCAAGGAGGTCATTCCCGAGGACGAGAGCGACCGCTGGTAAATTACTGAATTTTCAAAGGAGATTTTGAGATGAAGATTATTTGCTGTAACGATTACAAAGAAATGTCGCGCGTTGGTGCGGATCTGGTTGCCGACGTGATCAAAAATAAGCCCGATTGCGTGCTGGGTCTTGCCACAGGCTCCACCCCCGAGGGGCTGTATGCCGAGCTGATCTCCATGTACCAAAAGGGAGAGCTGGATTTTTCCGCCGTTACCACGGTCAATCTGGATGAGTATTATCCCATCTCGCCCGAAAACGAGCAGAGCTATCGTTATTTCATGAATACCAAGCTGTTTGACCACGTCAACGTCAACAAGGCAAACACATACGTGCCTGATGGCAGCGCTGCGGATGCCGCAGCCGAGGCTGCCAGATACGAGGCGTTTGTACGCGGACTGGGCGGCGCGGATATTCAGGTACTGGGTATTGGCAGAAACGGTCACATCGCGTTCAACGAGCCTGCCGAGGCGCTGCATCCCGCAACGCACGTCACCAGCCTGACCGCAGATACGGTTGAGGCAAACGCACGCTTCTTTGAAAGCATTGATCAGGTTCCCACGCTGGCGCTGACTATGGGCATGGGCACCATCCTCTCTGCCAAGAAGATCATCATTTTAGCAAACGGCAAGGGCAAGCACGAGGCGATCAAGGCAATGCTTCAGGGCACTGTCAGCACCTCTTGCCCCGCATCCTTTTTGAATCTGCATGCAGACGTGACGCTGATCTGCGATCACGATGCTTACGAGGGCTGATATGACTACCGAGCAAATCAAAATGCAAGCGGCACAGGCTGCCAAGCAGCTGTTGGATGCCGCAGGTGCTGAGTCGGGACAGATTTTGGTTGTAGGCTGCTCCTCTTCCGAAATTGCGGGCGGCAGCATAGGGCACGCATCCACCCCCGAGGTGGCGGACGCGGTGTACGAGGCGATTGCAGCACAGTGCGCTTCGCGAGGTGTATTTCTTGCCGCACAGTGCTGCGAGCATCTCAATCGTGCACTGATCGTGGAGAGAGCATGCGCACAGCAGTACGGACTGGAGGAGGTCTGTGTGATTCCGAGACCTACGGCAGGCGGCTCGTTTGCCACAGCCGCATGGGCAGGCATGCAAGCACCCTGCGCAGTGGAGTATATCAAGGCGCACATGGGCATGGATATCGGCGGCACGTTGATCGGCATGCACCTGCGCCACGTAGCCGTTCCGGTCAGAATTGCGCAGAATACCATCGGGCAGGCAAGCGTGCTTTGCGCACGCACGCGCCCCAAGTTTGTGGGCGGCAGCCGCGCAGTGTATCCGGATAGTGAAAGAAGATAAAAATTGGGCAGACCCGATGGGGCTGACAAATTAGCGGAGAAAAGAGAGAGTCATGCGAAAAGATATTTCGCAAAGCTCTCTCTTTTTGCTATATGAGTGATATTCCGACTGCGTCGGAGTGATATTATCGCTGCTGCGATAGTGATATTGAAGCCTTGCGGCTTCAGTGATATTCTATTCGCCCTGAAAACTTGCGAAGCAAATACCACTCGCCAAAGGCGAATAACACTGCCAAAGGCAATATCACTCGCCCAAGGCGAATAGAACTGGGGAGATACTCCGCTTGGAGTATCTCCCCATGGGTCTGCCCGTTTTTTATTGCTTTTGCATGGTCGCGCTCAACTCAAAGCTTGCGCTCTCGCCCGCAATACACAGCTCGTATTTGCCGGGGGCGGGCTGCTCAAGCGTGAGCGAATCCTTTTGACCGGGTGTAAACTCACCCACAATGCGTCCGTCATGGCGCACGTAAATATACAGGTTGCCGCTGTTCAGCGTGCTTTGAACCGAGAAGGTCAGGCGCTCGGTGCCATTGCTTACCGAAATGCTATCAACAGCCTCCACGCCCGAGAATTGATTGACCTTCAAGGTCAGGGTATTGTTGATCTGCGTGCGAACGTAGCCAACCTTGCTGCTGCTGTTACTCTCCAGCAGCTCATCCTTGGTGATCACGGCAAGTCCGGTTTCCTCTTCGCCGTTGGCATCCTCGATCTGACCGCAGGCAACAAAGCCCACGCACAGCAAAAGAGCCATTGCCAATATCAAAATCCTTTTCATGGTCTGTTATCCTTTCGTTATAAGAAGAAGGTGGGAATCAGCAGTACTGCGCTTGCAAGCACTGCAAGTAACAGCCATACCGCTGCCAGCACAATGATCGCCACCCAGCGCTTTCTGTTCGGTACCTTTTTGACAAGGCTCATGATCAAGCCAAAGATCATCAGTGCGATGGGCAGCAGGTACAGGAAGGGAGACGCGAATCCCAGGAAGAGCAGTATGGCAATGGTAGCCTCCAAGGGCTCGATCTCCTCACGGATGGTGTTGGTCGAGAAGAATTCGCCCTGCTCAATTGCCTCGTTGATCGCGTTCTCGTCCTGCTGATCCAACACCAGCACGGGAACGCTGCCTTGGCGGAAGGAAAGGTTGCCGTAGGCATCAAAGTAGCTGTTGTCAAGGCTGTCGTAATCCACAAAAAGGTACGTGCCGTTGTCATCAAACACGGCGCCAACCACGTGTGCAAACGTCATGGTTTCGTCGTAGCCGATGATCTCGTAGTGATCCATTTTTCCAAGCTCGGTAGCTTCCTTCGTGTAGCCGTTCATGACAAACGCGTCAAGATCCCAATGGATATCCCAATCCTGAACCAGATTGGAGGAGATGGGAGCACTCATGGAATAGCCGTCTGCAAGATGATATTGCGAGTAGTGACCGGTGCGGAAGTCTTTCAGTGAAGCAGCGCCTTGCGCTGTGACGTATACGCGATAGTTCGCAGCATTGCCCACGTAATCATACACAACAGCGATGTCATGATTGACGATCACCTGGCTTTCTATCACGTGAGCGGGATGACCGACCGTGTCCAGATACTCATAGTCGGTCTTGATATCCTGACTGTATTCGTAGAAATGATAGGGTCTGAACCAATCGTAGGGGTAAAGCTCATACCTTGAATAAACCTGATCCCCATAATAGAGCGTACTCTGGTCGTCCGAAACGGTCCATTCAAGCACCTCCTCGGTCTCCACCGAGCTCTCGGCAGATGCCATTAAGGGAAGAGAAAGCATCAAAGAGATGCACAGTAAGATTGCATAAAGCTTTTTGATATGTTTCATATTGCACCTCCGTCAAGCAAGATTGAGCTTGCGCTCAAGTCGTTGCATAGTGAAGTTGGCAAAAATCACGCCTGCCGTCAGGGCTGCCACCACGCCGATCAGCATCAGCATCCAGATGCCAAGCCAGCCAAGCACGGGAAGAGTGAACAGGGACATCAGACCCATGCCAAGGAAGGAGACGGTCAGCGCAAGGTAAATGATCCAGATAAAGTAGGTTGCGAAATAGCCAATGCCAAATACGGCACCGACAATGACGTACGCGATGATCACGCTTAAGAATTTGAGGTTTCTGAACATGGTGGCTGCCAGTGTGATGATCAGGTATTGCATCATCAAGGAAGCGAATTCAATAGCGATCATCAGCACAACAAACAGGATGACGGTTACAATGCCGCACAGGATATCTCCAAGTGTCGCGTGTGCAAACAGGGAAGAGAAATCCATACCCATGGCACCTGCCACCTGTGGGCTGATGATGGAGGGAAGCAAAAATCCCACCACCACGATCAGTGCCGAAACCACGCTGACAACAGCCGAGCCCAGCATATAGATCATGCCCGAAACCGCCTTGGACCAGAACAGCGTGCTGCGCTTGACCGGCAGGGTAAAGGTCAGGTAACCCTGATCGGTAAAGAAGTGCAGGTAATAACGGACGTACAGCAAAATATTGGTGCCGCCCATGAAAATGGCGATTGAGTAAATGATTGCTATATAGGAAAGCATGCCTACGAGCATCAACGCAATGCCAAGGAACAGCAAGAAGGGGGATTCGTTGGAGCTCTCCTGCTCCATAATGGTAAATGTCCAGGGCAGGCAGCTGACGCCAAGTGCACAGATCACGGCAAGCAGCAGCATGACCGCAGACGCGATCAGCCAGATCTTGCCAAGTGCGCGCATATCGTATTTTAAGCATTTCTTGAACATCTGAACACCTCCCTGAAAAGATTGTCAAGGCTTGTGCCGTGCTGCTCGCGCGCCTCGTCCGCGTTGCCGCACATGGCAACCTTTCCCTTGTCGATAAAGGCAAAATCGTCCAGCACGCTCTCCACGTCTGCGATCAGGTGCGTGGTGATAATGACCGATGCCTCGGGATTGTAGTTGCCGATAATGGTTTTGAGAATGTAATCGCGTGCCGCGGGGTCCACGCCGCCGATCGGCTCGTCAAGCAGGTAAAGCTTTGCGCGACGCGCCATCACCAGCACAAGCTGCACCTTTTCCTTGGTGCCCTTGGAAAGTGTGCGCATGCGGGCTTTGGGGTCGATCTCCAGATCGGCAAGCATGCGCTGGGCAAGTGCGCGGTCAAAGTCGTCATAGTAGTCGGCAAAATAGTCCATCATGGCGTTGACCGTCATGGAAGCGGGGAAGTAGGGGCGCTCGGGCAAATAGGAAATGAGCGCGTTGCTTTTCTCGCTTCGCTCCTCTCCGCATACTAAGATCTTGCCGCTGTTTGGCTGCAAAAGACCCGAGATCAGCTTGAGCAGCGTGGATTTTCCGCAGCCGTTGGGGCCGAGGAGTCCCACGATCCTGCCGGGCTCGACCACAAAGTCCAGCTCGCACAGCACGGGCACATTCTTTTTATAGCTCTTATTGAGCTTTTCGCAAACCAAAATGGGTTGGCTCATACGTTGTTGTCCTCACTTTCTTGTAAGAATTGCATGAATTGCTGCTTGGTAATACCCAGCTGCAGGGCGGTATCACGTGCTCTTTTGAGATATTCGGTCTGTAAGAGCAGCTTGATGCCGTCAATGATTTCCGTATCCTCGGTTACAAATCTACCCTTGGTGCCATGGCTGATGACAAGCCCGTCCTGTTCAAGCATGGCAAGCACCTTTTGCATGGTATTCGGATTGACCGATTCCTCATATGCCAGCGCACGCACCGTAGGAAATTGACTGCCGGGAGGGTATTTACCACTGACGATGTCCAGACGGTATTGCAGCAGCAGCTGATGCGATACCGAAGCTTGAGGCATCAGATTGATCACGGTTTTATTCCTCCGTTTCTTGATTGTACTATTGTACTAATACAATAATACAACAATCGCCGCAGTTTGTCAATAGGTTGCGGAAATTTTTTCTTCACCATATATAGACGAAATTTTTTGAAAAATATTTCTCTTTCTTTCAAAAAAATGAAAAAAACATAGCCTTAATATGTGAGAAGTGCTTAAAAATGATTGATTTCTTAAGTGGTATATGATATAATGAAGCCAGAGTATTACCATGCGATCCCAAATCTATTTAAAGGAGATGACACTATGAAAACGTCGAGCAGAAGAATTCTTACTATTTGGATTGTCTTTGCCATACTTGTGTCAAGCTGGTCAAGCCTTGCGCTTGGCTCCAACGCAACCGAAATTGAGGTGGATCCCGTACCGGGAGAAGAGCTTCCGGAAGAAGAATACCCGAAGGATAAAGAATACGATTTTGAGATCCCCGGATCAACCGTCAGCTTCCTTGACAAGGACGGTGAGCTCCTTACCGAAACGGTTTACTGGACCGAGGGTGATGGCGTAGTGGACGAATGGTTTGTGTTCATGTATCGCGAGAATCAGAACGATCTTAAACTTGGATATTCGCCCGACGGCACGCTGTTTATTCCGCATCGCGTGTACGAGGGCGAGACTGCCGATCTTTTGTACGTGCATGATAATCATCTGTTCCGTGTTTCTGCTACCAAAGAAACGGAGCAGGTATTTGACGGCAGCGCGCTGCTTCGAAAGGTGACTGTATCTGCTACCGACGGCACCACCGTGCTTGCGAATTCTCCCGTATACGCGCAAACGCCTTATGGCTTTGTGCATGTGGGTAATACCGATACGGACGCACAGCTGACGCTGTACTCCACCAACGGCGAATTTACGCTGTGGGTGACCAGCCACCAAGGATATCTGCTGTCCAAGACTTTTACGGTTACGGACGGGGTGAGCGAGCTGAGCTTTGCGGATGCCTTTGAAAGTGCCGTTGAGATCGACGTCAAGGGCAGAGCAGAAACGGCAGAGGGCGCACCCGGCTACGTTTTTGCACTGGGATTGCCAGGTGATGCGAATGCCGTGAATAAGCTGACCACCAGCTACGTTGACCCTGCGCAGACTGTACGCGTCACACCCGGCACTTACAGCCTTGCCACCGCCATTTATCTTGCGGTTCCCGAAACAAATAACTATTTAGACGGCTACTACGGTCTTTGGATCGACCTTGCAGCAGAGCAAGAGATTTGCCAAAAGACCGAATTCGATTTCACAATCGAAGGCTTTGAGCCGGTATTTGAGCTGATCGATAAGAAAGAAACCTACGACGTAGATGATCTCATGTCCTTCCGTCTGTATGCCGAGCATGAGGGTGGCTATACCATCCCGGGTGAGGCGGACGCGGAGAGATGGGGAGACTATCGCGTTGAGGTCAC
The DNA here is from genome assembly GCA_015065285.1 of Oscillospiraceae bacterium. Lineage (GTDB taxonomy): Bacteria > Bacillota > Clostridia > Oscillospirales > CAG-272 > SVQP01. Next base: position 14,456 of record SVQP01000021.1, on the reverse strand, counting down.
GGACGGCGACGTTTCGTATCCGTACACCTTTTACTGGGGGGCTTTCTCGGCTCTCTACGATGCCTACGTGTACCGTGCAGGGAACGAGGACGTGGCACTGCATACCTTTTCCGACCATGACTATGAGCAAAGCATGCCGAGCATGCTGTTTGATACAAACGAGAGAGAATACGTAGTCAAGTACTATCCCCAATGGGATTCCATGGCATGCCCCACGCTGTTCCCGGAAAACGTGTATTACAGCGAAACCTTTACTACGGCAGCGTCTTACGTGCTGCTCTCCTATGATGATATTTCTCTGGACTATATGGATGCGGACGGCAATTGGCAGTATCTGTATGGGGAGGATACCAGCATTGGCTACCGTTGGGTATTCCCGGATGAGGTGACCGAGGGCACACTGCTCAAGATGTACACTTCCTCCTCGGAATATAACAGTACGACCTATGATTACGAGATCACCTTTGATTATCGCTTTGAGGTGCTGAGCGACGAGCTGGTTTCCAAGCGCTATACCTTTGAGCCTCATGAAGAGAAGCACAAGCTTGAGTTTGAGTTTGTGGGAGATTCCGAGGAGCTGCAATATTACGATCCTACCGCAACCCTCTGGGTCGATTATCAGGGCAGCATGGTGCCGCTTGCAGAGCTTTATCAAGGCAACGTGACGCTGCCTGTCGGCGAGTACGTGCTGGATGCACAGATTTCGTATACCGTTTGGAATGAGGACGGCACGACGTACACCGAGCATCTGGAGCAGGTCGTTCCTGTGAATATGACCGAGGATCAGAGCCTGATCTTTTCCACCGAGGGTTGTCTCAGCTTTATGCTGGATGGCTCTGCGCTGACTGCGGTGGGCGGGGTCATGCCCGAATCTGTGGACGGTAATACCCCGGGTGGCTTGATTATGGACTTTGCCGGCGGCGTTCAAAGCACCGTGCCATTTGCGGGGACTTGCGTTAAGGTATATATAAACGAGCTGCCGAGCAGTGCTTACGTCAGCATGCTGTATTACGATATGCGCAACGAAATGAATCCTTTCTCACCCTACGTAGCTTACGAGGAATTCATGATTGAGGATGGCGGCATGTATTGCTTTGATTTCGCACCCGGGACGGTTGAAATCGAGGATGGGGAGCTGTATGACAACGAGGATGCCGTGCTGCAGCTGACAATCAAGGATGGCTGTGGCAATCCTATGACAGAGCTTTCAAATCTGCTCAACACCATTGTTGTGCATGACCCGCTGCGCTCCCGTCCGTATCCCTTTGTGGGAGCAGACGGCAAGCCGATCGACTATCAATACGTGCTTGACGTGTACGTCAGAGCCAAGGGCGAGAGCGGATATACCAAGTTCAGTACAACCGATCTGCAGCAGATCAGCCTTGGCAGATTGCCCGAGGGCGAATACGAGGGCTATGCCGAGCTGCTGCTTGATACGTATTGCGACGAATATCTGACAGAATATCCTTACCAAAAGGGTATTATGTACGACGAGTGGTGGGGGCGCTCCACCAGCGTTTATGACAACGTAAACCGCATTCTGCACGGCTCGCTTTCGGATACCTTTACCTTTACGGTGCAAAAGGGTGCGCATGAGCATGATTTTGGTGCATGGCAGCCCGATCCCGAGGTGCAGGGTCAGCACGTACGCGCGTGCGCCTGCGGTGAGCAGCAGACCGAGCCATGTCAGTGGGATAACGGAACACTCACCACTCCGCCCACTGCACAGGCAAACGGTGAGAAGACCTATACCTGCAGCGTTTGCAAGGCAGAGAAGAAGGAAACTGTACTTCGCTCCGTGCTCACGCTTGGCGGCAGCTATGCAACAAATGCAAGCAAGACGTACGTGATCAGCGCGCAGGGCGGGGAGGCGCAATTCAGCTTTGTCCTGCCCGAATCGGACGTGCTGGGAGATCACAGCGGTTACGCACTTATTGGCTGGAAATGCCTGCAGGACGGGATGCTCTATACCGCCGGAGAGGTGATTACGGGAGATTGGGAAACCGAGCTGACGTTTGAAGCGGAATGGGTTACTCTGATCGCGGAAGGAAGATACGAGCTTCGCCCGGACCGCTGGTATATGGCGATCATGGAAAACTTCACAGTTGAAGGCGATCCCAGCATTTATTTCGGGTATCAGCTGATCCTTGTGGATCAAGAGGGAACCTACGTGTTCCGTGAGATAGAATTTGAGATGGAGGATGTGGCACAATGAAACAGAAGAAATTATGGATCATCATCGCTGTTGCGGCGGTGCTTGTCGTCGGTTTGACTGCCGGAATCCTCGCAATCGTTCTGGGCGGCGGAGAAGAGGCTTACAGAACAGTCAAGGTCTATGAGGTCAACGGTACGGTGGAAATCTACCGTGGACAGGGAGATGCGATTGCGGCATATCAGAATATGCTGCTGGAAAATATGGACAGTGTCAAAACGCTTGCGGACTCTTATCTGTACGTCAAGCTGGATGATGATAAGTATCTGATGGCAATGCCAAACTCCGCCTTTAGCCTGGAGGCTACGGGTAGCGCACAGAACAGCAAAACCAAGATCGTGATCGAGAGCGGTGAGGTGTTTGTTCACGTGACCAATCCCTTGTCGGATTCTTCGGAGTTTTCTGTTGATACGGGCAACTCCACCATGGCGATCAGAGGCACGTCCTTCTCTGTCAGCTATGACGGTGAGCAGACCGTATATCAGGCATTTGACGGCGAGCTTGCAATCACGCCCGTGGATCAAAACGGAAACGTTGCAGGCGAGCCGGTACAGCTGCAGGAAAACACCGGCATAACGGTAACCACTAACCAAGAGGCGGTAGAGGTTTCTCCCACACAGGAAATTGATTACGGTGCGATGGATGACGCCGAGCTGGAATTTTTGCAGTTTGGTATAGAGCAGGGCAACGAGATGGATGGCATTGATGCTTCCGAGATCGAAAGCATGCTGGGTACCGAGCAGCCTACTACCGAGGAACCTACTACCGAGGAACCTACTACCGAGGAGCCCACGACCGAGGAGCCCACGACCGAGGAACCTACGACTGAGGAACCCACGACCGAGCAGCCTACGACCGAGCAACCTACCACTGAAGAACCCACGACTGAGCCACCGGAAGTGCCGGTATATAAGGTCGTCTTTATGGGAAACGGCGGCATTTATGCAGTACAAATGGTCAAGGAAGGGGAGAGAGCGGTGCGCCCGTTCCTCAAGCCTGATCCGTTTGGATCCTGGGATTGGGATTTCGAGCAGCCTATCACCGAGGATACCGTGATCTACTGGACAATCAACTTTGAATAATCAATGAGAAAGAGGGAAGGTAAGCATGAAAAAGCAGGTCATTCAAAAAATCGGACTTTGCGCACTCATCGCGCTTTGTGCGTTTTTGATTGCATATACGCAGATTCTGTACAGCTTTGACAGCATTTTTTCCGACCGTCTGTATCAAAGCGGACTTTCCCCGAATTCTAAAATTAAAATCATTGCCATTGATGAGCGCACCATCGCTGCATATGGCGACGTTGCTACCTGGTCGCGGGATATTCCCGCGACCTTGGTGCAATCTCTCAACCAAGACGGCACACATGCTCCCGCAGTCATTGGCTTTGATATTATGTTTGTGACCCAAAAGGATGCAGAGGCGGATGAGCGCTTTGCACAGGCTTGCGCGCAGGCAGGCAACGTGGTCAGTGCCATCAATCTGGTGTATCGCGATCAGATAAGCGTTGAGGGCGGTGTGGCTGTGGCGCAAAAGGATCAGGTGGTCATGGTTGAATATCCGTATCCCGCGCTCAAGCAATCTGCCGCGTACGGCTTTGCCAACACGTATCAGGATCGCGACGGCTATATTCGCCATGCAAAGATCAGTGAGCAGTACAAGGATGAGGAGATCTCCTCGTTCGCCGCTTTGATCTATCAGAAATATATGGCGGCAATCGGGCAAGAAGCAGTCACTCCCGAGCTGCAAAACGGATTTTTCTCGTTTTCTTACACAGGTAAGGGCGGCAGCTTTGAGGTCATTTCCATGTGTGACGTGCTGGACGGAAAGATCGATGCACGTGTGTTTGAGGATGCCATTGTGCTGGTGGGTGCCTATGCCCCCGGCATGCAGGACGCATACGCTTCGCCCATTGATCGCGGTGCGCGCATGTACGGTGTGGAAATTCACGCCAACGTGATCAACGCATTGCTGAATCAGAAAACCGGTGTGCCGGTCATCATGCCCATTTATGCGGCAGCCACAGCGCTGCTGGCAGTCGTATTCTGGCTGCTTGCGGAACGCATGCGCATTCTGCCCGCTACACTGACAGCTGTTGGCTTTGTCGTGCTGGATCTGCTTGTATCCAAGCTGTTGTATCTGGGCGGCTGGCAGGTCAGAATCATCGAGCCCATTCTTGCCATCGTTTTGCTGTATGCAATGAAGCTGATCGCGGGATATATTTCCGAGACCCTGAAAAAAAGAAGAATTCTTAATGCATTTCGCAAATACGTCGCACCCGAGGTAGTACAGGAAATTGCCAAGGGTGGCAATTATCAAATTTCGCTTGGCGGTGAGCGCCGCCATATCGCGGTACTGTTTGTGGATATCCGCGGCTTTACCCCCATGTCCGAGGGCTTGCAGCCCGAGCAGGTGGTGGAGATTCTCAACGAATATCTCAGCCTGACCACCAACGCCATTTTCAAGAATCGCGGCACACTGGATAAGTTTATCGGAGACGCAACCATGGCGGTCTTCAACGCGCCCTTTGATCAGGACGATTACGTGTATCGTGCCGTTTGCACCGCGCTGGATATTGCAGCGGGTAGTGCAGAGCTTGAGCAAAAGCTCAACCAAAAATTCGGCAAGAGCGTCAGCTTTGGCATTGGCGTGCATTGCGGTGATGCGGTTGTGGGCAATATCGGCTGCGAGCACAGAATGGACTATACCGCAATCGGTGATACGGTCAATACCGCAGCAAGACTGGAGAGCAATGCAGGTCGCGGTCAGATCCTGATCAGCGATGCCGTGAAAGAGGCACTTGGAGACCGAATTGACGTTTCCAGGATCGGTACCATTCCCCTGAAGGGAAAGTCCCAAGACGTATGTGTATATCAATTGAACGGTTTGACCCAAGAGTAAAGAAAGGCAGAGAACGAGCATTGAAAAGACTTTATATCATTCCAAATGCCACACAATCCGAGCAATCCGCATCTTTGGCAGAGCACTGGAATGCAGGCTTTGAATATAACGATTTTTACGCGCCCTGCGTACTGGATAACGAGCAGGAGATCGAGCGCCTGATTGCGCTGTACTGCTCGCTTGACCGTGATCGCAGTGATGACGTATTGCACGGTGCTTTTCTGGACGTGACCGTGCACAGCACTGATCCCATGATCCGCGCGGTATCGGACCATCGCATCAGGCAAAGCATGGAGATCGCGCGCAGACTGGGCATTCGTGCCGTGGTGTTCCACACCAATCACATCCCCAATTTTAAAAGCAGCTATTATACCGAAGGCTTTGTTCGTGCCAATGCCGCATATTGGCGCGCTATGGCAGGGGAGTACCCGGAGCTGCTGATTCTGATTGAAAACATGTTTGACGCAGAGCCGGATCTGTTGTGCGCTCTTGCACAGCAGCTTTATGACGTGCAAAACTTTGGCGTTTGCTTTGATTTTGCACATGCCAACGTGTTTGGCGACGGATCTGCCGAATGGATGCGCTGCCTTGCCCCCCACATTTTACACGTGCATCTGAATGATAACGACAAAAAAACCGATCTGCACGGCAGAATCGGCACCATGGCTTTGGATTTTTCGTGCTTTGACCGCGAGATCCGCAAGGCTCCCCATGCACCCGGTGTGCTGGTGGAGATGCGCGATCTGCAGGATCAGCACGCCTCGCTGACGTATATGAAAGAACACGGAATCTATCCGTTTGATAAAGGAGAAGGGCATGCTTGAGAAAAGCGAGCTGCGGGACGTACTCAAGATTGGAATCGAGCTGACCACCGAAAAAAACAAGCACCGCCTGCTTGTCAAAATGCTGCAAAAGGCAATGGAGATTACGGGCTGCGATGCGGGAACGCTGTATTTGTGTCGCGGTGATTTTTTGGAGTTCAAGATCATGAAAACGCTCTCGCAGGGCGTCAGCCGCGGCGAGAATGGTGAGCGGATCGATCTGCCAGCTGTGGAGCTCAAGCAGGAAAACGTATGCGCGTATGCAGCTCTTCGCAAGGAGCTTGTCAACGTATCGGACGTGTATCGGAGCGATAAGTTTGATTTTTCGGGTCCCAAGAGATATGACGGCATGACCGGCTATCGCACAAAGTCCATGTTGGTAGTGCCTATGGAGAATGCAGAGGATCGCGTGATCGGAGTGCTGCAGCTGATCAATAAGCTGGATGGTGACGGGAACGTGATCAGCTTTTGCGATGATGATGCGTTTATTCTGCGCTCGCTTGGCTCTATGGCGGCGGTTTCGCTTTCCAATATGCTGTATATTGATGAGATCAAGCAACAGATGCAGTCGTTTGTGCAAGCGTTTGCAACCGCGGTGGATAAGAGAACGCCCTATAACGGCACGCACACACGCAAGGTCACCGCATATGCCCGACTGGTGGCATTGCAGTTCAACCGCATGGACTGCGGGGAGAAATTTGATCAGACGCGCCTTGAGCAGCTGGAGCTGGCTGCGGGCTTGCACGATATTGGCAAAATGATCGTTCCACTCTCGGTCATGAACAAGAGCACTCGTCTTGATTCGGATCTTGAACGCGTGCTGGCAAGGCTTGAGCGCATAGCACTGCTTTGCGAGCGCGATATGCTTAAGGGCGAGATCACACGCGAGCAATTCGAGCGCATCAGCGAGCAGGTCGCATGGGCAAAGGACGTGATCAGGCGCGCGGATTGCGCAGGCTTTTTGGATGACGCGCTGCTTGCCGATGTGGATCGTGTGGCAGGAACGTGCTATATTTGCGGTGATGGAGAGCGCGTGGATTTCCTGAGTGACAAGGAGGCTGCTCTTTTGCGCGTGCGCAAGGGCACGCTGAGTGCACAAGAGCGCGAGGTGATGGAGAGCCATGCCCACATGACCAAGGTGATTCTGGATCAGGTGCACTTTTCGGAAAAATATGCGGCAGCCCCCGTGTTTGCCGCTGCGCATCATGAAATGCTGGACGGCAGCGGATACCCCAATCACCTGACGGGAAAAGAGATTGCATTGGAGACGCGCATTCTGAGCGCGGTGGATATTTACGATGCACTGACCTGCACCGATCGCCCCTACAAAAAGCCCATGCCAAGAGTTCGCGCGCTGCAAATTCTTAGGGAAATGGTGAATGAGGGCAAGCTGGACGCCACTGTAGTCAAGGCTCTGACCGATGCGCTGGAAAACGTCAGTGAGCAGGAGGTTGAGCAGGTGCTCAAGACACCGATCGAGGAAATGATTTGAAAAAGACAGCCGATATGGAAAAACCATATCGGCTGTTTTGACTTTTATTTGATTGCGATCATGATCGCGGGGAAGGGATCAATCCTTCTTTTTCTTTACAATCAGGCAAGCGCCAAGTACCGAAATGGCGATCAGCGCGCCGCTGCCAATTATGCTGCCGCAGCCGCCTTGCTGTTGTGCTTCGGTTTCGGTGGGAGCATCGGTTTGGGGAGCCTGCGTCCCAGGAGCGTTGGTTTGTGCCTGAGTCGTTGCCTCGGTTTCTGCATCCGTGATTGCCTCGGTCGTAGCTTCGGCGTCGGTTTCGGTTTCGGTTTCGGTTTCCTCACCGTCATCCTCGGATTGCTGATATGCGTTGAGCTTGGCAACCTGTGCATCAAATGCTGCCTTTGCATCTGCATTCAAGGGTGCTGCGTAAATGTAATTGTAGGTCATGGAGTCATTGCCTGCACCGCAAACGTACAGCGTGTCGTTGATCAGCTGAATGCGGGTGACGCGGTCAGCATCGGGAACCTCGATGCTGCCAACCTTTTCATAGGTGGAATCGTCCAGCACCTCGATTGCCGAACCGTCCTTCAAACCAACCAGCAGGTAGTTGCCCTCGTGTGCAATGCTGTAAGCACCGCTTTGCTCAATGTAAGCCTGGCAGGTGGTGCCTGCGGGGTCGATCTTGATGATGCCGGTGCCACCGCCCTGCAGGGAAGCGCACAGCCAAACGGTACCGTTGTCGTCCACAGCCATGTACTGACCCTCATCCAGCTTTTTGCCGTCAAGCTCAATGGGGCAATCCTCGTCTGCAAAGTCAATCATGCCCTCAAAGCCAAAGTCCTTGTTGAGCACGGGGTTGGCAGGATCGGTCACGTCATAGCAATACAGCACGTCGTGCTCGTAGTTGGACATGACAAAGCAATAATACTTATCGCCCACCTTGGCAACCTCCACACCGTTCACACCGATCTTGGTGCCAATGCTGTCGCCGGGCTGATATTCGTTCTGATAAACGGGGATCTGGCAAATCTCGGTCAGCTCACCGTTCTCCTCCTGCTTGGCAACGCCAAGGCTGAGGTAGTTGTAGTTAGAGGAGTATGCAAAGCCAACGTATACGTACCCGCGCTCATCGGCTGCAATGCCCTTGGCATAAGAGAAGGGAGAGCCCTCGAGTGCGTTGATTTCATTATAGGTGTAGTACAGATCGGTTATGCGACCCTTTTGCGTATCCAGCACAACCACACCGCGCACACCGGAACCGCCATTGAGCGTGCCCATGTAAGCGTATCTGCCGTCAGCAGACATGGAGAATCCGCGCATGTTGATGTAGGCAGCCATGGGGAAGGAATCGGTCTCCTCTACGTAGTCTTCCCACCACCAGGCTTCGTAGTCCTCTGCTACGTCGGAATAGATAAAGTCACTGTCTTGGAAAAACAGACCCTGAAGCTCTGCGCTCAGAATCTCTTGGTCGGTTGCCGCCCAGGTACTCATGCAAAGGCAAGAGAGGCAAAGCGCTGCAAACAGAATGATTGCCAAACATTTTTTCATGATGATTCTCCTTTTTCGTGATAAGATAGGGGTGTGCTGAAACATATGATACAAAAATGAGTAGTTTGTACCTTAATATTATATTACACGACAAAAAAGCATTTGTCAAGGGAGGACGCGCTTTTCCTTGCTTTTCTGCATATTGCCCAAAAAACCGCACGTGCTTTGCAACACGTGCGGATTCTTTTTACTTCAAGGTTTTGACAAAAGCCTCGATCTTTTCCAGCGCCTGCGTGATATGCTTGACGCTGTAGGCATAGGAAATGCGTGCAAAGCCCTCACCGCACTCACCGAACGCGGTGCCGGGCACAATGGCGCATTTTTGCTCCAGCAAGAGTCGCTGGCAGAATTCCTCACTGGAAAGACCGAATTTGCCAACGTAAGGGTAGATATAGAACGCGCCCTCCGGCTCAAAGCATTCAATGCCGATATCGGCAAGCCCTGCGTAGATATATCTGCGGCGGCGGTTGTATTCCTCCGCCATGTATTCAATGTCACCGTCGCCGTTGCGTAGCGCCTCCTCGGCAGCAAACTGTGCCGTGGTGGGTGCACACATAATGGCATACTGGTGGATCTTGAGCATCTGCTTTGCAAGCGGAGCGGGGGCACAGAGGTAGCCCAGTCGCCAGCCTGTCATGGCATAAGCCTTGGAAAAACCGCTGACGATGATGGTGCGCTCCCACATGTCGGGCAAGGTTGCGATGGATACGTGGCGGCGATTGTAGGTCAGCTCGGCATAAATCTCGTCGGACAAAATGGCAATGTTGGTTCCGCGCAGCACCTGCGCAATGGCTTCTAAGTCATCCTTATCCATAATCGCGCCCGTGGGGTTATTGGGGTAGGGCAGCACCAAAAGCTTGGTCTTTTCGCTAATGGCTGCCTTGAGCTCGGCTGCAGTGAGCTTGAACTTGTTTTCAAACGTGGTGTTGATGATCACGGGCACACCGCCGCTCATGCGCACAATAGGCTCATAGCACACAAATGAGGGCATGGGAATAATGACCTCGTCGCCCGGCTCGATCAGTGCGCGGATGGCAATATCAATGGCTTCGCTGCCACCAACCGTAACCACGATTTCGTCGCGGGGGGCATAGCAAAGGTCAAATCTTCTTTGCAGGTATCTGCTGATCTCGCTTCGCAAAGAGAGATTGCCTGCGTTGGAGGTATAGTAGGTCTTGCCGCGCTCCAGGCTTTCAATGCCTGCCTCACGGATGTGCCAGGGGGTAACAAAATCCGGCTGACCTACCGTCAGAGCGGTCACGTCGGTCATTTCTCCGACCAGGTCGAAGAATTTTCGAATGCCCGACGGCTTGAGCTCCGAAACAGTCTGGGAGAGGAGCTTATCGTAATTCATATATCGCTGATGCCTCTCTCGTCTATCTGCTCAGCACCGTAGATTACGCCCTTATCCTTATATTTGCGCAGTACGAAATGCGTAGCGGTGGAAATCACGTATTCAATGGGAGCCAGCTTTTGCGCCACAAAGTAAGCAACCTCCTTCATGGTCTTGCCCTCAATCACCAGGCAAAGGTCATAGCCACCCGACATCAAATAAAGGCTTTGCACCTCGGGATAGTTGTAGATCTTTTCAGCCACACGGTCAAAGCCGCGGTCGCGCTGGGGGGTCATCTTGACCTCAATGAGCGCGGTGACGTACTCACGGTCGGTCTTATCCCAGTCGATCATTGCCTTGTATCCGAGGATGACACCGTCGGCTTCATATTGGCGGATCAGGTCCTTGATCTCACCCTGCTCTTTATTGAACATGACAGCCAGCTGCTCGGGGGTCAGCGTGGCGTTATCTTCCAATGCTTTTAAAATCTTATCCATGGTAAACTCCTTATTTGCTGATTTTTTCCAAGATACTGTCAAAGGTCAAGCCGTAACGCTTGGCGATGTCGCGTGCGTAGGATTTGCCGTCAGGCTTAGCGCGCACGATCTTGAAGGAGCGCTTGCCCTCGCCCTCAATGCCTGCCACCAGCGTATCAATGCGTGAGCCGCCTGCGCTCAGGGATTCTGTGTTGAGGCGGTCAATCTCGGCTGCAAGCTCGTGCAGGTGAGTGGAGAACAGGCAACGGCAGCCAACGCGTGCAAGTCCCGCCAGCACCTCGGCTGCAATGTAGGAAGCCTCGTAAGAGCCGGTCGAGGAAAGCGATTCGTCCAAAAGCACCAGCGTATCTGCGCTGACGTTGTCAAAAATCTCGCCAAGTCTTGCACATTCCTCACCAAGACGCCCCTTGTCGATGGTATCGTCCGCACCGGTGGGGAAGTGGGTGTATATTGCGTCACACGGGCTGATCTGCGCATGTGCGGCAGGCACGTACATGCCAAGCTGCATCATCACTTGCGCTAAGCCGATCGCGCAGGTAATAACCGATTTGCCCCCGCGGTTGGGGCCGGTCAGTACCCAGATCATCACACTGTCCTTGGTAAATTCCACGTCGTTGGGTACCACAGTCTCGTCCTTTGCCAGCTTAAGTGCTACGCAGGGGTTATAGAGATCGGTGGCAACAAAGGTGCGCTCGGACATGGGACGGATTTCGGGGACGGATAAGGTGCAGCCACGCTCGGCAAGTGCCTTTTGCATAGCAGCCGCCTTGGTCACAAATTCGATCTCGGGCATCAGACCCAGCAAAAAGTCTGCGTTTTCCAGCACGTAGGATTGTACGATCTTTTTCCAGGAGCGAAGCGAATCGCTGTATACGTCGTTGATTGCCGAATTGAACGCCAGCGAGAGCGCCATTTTTTGGTTCTCGGATTGCTTTTTGCCAAAGGGAACCAGATTGGCAATGCAGGTGTACTGGTCGTTCTTGAAATTCAGGCGCAGGATCTTGTCAATCACGTCGCCCGACTTGAATGCCTCGGGGTTGATGGACAGCACGCCCGCATGCACGGGGCGCAGCTGCGCGTCCAGATTGACGCCGATGGTCACGGATTTGATGTCGCGCACTCTCTTGGTCATCTCGGCAAGGCGCGCGTTGAGCTCGCGGTAGTAATCCGAATCGGCAAGCTCTGCTATGCGGTCTGCCAGCGTGGTAAACGCCTCGCCCTTGATATAGGGACGCGCCTGGCTCAAGCCACCCTGCAAAAGCTCAATGCAGGAAATATAGAGCTCGATTTCGGTCATGCTGGAAAGGTAATCGTGCGTGTCGCCGCTGTCACTCTCCAGTCTGCGCAGCTCCATAATGTCCGAAAGAATGGGCATCAGATCACTGAGCGTCTCGCCTAAGGTAGGGCAACGCAGCATGTCCGCAAACATTTCGTTACGGTAGCGCATGACGGTGGGATCGATGGTGAAATACTCTTCAACCTTGCTGTTTTTGAGGTCAAATGCTTCCAAAAGCCCCAGCTCGTCTAACGTGTACATATCAATATCGGGACAATATTTGCCGCTGAAATGATCCTTTTGAGATTGCTCGTTCGGATAGAGCAGTGAGAAAAACGTCAGTTCCATAAAATACCTCGTTATATTTCAATGGGAATTTGCATTTGCTTGCCTTGCTTGTAAGCCGTAATGCTCTCAAAGCCGCATTCCTTGAGCATCCGATAGCCGTCTGCAATGCTGCAGCCTACGTGCTCGGGCGCGTGCGCGTCAGAGCCAATGGTCACCAGCTCGCCGCCAAAGGATTTGTAAAGCGAGAGCACCTCGCGGTCGGGCATGGCAAAGCCGTAGCCCTTCCACAGCGTGGAAACGTTGACCTCCAGCGCCACACCGTTTTTGCAAAGAGCCTCAAACAGGCGCATAAAGCGCGGATAGTGCGGTGCGAGATCCAGCTGTTTGCCGGCCTCAGCCCAATAGCGTGCAGGGTAGGTCATGTGCGCCAGCGTGTGCACACCGGGGAAAGCAACCGAGCGGATCATTTCATCCAGCAGTCGATCGTAAAGCGCATGGTAATGCTGCTCGGACATGCGATCTGTGCGCAAAAGATAAAAATCGGGCACGTTTGGGATATTGTGCAGCGAGAGAATGACAAAATCGTAATCGTGAGCTTCTCTCATGGCAAGCGCCTGCTCGGGGTGCTCCATGGGTTGCCCCATTTCCATGCCGCGCAAAAGCGTCAGGCGATCCGCAAAGGCATCGCGCGCTGCACTGATTTCGGCAAAGCTTGCCGCCTGATCAAAATAGGGGTAAAGTCCTTGTACCTGACCGTTGACCTCGCAGTGATCGGTCAGGGCAAGCACGCCAACTCCTGCGTCAACCGCCGCCTGCGCCATGGCGTGTGCCGTGGCACGGGGATCACCGTCAAAGGAGTGATGCGTGTGAGTATGTAAATCGCAAAGCATATACTTCTCCATATTATATAGATAATATTATCATATCATAAAATGCAGCTTTTGTATAGAGAAAACCGCAATATTTTCGGAAAAATTCACATTTTTGCTCTCGAAACTTGCAAAATCGGGTACTGTATGCTACAATAAAGGGCAGGAAAGGGGGGGGTGCCATGAATAAAGCCACCAATCTCTGGCAGCTGCTTTTGGCGCAGGCGGACAGAGAGATGCTGATGATTGCCTGCGGTGTGCCGAAAGAGACTTTGGAACAGGGCTCGGATTACGATAAGTTCTGTGCATATGCCCACTGTATGCCACTGTGCCAAGGGAATCGTGTGCTTGCAGATGATGCTGCCTTGACGCGTGCGCTTTTGGGCAGCGAGATTTCCATTTGCCCCGAGAGCTGTGACGCACTCTGGCACGCTGCCGCCTATGCCTTGACAGGGCAGGGCGAGGCCCCTGCGCTGCCCGGAGATTACAAAATATCCTTTACCGAACAGCCCTTTTGCTGTACAAGTGTCCTTGAACTCGAGGATGCCATGTATGCCGCCCCGACTGCTTCGCTGCTTGCAAGGCTTTCCGGTGCGGATGCCGTGTCGCTCAGACTTTCGGCAGATACGTTTGCCAAGCCCAACCCCTATGTCGCCAAGCAGCTGCTTGCCAAGCACGAAAGGGGAGAGATGCTGACAAATTCCGAGCGCGACCTGATGAGCGCGCAGACCCTGCGTGTGCTGGGCAAGCTGTGCGTCGAGCGGGAGCTGACCTTGTACGTTTACACAGAGCCAACCAATGCCGCACCCTGGCGCGCACTGCTTGGGTATCTGCACAGTGCCGGTTGCCTGCCGCAAACGGTGCTGATGGTTTCTTCCGAGGCAGCCTTGTATACCGCGGCAGAGATCATGGGCTGCGTGCCGAATCTGACGGATGTCCCACAGCTGCGCGTGGGCATTGCGAACGTGCCTGAAAGGGAAGCGTTGCTTGATTTGTACGCAACCCTGCTGCCCATTGGAGTGCTGCCGGCGGTGAAGGACAATAGGGCTGATAAATGAGCGAAAAAAGCAGGAATTTGCCGATTTTCAGCGGATTCCTGCTTTTTTAGTATAAAGTGGTGAAGGAGCGTCCGAGGGATGCATCTCACCCACCGCAACCGCGTCGTTTATTCTCGGCTCAGTCGCCTCGAATACCCTCCGCTGCGGTCCCCCCTCTCCCGCGGAGAGGGCTCATC
>SVQP01000066.1 GCA_015065285.1 Oscillospiraceae bacterium | reverse complement strand
ACCGCAGTGAAGCGGCGCAGCGTGCCGCTTCGCGATTGCGGTGGAGGGGTTGCCTCCCTTTTAAGGGAGGTGGCAAATGCTGCGGCATTTGCCGAAGGGTTCTCTTTTCCTATCATGTGGGATCGGTAAATTGGTGAAAGAGCGTCCTTACGGTGACCCACTCCACCGCTGTTCGCTTACGCTCACTGCGGTCCCCCTCTGCCCAGCGGGAGAGGCTTAGTTACTTTGGCTAAGCAGACATTGAGCAAATCCATCGCAGATCCCGCGCTGCGCGCGCTTTTGCTCGCTGACATTTCGCGGCTCTGCCGCGAAATATTCGACCCGCAAAAGTTCGACTCGGTCGCTCTGCGACCTCGCTCAGGATGACACATAGTGGGATGCACGTCCGCCGCCCCCTATCAAAGATTACGCAGGCAGGATAACATTGACATTTCACATGATAAAAAGTGAAAATGCACAAAATATTTTTCCAAAAACTATTGACAAATCACAAAAGGTATGGTATACTCTGTAAAGTGTTTTGCTTTACACAAATACGTTCATGCGGAGTATGAGATGTTTGAGAAAAATCTGAATATCGCATATCTGTTGGAGTTTTACGGTGAGGTACTGCCCGAGAGAAAACGGACTGTGATGGAATACTACTATCACGATGACCTCTCTCTTTCCGAGATTGCCGAGGAGATCGGCATTTCCAGGCAGGGCGTGCGCGACATTATCAAAAAAAGTGAGGAAGAGCTGTTCCATTATGAGAACACCCTGCACTTAGCCGAGCGATTTCTCAAAGCAAAGCAGTATGCAGACCGCGCGCAGGCGCTCTGCCGCGAGCAGAATGCTTCAAGCGAGCTTGCCGAGCAGATTGAAAAGCTGCTGGAATGCATGCAATAAAACACGTGGAGGTTAACTTATGTTTGAAAGCTTAGGCGAAAAGCTGAGCAATGCCTTCAAGAAATTTAAAAACAAGGGAAAGCTGACCGAGGCGGACGTCAAGGCAGGTATGCGTGAGGTCAAGCTCGCGCTGCTGGAAGCAGACGTTAACTTCAAGGTCGTCAAAGCCTTTATCAATACCGTTTCCGAACGTGCCGTTGGCACCGAGGTCATGGAAGCACTCAATCCCGGACAGCAGATCGTCAAGATCGTCAACGAGGAGCTGACCGCTCTGATGGGCGGCTCGCAATCCAAGCTGACCATTGCCTCCAAGCCTCCCACAGTCATTATGATGGTGGGTCTGCAGGGCGCAGGTAAAACCACCCACGCAGGTAAGCTTGCACTGATGTACAAAAAGCAAGGCAAGCATCCGCTTTTGGTGGCGTGTGACGTTTACCGCCCCGCTGCAATCAAGCAGCTTGAGGTAGTTGGCGCACAGATCGACGTTCCCGTTTTCCAGATGGGTGATAAGGAATCCCCTGTTAAGATCGCAAAGGAAGGCATTAAGCTTGCCATGCAAAAGGGCTACGACATGGTGTTTGTGGACACCGCGGGCCGCTTGCAGATCGACGAGGTGCTCATGGAAGAGCTGCAGAACATCAAGGAGGCTGTACAGCCCTCTGAGATCCTTCTGACAGTGGATGCCATGATCGGTCAGGAATCGGTCAACGTGGCAGATACCTTTAATAAAATGCTGGATATCACCGGCGTGGTGCTGACCAAGCTGGACGGTGATACTAGAGGCGGTGCGGCGCTTTCCATCCGCTACGTAACGGGCAAGCCCATCAAGTTCATCGGTATCGGTGAAAAGATGGATGCGATCGAGCCCTTCTACCCCGACAGAATGGCAAGCCGAATTCTCGGTATGGGCGACGTGCTGACCTTGATTGAAAAGGCACAGCAGCAATACGACGAGAAAAAGGCTGCAGAAATGGAGCAAAAGCTTCGCTCGCAAACCTTTACCCTGGACGATTATCTGGAGCAATTCGACCAGATCAAGAACATGGGCGATCTCAATCAGCTCGCGGGTATGATCCCCGGCATGAAGCCCGGTCAGCTCAAGGACGCCAAGGTGGATGAAAAGCTGATTGCCAGACAAGAGGCAATCATCCTTTCCATGACCAAAAAGGAGCGTGCAAAGCCCGAGTTGCTCAACGCTTCGCGTAAGATCCGCATTGCCAAGGGCAGCGGCACCACGGTTGAGGACGTCAACCGCCTGCTCAAGCAGTTTGAGCAGATCCGTAAGCTCATGAAGCAGTTCTCTGACATGGGCAAATCCAAGAAAGGCAGACGTGCCTTGAACAAGATGAACATTCCGTTCTAATTCAACCGGAATTCATAATAAAAAATATATAAAACAATTTTTTGGAGGATTTTATCATGGTAAAAATCAGACTGAGAAGAATGGGCGCTAAGAAGGCTCCCTTCTACCGCGTAGTTGTTTCCGACAGCCGTAGCCCCAGAGATGGTCGCTTCATCGAAGAGATCGGTTACTACAACCCTATGACCGCTCCCGAGGAGATCAAGATCGACGCTGAGAAGGCTCAGAAGTGGATCGCTAACGGTGCACAGCCCACCGAGACTGTTAAGGTTCTGCTCAAGAAGTCCGGTATCACCGAGTAATTACAGCGGGGTTTAGCATGACGGATTTGAAAACCACCTTGCGTGACATTGCAGCCGCCATCGTGGACCACCCCGATGACGTCACTGTCATCAGCGAGGAAACAGAGACTACCATCACCCTGACCCTGAGCGTTCATCCCGATGATATGGGCATGGTAATCGGCAGACAAGGCAGAATTGCCAAGGCAATCCGCACGGTTATCAAGGCAGCATCCACCGGTATTGACAAGAAGGTCAACGTTGACATCAGATGATGTAAAAAAGAACGGCACGATTTGTGCCGTTCTTTTTTGTTTACATATCTCTTCTTCCCTCAAGCGCCTGCATGAGCGTATACTCGTCGGCATAGTTAAGGTCTGCGCCTACGGGAATGCCGTAAGCCAAGCGTGTGACCTTAATGCCAAGCGGCTTGATCAGGTGCGCTAAGTACATAGCGGTTGCATTTCCCTCAATATCCGCATTGGTGGCAAGAATGATCTCCTTGACCGTGTCGTCCTCAAGTCTGGTCAGCAGCTCCTTGATCTTGAGCTGCTCGGGGGTGACGCGGTTCATGGGAGAGATGACACCGTGCAGCACGTGATACACGCCGCGGAAATCCTTGACCCTCTCCATTGCCATAACCGCCTTGACGTCGGTTACCACGCAGATCACGCTGTGGTCGCGATACAGATCCGAGCACACGGGACAAAGCTCGCGGTCGGTCATATTCTGGCAAACCGGGCACAAATGGATGGATCTCTTGGCTTCCAGAATGGCATTGGCAAACTCCTCTGCCGCCTCGTTCTCCATCTCAAGCACCGCAAATGCCATGCGCGTAGCACTCTTGCGTCCCACGCCTTCCAAACGGGCAAACTGCTCCTCCAGCTTGCGCAGGGCTACCATGTATTCTGCCATATCAGAACATACCGGGCATATTCATGCTGCCGGTGATCTTTTCCATCTCTGCTGCGTTAGTGGTCTCTACGCGCTTGATTGCCTCGTTCACGCCTGCTACCAACAGATCGCTCAGGGTCTCTACGTCATCGGGATCCACGATTTCGGGATCCAGGTCAATAGACAGGATCTCCTTTTTGCCGTTGATCTTGACAGTGACAACGCCGCCGCCTGCTTTGATCTCATACTCGCGTGCGTCCAGCTCTTCCTGCTTTGCAGCCATGTCCTCCTGCATTTTCTGTGCCTGGCGGATCATTGCCTGCATATTCTGGGGACCGCCGCCCATTCCCTTCGGGATATTTGCTCTCATAACTTTATATTCTCCTTATAAAAATTTCTTAATTGTCCTGCGCGCTCTCCAGTATCTCGTCGATCGCACTGGACTCTGCTGCACTGCCCTCGCATTCAAACAGAATCATATTCTCGGTGATTGCCGTTCCCAGCAAGCCGGAAAGAATACTGCACAGTGTGGGCACTGCCTGATAGCTCTTTGCCATCTGAATATCAAACTCCGACGTGAATTTGAGCACGACGTGGTTGCTTTGATCCATATAAGCCTTTGCCGAGAAATAAAAGGCTGCCGGTAAGGGATTTGCCTTGTTCAGCTTTTCCAGCACCTCTGCCCATACGCGCAAGGGGCGCAGCACTCTCTTCTCGCCTGCTTCTGCTGCCTGCTGCTTTTTCACGGTCGGCACTTTGGCAGGTGCGCTCTCGGTTTTTTCTTTTGCTTCGGGTGTTACGGGAGTTGCCTGCTCTTTTACGGGCGCTGCAGGAGCGCTGATTTGTCCGTAGGCAATTCTGTCCTCCAGTGCTGCAATGCGCGCAAGCAGTGCCTCGGGTGAGGAGTCCAGCTCCGGATCACACATGCGTACAAGCGTACTTTCCGCCACAATTCGCTTGATGGCGTTGGCTTTTTGCATGGCAAGATACGCCTGCTCCAGCAAAGAGCTATGGTAAAGCAGCGTGGATGCCGAAAAGGGCTTTGCAATCGCCTGCATAGCTTCCAGCTCGCTGTCGGTCAAATCAAGGTAGCTCGCCGCGTCACGTGCGGTGCGTAGCACCAGCATCTCGCGGTATAGTGTGATCAGATCCTGCCAGAATACCGCAATATCCTTGGAGGATTGCACGATGGCATCGATCTGGGCAAACAGCTTATCGTAATCGCGCTGTGCAATGGCGGCAACGGTTTGCATCATGCTTTCCCTGCCCGCAGATCCTGCGGTCTCGTTGACCGTTTGCACCGTGATCTTATCCCCTGTTCCCGCACAAAGCTCCAAAAGGCTGATCGCGTCACGCATGCCGCCCTGCGCCAGGCGTCCAAGCAGTACTGCCGCCTCGGGGTCAAGAGAGATGTTCTCCTGCTTTGCAATATAGTCCAGGCGAGCAGCCAGCACGGGGGTTGCGATTCTGCGGAAATCATAGCGCTGGCAACGGGAAATGATGGTGGCGGGCAGCTTATGCAGCTCGGTGGTTGCCAGAATGAACACCACGTACTCAGGCGGCTCCTCCAGCGTTTTGAGCAGTGCGTTGAATGCACTTGCCGAGAGCATGTGCACCTCGTCGATAATGTACACGCGCTTGCGCAGCGCGGTAGGTGCATACACAACCTCGTCACGGATGTCGCGGATGTTGTCCACGCCGTTGTTGGAGGCAGCGTCCATTTCCAGCACGTCGGTAGCCGCTCCCGATTCTATGGCGCGGCACGCGTCACATGCAAGGCAAGGAGAGCCGTTTATAGGATGCTCACAGTTGACTGCCTTTGCAAGAATTTTTGCGCAGGTGGTTTTGCCCGTTCCGCGCGATCCGCAAAACAGATATGCGTGAGAAAGCCCGCCCGTCTTTGCCTGATACTGCAAAATAGACGTGACGTGCTCCTGACCGCAAACGTCCTCAAATCTTTGCGGACGCCATTTTCTGTACAGTGCCTGATGCATAATTCTCTACCTCCAAAAAACAGCACCTTGCCGCAAAACAAGACCATACACCTCAAAATCGTACGTCGCCCCTACGCGATCTTCGTACCTCCTGCTCAAAACAGGCAACCTCACGGCACACCGGGGTAACCGCTTAATGCTGCTTGGTTCCCCACCTGACATGGTTCACAGCCCCCGATTGCGTAAGACCCGTTCGTCAACACAGCAGATACGACTCTTGTATTCGTAAAGGTTCAATCCTCAGAAGAGGGATCCACCCCTGCTGTAGCGGATTTCAGGTACAGGGCTCCGCTGCTTCCCCGGCTGGTATGGCCTTATTTCAC
>SVQP01000020.1 GCA_015065285.1 Oscillospiraceae bacterium | reverse complement strand
CTTTGCCGCAACGGGCGGTATCGGCGTTATGCAGAAGGTGCACCAAAGCTCTGTATACCGCAATGAGCTAAACGCATTTTTGATCATCGCTTTTGTCTCATCGGCAGTCTTTTGCGCAATTTTCGCTCTGTTGCAAAAACGGCGCGAAGGTCTATCTACAAACGAGAAAGAAAAGCGAAACAAGAGCAGAATGCTGATTTGGCTTTTGATTGGAATTATGGTAACAAACGGTGCTTGCGTAGCTGTAAACAACAAATTTAATCTCTATCTTTCGGGGGTCATGGATAGCGCCATCTTTTTCCCGATTGTCAATGGCGGAGGTCTTGTGCTTACCACCTTGGCGGCAGTACTGCTGTTCAAGGAACGGCTTTCCGTAAAGCAATGGATTGGTGTGGCCTTCGGTATTATTTCGGTTGTATTTTTGTGCAATCCGTTTGCATAAAAGCGGCTGATAATCAGCCGTTGAATCGTACATTTCAACATGGGAAACCCGTTTTTCGAAGTTCCCTGAAAGGAGTAAAAGCATGAAAAAAAACCTGTTTCTTCGAGTCGTTGCTCTTTTGCTGATGATCTCCACCTTCGTGGGCTGCTTGGCGGCCTGTCAAGGGAGCGGTGACCCCACCGACACCGACCCGTCCACTACCCCCGGCGGTACCACCGCTGAGGGCACCAATGGGGAGACCGATGTCGAGGCCACGCCTCCCGTGATCTGGGAGGACTACGTAGCTCCCGAGGGAGCCGACGCAACCGATCTTTCGGTATCCGGCACCATTGCAGGCAGCGGCGGCTCTGCCCCCCAGACCGTCACCTATACCTTCTCCGCGGGTGACCCTGCCTTCAGTCTCGGCGAAGCCGACGTAGAGGGGACACGGGTGACCCTGCGTCAGTCCACGGTCAGTTCCTTGACTCTCAATAATGGCCTAGGAAGCCCTGCCACCTATGAAGCCAAGATGCACATCACGGGCAAGAACGAGGGCGCACCCTGGTTCACACTCTACATCGGTCTGCGCCTCCCCAACCCCGGCGGAGATGCCACGGGTAAGGGGGGAATCTGGATCGCCCTGCGGGAAAAACAGATCGGTATCCGCACGGGTGAGTGGCCCCAGACTTCCTATATGACCATCAAGGAAAAGGGCGTGGACTTCAAGACCGAGCGTATGCTTTGGGTGGAGGACAGCGGCTCTATGATCACGGTCTATGCTCAAAACGACAGCGGTAAAAAGGTGGCTTTGGCAGAGGTAAAGTGGGAAGGGGACACCGTCTCCATGTACCACCCCGGGGAAAGCAAGCCTGCCCTGACCGACAGCGGTGTGACCATCCCCGATGCAGGCTACTTCAATATCTGGCTCCACCACATGAACACGGGCTGCGTCTACATTACCGATTTCAAGGCAACCGGTATCGGAGGACCCAAGGAGACAGCTGAGAACGCAAACATGATGAATTCCACGGACGTGCTGTCCGACACCTGGGTCAGCATGGATGACGTGGGCCGCGTGACGGGCACCGATAACGGCACCGTCAACGACAAGAAGGTCGGTATTTTCTACTTCCTGTGGCACGACCCCAACATCCACGGCGGCCACAGTACGGTCTACGATCACACCAAGACCTACTACGAGGGCGGCAAGGATGCCCTGATCGACGTCATAGCCCAAGGCCCGCTGGGCTTTGGCCACTACTGGGCAGAGCCTTATTTAGGCTACTACCGCTCCGACGATGAGTGGGTCATCCGCAAGCACACCTATCAGCTGGTGGCCGCGGGCATCGACTTCATCTTCGTGGATGCCACCAACGGTCTCACCTACGAGAATACCTACGAGACCATCCTCCGCGTCTGGTCGCAGATGCGGGCAGAGGGTCACGATACCCCTCAGATCTGCTTCCATTGCGGTGATGAAAGAGATATCGCCGCCAACTCCTTCAAGGCGCTCTGGAATAACCTCTACTCCACGGGCAGATACGAGGATCTGTGGTTCAAGCACAACGGCAAGCCCCTGATCTTTATGCCCAATTCTCTCTTGAACACTCTCCCCAAGGAGCAACAGGAGTTCTTCACGGTTCGTCGTAGCTGGGCGAACACCAATGATAGCTGGTACACCGGCACTCAGGGCAAAGCCTGCTGGCCCTGGGCGGATATGTACCCTCAGGGTAAGGGTTTCTCCGAAACGGGAGAGTTTGAGCAGATGATCGTCATGAGCGGCTTCTGGGCAAACGGCAGCTACGGCACCAACGCGGGCCGCAGCTACTCTTACAAGAACGGTGGTCAGCCCGGGGGCGGCAATTTCGGCTTCGACCTGGTAGATAACGGTACCTCCGGCTTGGGTATTGCCTTTGAGGAACAGTTCGACTACGCCATTGAGCAGGATCCCGGGCTTATCATGCTGGTAGGCTGGAACGAGTGGTGGGCAGGCCGTTGGGAGGCGAGCGGTGCCGTCGGTCAGACCATCGCCAACACCTATACGGTCACCAATGACGACAAATGGACAAGGCACTACTACGTGGACGCCTTCAACCCCGAATACTCCCGTGACATCGAGCCTGTGAAGGGGCTTTACAACGATAACTACTACTACCAGATGGCGCAGAACATCCGCGACTACAAGGGTAGCCGCGCCCCCCTTGCCGCCTTCGGTCAGCGTCCCATCGACATGGATGACCCTCAGTCCCAGTGGGATATCGTAGGTCCCGAGTTCCGTGACTATCTGGGTGATACCGCCCACCGTGACGCTATGTCCTACGTGGGTAATCACCACTATACCAACCAGAGCGGCCGTAATGACTTCACGGTGGCCAAGGTGTCCAAGAACGGCAGTGACGTGGTCTTCTACGCCGAGTGCGCCGAGAATATCACCGCTCCCTCCGGCACCAATTGGATGAATCTCTACATCAACGCCGATTGCGACTACGCCACGGGCTGGTACGGCTACGATTTCGTCCTCAACCGCACGCAGAACGGCAACACCTGCTCCGTCCAGAAGTTCGTGAACAATTCTTGGGAGATGGAGGAGGTCGGCTCTGCTACCTATACCGTCAGCGGCAATTACATTCAAATTAAGGTAGATGCCGAGCTTCTGGGCCTTGGCGATACCTTCGACTTCAAGTGGGCAGACAATTCTGTGGACGATGGTGACATCATGCAGTTCATTGACCTGGGCGACGCCGCCCCCAATGACCGCTTCAATTACCGCTACACGACCAAGGAGACCGAGGTCAAGACTCCCGCTGCCCTGACCGAGGACATGATTGTCCTCAAAGCCGGTTCCTACTACGCCTTCGCGGACGGTAAGATGGTGCGTTTGGATGAATCTTCCACCAAGGCGATCTTCTTTGGTGACGAGAACCACCTCTATGTTCCCAAGGCATTCGCAACCGAGGTCATGGGTCTGACCGTCAGCGGCGAGACCTACAACCACTACGGTGTCGAGTACGTGGATATTACATCCGCTCTTGAGAACTGCGGCAAGACCGTGACCCGCTCGGATGATCTGCTGGTGCTTGCGGACAAGGCGGTGGATGAGAACACGCTTCTGACCCTGTACCGCGGGCTTTACTGATTGATAAAGGTTGTTTTACGTTTCACCAAAACAAGCCTACCTTTGACGATAAGCCTATCAACATCCCCACAACCGAAGACATTGAATATATGGCAAATAGTTCGGACATTCAATCGTCCGCTTCACCAGAAAAAGAACAGGCACCTCTAATGAGGTGCCTGTTCTTTTTCTGTCGCCCCATACGAGGAATCTCACCCGGGAGTCGAGTTCTCCATGTATCCGGGTGATTTCGTGAGCTCTGCGCAAGAGTGCTGTTTAGCATATCTTCCCGTCAAATAACTATTTTCACCAATATTCTGCCCTCTCTCCCTTGACTTGTATCCTTTCGCAGTGTTACAATATCCATATAACCCTGCGAAAGGAGCTTATTATGAAGCTGCGTGACATTCACCTTCGAGACCCCTTTGTTTTTGCCGAAAACGGTGTGTATTATCTCTACGGCACGCGTCGCGGTCCTGCCACCAAGGTCATTCCGTGGACCGGGCTTGACGTTTATACCTCTACCGACCTTGTCGAATGGAGCGAGCCGCACGAGTGCTTTACCCGTCCCGAGGATTTTTGGTCTGACCGTGATTTCTTCGCGCCCGAGGTCTACCACTACGGGGATTACTATTACATGTTTGCAAGCTTCCGCAGCGAAACGCATCTGCGCTGCTCTCAGATTCTCCGAGGCGACAGCCCCATGGGGCCGTTCTTGCCCTTTAGTGACGGTCCTATCACCCCTGAGGATTGGGTGAGCCTTGACGCCACGTTTTACGTCGATGAGCAGGGAACACCCTGGACGGCTTTCTGTCATGAATGGACGCAGGTAGGCGACGGCACAATTGAGATCATGCCTCTGACCAAGGATCTGAGTGCTCCTGCAGGAGAGCCCAAGACGATTCTGCGTGCAGGAGATGCTGCGTGGTCGTATTCATTGGTGGACCCCACCTCGCGAAACTACGTGACCGACGGTCCCTTTTTCCGTAAAGGGAAGAACGGCAAGCTGTATATGCTGTGGTCAGGCTTTCACGCAGGCCCGCAGTATTGGTACGTGCAGGCGCTGGCGATCAGCGACAGCGGCAGTATTCACGGACCGTGGCGTCACGCCGACCGCTTCATCTACGATGAGGACGGTGGGCACGGCATGATTTTTGACGGCTTTGACGGAAAGCTTTATCTGATTCTGCACAGCACCAACGTCAATCCCAACGAGCGTCCGCGCCTGTTCCAAATTCGCGAGACAGACGACGGTTTTGAGATTGTGCAAAGAGTAGATTCATAAAAAAACGGGTAGTCCGCTGGGACTACCCGTATTTCTTATTGTGATATCATTTGATAAGTCAGCAACAAGGACTGACGTTTTTGCTCAATGGTCAAAACCATCCGACTCTCGCTTGGTCTCGCGGATCCCTACCCCCATGAACAGGTCGGTGCGTCCGGGATAGGTGTTCCCGCATTCACCGGTGGGGACAAAGGAATACAGTCGGAAATCGTCGTTGTCCTGCAGGGTGATCTGCAGGCATTCACCCGCGCGCAAAACACCTGTTTCCTTGGTGAAATGCTCATAGTACGTATAGTCACCGTTCCCGATCCCCGTCTCGCAGGGGGACAGGGTGCCGCTCACCGACTGATTTCCCGCATGAATGTTGAACACGGCGCATACGCCGCGCTGACCAAAGCGGTTGCGGATCTTGAAGATCCTGTCGGTCAGGGTGGGGTTTTCCGTGAGGCAATCGGCGGTGGGGGTCGCGCTCTCATCGGGGCGAATGATCCTGCCGTCCTCGGTGCAAAGAGGCTTCAGGATCGCGGGATCCGTCCGCCCGATCTTGTCGGACACGTAGATGGGCCCGCCGCTGATGGCGCGGCACAGACTGTTCTTGACGGCCTGCTCGTCGTCCGTCCACCACATATCCCAGTCATTGACGTAGAACTGCCCCTGCAAAAGGCCGTTGTAGGCGCATTGCAGAATGTTCTTGGCGAACCACTCGCGGCTTTCGGGCATGAAGTCGTCGGAGCAACGGCACACCGCGCTGACGCGGTTGAACATACACTCGGAGGGCATTCCCATGCAGTTGATGAGGGCGCCGTCAAAGTGCTTGTCTGCCGCTTGGTCGATCCCTCTCTGGATGGCTCTCGCGCTCGCGCCGATGGGCGCCATGTTCTCGAATCGCGTATGGAAGCCCTGGTTGTCGATCTTGACGAAATCACCGCCCCATGCCTTGATGCGGCTGCAGAGATCGTCGAAGTAGCGGGTAGCCTTCTCCCCGTCGGGAGAAACGATGATCTGCCCGTTCGGGAGGGTGATGGTGTTCTCTCTCTGCCGCTCCGCCTCGCTTCCCGTGGGGTCAAGCCCCGACCAGTAGCCCGTTGTGGGGAACCACACACCGACGGTGGGGATCCCCTCCCGTTTCACGTCCTCGATGACCGCCTTCATGCCTGCGGGAAACCGCTTGGGATCCCCCGCGAAGGCGCGCATGGTACTGACGTGCATCATGCTGACCATTTTCCCGAACTCGGTATCCGCGGGGATCTCGTTGAGATGGGGCACGTCCGCCCACATATCGTCTATGATGGCAAAGCGGACGGGCACGCCCTTGTTTCGGAATTCCACGGCCTTTTCCACCAGCCCTGCGTGGTTGACGCGGATCTGCATGGAGTCCCACGAGCACCAGCCGAGATAGTTGAACACCTCGGGAACCGTCTTTTCCTCGCGGAGGCGCAGACCGTTATCCAGCAGGCGGCAGACCTCCCTTGCGGCCTCCTTCATGAGTGCCAAGGGATCTGCCCCCTCCAGGCAAAGAAAGGCAAGCTGGCGGTCGCACGCGGTGACGGTATGGCAATTGGAATAGGTGCAGAAACCCACGCCCTCCTCCGTGCCGCAGATCAAGGTCTTGTAGGTTTCGTCGCAGACGGGGAGCCAGTAGGTGTAGGTGTTCCCCCGTCGGATCAGGAGGGCCTGCACCCTTTGGGGCAGCCGGGTCAGAGACTGACCCCAGAAGGGACGGCACCAGAAGGGGGAGTGGTTCTCAATGGCCAGATAATCCGCCGTATCGGGAACGACTGCCCGATAGGCGAGTCGGTCGCCCCTACCGCTGACGTAACAGGCAAAGCCGCCTTGGAGCTGTACTGTTTCAAATGTAATGCTCTGATTGTCGCTATTCAAGCGCATAGTCATTCCTCCCTTCAAGGTGCGTCAAGAGGTATCCCTCAGACTGTTTCGTAGGTCAGAAGCAGGGACTGCCGCTTCTCGGGGATGGTCAGGGTCAGACCCTCGGTCAGAAGGGTGGTACCCGCCACGGTGAAGCTCTCTCCCGTATCCTCATCGGTAAAGCGGTACGCTTTTTTGGGATCGATCCCACCAAGCTCTACGTGCGCCTGTGCGTAAGGACACATAGCGCGGCGGAACGCCAGGATCAGACCGCTGTCGCTTGCGCGATCGTGATACTGAGAAGCAATCCACGTGGTATTGGTATCCGTAGCGGGAATCAGCGGATAAAAATCTTGGGCAAAATAGTGGCGCAGGCGCGCATACTCCGCAAAGTAATGCTTTGCCCAACCAAAGGGCTCATTCATGCCGCCCACACGCCATTCGGGGTCAGCGTGCTCCCAGGTGCGCACGGTCATGCCGTTGGTATATGCACTGCGGAAGCTGTAGGTATCACCCAGCGTAGGGCCATAGCCGATACCCGAATAGGGATACCACCAAGCGGCGCGGGCATTACTGTTCTGATTGACCTCGGGACAGCAATCCCACGTGCACTGGTAGTCACTGCGCCACAAGGGCACCGAGCGCGACAGCATTTCAATATCAATACGGTGTCCTCCGCCCGCGCAATCGTCGATCAACAGATGCGGAAAACGCTCCAGCAAAGCATCCCAGAAACGCCACAGATTATTGATGTGATGCACCTCGGTCGCGCCCCTGCGCGCAGCTCCTCCTGCCTCCAATGCAAGATCGTTGGCGCGCCAGATGATCAAAGGATTGATATTGAAATCCTGACGGTAGCAGTCCACGCCCACGGATGCAATGACGCTTGAAATCTTTTCAATGACCTGATCGCAAACGTGATCACTTCCAAGATCCACCAAGGCATTCTCATCCTCGGGATTGGCAGTCATATATTCCGTCCATTCGCAAACCGAACGCTGCAAACGCTCCGGCTCAAACCAAAGCTGGAACTTGATGCCGCGCTCATGAAGAAATTCTGTCACATCACGGTAACCGTTCGGGTGATAATCACGGTTGACCTCCCATGTGCCCACCTTGCCCCATTCGGCAGATTGCGTTGCAGTGGTGGTGGAGCGCAACGGCTCATACCAGCCTGCATCCACCCAGCAATAATCAAACGTGTCAAGTCCATGCGACAAGATTTCCTGCCAGCGCTCGATCAGCTCATTGGAAGGAATGCCGCCCCAGAAGATTGCCGAGAAAGGACATTGCGCACCTCGCGCGCCCTTGTAACGCCCTATGGGCGACACCGCCTCGCGAATAAAGCGCCGCCAAAGGTTATGGGCATTGACCTGTCCTTCTCTATAGGGCATAACGGTGGTGGAGGCAGTACGGAATTTTTCACCGGGCTCCATGCAAAGTGCGACCTCCTCCAGGCTGTGGCGAATGCGAAAATCGTTCTCGCCGCGGTCAAAATAAGCGCGCCATTGTCCGGTCCAGCCAAGTGCTGTGAGCACGCCGTTTTGGTGATCACCGCCCTCGTTGACCTCAAAGAAAGGTGCAGTTCCCATGCCGCTGCGTCCGGCTTGGCAGGTTGCCTCCTTGTGGTCGCCCGCCCACATGCGGTGCGGGATGATCTGATGATCAAAATCGCCTATGTTTGCACCATCCGAGAGAAACAGACGCAACGTCTTAGGCTCCCACGTATATTGCTTGTCGCGGCGGGTGCGTGCGGGATCTGCCGACATGGCAACGGTCAGGTCGCAGTCGCAAAGCTGACTGATCAGCGCGCTACGGTGATCGGTGGGATTGTGCCAATAATTCGTCCATCGCGTCACACCGAAATCCTGCAAGAATTCGGTCACCACGGTCAGCTCCACATCGTCGGGCAGTGTATAAATGACGCGATCCGCCTCATTTTTCACCTTTACGTTCAGCTCGGAAAAGGGTGTTTTGTCATACAAAAACGAAAACGCAGGCACGGCAATCGGACGCACGGAGGGCGCGCGGTAAGCATACAGAAAATCATTGATCGGCTCACAAGAGGGCTGCGTACTGCGAATACGCTCCACCTTGCCCGCATCGTAGCGGTAATACATGCCCTCCTGTGCGCTTTTGCCTGCGTGCATAAAGGTGTGCAACGGATGTCCTGCGGCATTGGGGCGGATAAAAACCACGTCACCCGGGCACAGCTCCTCCACAGAGTCAATACGGGTAAAGCCCTGCGCAATACACCAATCGGTCAGCCCCGGACCGGACACGCATTTGCCGTGGATATAGGGTTGATCGGTATAGCCCGCACGGTACAAGATCCAGTCCATCAGACGGTCACAGCTGACAATACGCGCATCGTGGTTGAAGGCAGGGTTGATAGGAGCATGACCGTAGTCAAATTCTTTATCACGGATGTAGTCACAAATGCACTTAGCATGAAACAGCAGTGCGGATGAAACCTCGCCACCCGCAGCATAGCACAGCATACCCTTATGATCGTAAACCGCCGCACCGTAGAGCACGTTGGCATCGGCAAAGGCAATCGCTTGCTCCAACGTGGAAAACACGGTCAGCGCGGCTCTTGTTGCATCGGGTGCTGATCGAACGGTATAAAGTGACATAAAAATCTCCTTTCACGGCATGATTGCATAAGGCTCCCCGAAAAAAACGAGGAGCCGTTATAGAGTCCAGATTATTTCTTACTACCCTGACTGAGTGCCGCGGCACGGTAAGTGCCCTCGGTCTTGGCGCATTCCTCTTCCCAGAGCATTGCCATGCGCTCATAGACTGCCATGGGAATATCGGGCGTGCCCTGCGACATGGTGGGCCACAGCATATCTCCCGCTGCCTTGGGATCAGCGCAGGCGGTGTCGTTGCGCCATGCGTCACGCTCCTCTTTGTTGCGCAGGTTGGGAATCTGCACCGTAATGCCACCTGCCAGAATAGAACGGTAGGCAAACAAGCCCGGCAGGAACATGTCCAGCGCCTCGTAAACGTCAATGGTATCGGCATTCTTGTCGCCAAGGATCTTCTGAATGAAATAGTACATGGAATAGAAGTCCGATCCGCCGTGACCAAAGCCCTCAGCCTTGTCCTTCATACCGTGATCCGGGAAATAGGAGCGCAGCGAGCTTGTCTCGTAGCCGCCGTCGTATTCGTCCTTGTTGACGTAGATCTTGGCAATGTGTCCGTCCATGGCATCCTCTCTGCCGCATTCCATTCTGCCCTTGGAGCCGTACATGGTGTACCAGATCGAATTCTTATACAGATTGCCGTGGATGGATTTGACAATGCCACCGTTTTCCAGCGTGACCATCTCCATGCCGAACTGACCGCATTTTCTGCCGCATCTCAATCCGCGCGCATTTTTGGTGCCCTCAAATCCTACAACCGATACCGGGCGCAGACCTGTGGAGTGGATGATGGGACCCAGGGAATGGGTACAATAGAAGGTGGCAAAGCCGCCGTTGCGCCAGTGATCCGGCTCACCGTAGGTGATTGAGGGCCAGATGGATTCGCAGTTGTGAATATATTCGCCCTCACCGTACTCGAATTCACCAATCTCACCGCTCTCATAAAGCTTTTTCATTTCGTAGGAGGCGGGCATATAGCAGTAGTTTTCACCGTAAGCGTAGACAAGGCCGCTCTCTTCCACCGCCTCAACCAGCGCCACAGCCTCCTTCATGTTCTGAACGGGCAGAACCTCGGAGAATACGTGCAGCCCCTTCTTTAAGCAGCGAATGGCAAAGGGGGCATGCTCGTTGGCGTAGTTTGCCAGTACCACAGCATCCATATCGTGCTCGATAAACTTGTCAAAATGATCGTAAAAGGTAATATTCAAGCCTGCAGCGGCATCTCTTTGTGCATCCAGCGCCTCGGGGCTTTTGTCACAAATGGCAACCACCTCTGCGTGGTCGGCTCTTTTGCAATAGTTGATCATGCTGGTGCCGCGATAGGCACCCAAAACGCCAATACGTACTTTTTTCATGGGATTTGTTTCCTTTCGTGAAGTGGTGATAAAAGGATGGACGTGCCAAAGAGGGGATAGACGTCCGTTCAGCTGAGTTTATTATACCACGGCTGGCGCCCGTCGTCTGCGGATAATTTCCACATATTTGTGAAAAATGGTCACATTCCTGTTGACTTTCTCACATGGATATGCTATACTGTGCCTATTCCAATCAAGGAGGCAGGATCATGGCAGAGCAGAACGTGTGTCGCTTCGTTCCCCGCGAGGTCAACGACCACAGCATTCATACCGTTCATTTCGTTTTGGAGACCGAGGAGCAGATCTATACGGGCTTGCGACTGAAATCTCTGTATACCGTGTATTTTGTGCTCCGTGGTCAGGGACGGCTGCATACCAGAGGGGAAGTGCTTTCTCTTGAGAAGGGAGACGTGTTTTTCTCATTCCCCGCAGAGCCCTTTGCCATTGAATCCGTCCGGGATTTCAAGTATATGTATATCAGCTTTTTGGGCGCGCGTGGCAACCGTATTATGGAAAAGCTTGGTGTTTCGCCCAAGAACGTGTTGTTTTCGGGGTGTGGCGATCTGGAAACGGTTTGGACGCAGGGGCTTGACAGTCCGGCGGAGCTTTCGGATATTGCAAGCGAGGCAGTTTTGCTGCACACCTTTGCATATCTTGGCAAGCGCTTGCCCGATTTTGCCGTCAATGAAAAGGGTCGGATCGATCTGATCTCCACGATTCAGAAGTACGTGGATGAGCATTTCTCAGATCCCGATTTTTCCTTGGAGCGGCTGGGCAGTGAGTTGAAATACAATAAGAAATATCTTTCCACGGTGTTTAAGCGGCACGTGGGTGTGGGAATCGTGGAGTATTTGCACACAGTACGCATCCAGCATGCCTGCACCATGCTCAAGCAGGGCTTTACCAGTGTCAGCGACGTTGCGCTGCGCTGCGGCTATCCCGATGCGCAGTATTTTTCCAAGGTGTTCAAGCGCAGAATGAATCAGGCGCCACGCGATTATATGGCATCGATCAAGGTGGATGGGGCGTCTGATGTACAATAAAGAAGATCCGAGTCTTAGTGCAAAGACTCGGATCTGTTTTTTATTACATCAAAGAACGGTACAGTGTGGTCAGGATGTCCGTATCCTCAATTGCAGAGGAGGAAATAACGACCAGACCGTCCTCGGAAATTGTCACGACCTTGCCTGCGGCAGCGATCGCCTCGGCGGGCATGACGTAGGCAATGCCGTAGTGGTTAAAGGTTTCAAGTCCTTGGCAGGAAACGCCGATCACCTCTTCCACAAATGCCAGGGGCAGGTAGAAATCCTCGCCTCTGCCCATCAGCACAGCCTTGGTGCTGGAGGCATCCAGTCTGACCTGCTTGCCGCCTGCAAATGCGTTGTAGGAGCCTGCCTTGAGCACGATCATATCATCGGTCAGCACATCGGGGAGCTTGATTTCTGTCTGCTCGGTGGTGTAGCGGTAATTGAAGCGGTCGTTGGGGGCTGCGTCACCCAGATCCAAAAACTGCATCACGTCACCGTCGGAAACCGAGTTGTCAGCCCACTTGAAATCAAAGGTGTCGCCCAGATTCATCACGGAGCGTGCGATCTTGATCTGCAAGACGTTGCCGCGCAGGTTATATGCTGCCTCGCCAACCGTTTCCAGCTCCCAGGTGTCGTTGCCGATAAACTTTTCAACAGAAACCTTGCCGTCCGCCTGAGAGCGGTTGATCAGGTAGTCGTAGCCGTACCAGCCGGTCTGTGCGTTGCAATCCGCATCGATGAAGAGGTTCATCCAGTTGGTGCCCTCGGGAGCGGTAATATCCTCGGCACACTCGGCATAGAAGTAAAGGTTTTCGGCATCGGAGGAGACCTTGCAGGTGACAAAGTCGTTTCTGCCCGAGGTGTTGGTATAGCGGAAGTTGCCTACGTAGGAGAAGTGGTCGCGGTCCACGGTGTCGCCTTGATAATCGCGGTATTCGGGACCTACAATGTACCACTGCCCAAGGTCTCCCTCAATATCAATTGCCCATTGCTCGCTTGCAGCCTCCTGCACGCGGGAGCCCTTGTACTGACGGATGTTCTGTACCATCTGGTAGAAGTAGTTGTCGTTAAAGCCACCCGTCATAGGCTCAATATCACGGGAATATTCGGTGTTGAAGGAGTCCACGTAGTACCACTGGTACTTTGGATTCTTTTCGTCAACTCTGTATTCGTTACATATCATCTGACCCTGTGCGAGATTGCCGGAGCCACCGCCCCAGCGGCCTGCCCACCATTCGTTCCAGCCCGTGATCATGATCAAGGGAGGATCCACTTCTTTTGCATAATCAAAGTGCTCCTGGAAGGCAAGACCCAGACCCGAGGTGGTATTCATCAGCGCGTAGCCGAACTCCCAATCACCCTCGTAATCGGGGATGCCGTTTTTGTGGGTATAGCTGCGTCCGCCGTTGGTGCCGGCACTGCCGTTTGCCCAGAAGCCGCACATGACGATCATCTGTTCCACCTCGCCCGAGGGGGAGAGACCGGGAGACTGGGGATACATATCAGCCCAAGCCCAGCGACCCTTACCGTCCTTGGTGGTGTACCAGCTGTCGCTTGTGAAAGCCCAGCTCTGACGTGAGGTAAAGAAGGTCTTCATTTCATCGGGAAGCGTTCTCTTGAGCGAATCGGGGAAGAAGATGAGCGGCTTGCCCTCCCACATAAACCACATATCCTGATATTTGCCGGTAGAATAGTAGTTGTTCCAAAGGAAGGTCAGCGAAGCGGCTGCCAAGGATTCGGTATTGCCGCAGTGGAAGCAGATCTGCGGCACCGCATAGCCCTCGGTGCGCATTTCGCTCCAGACGCGCAAGAGCGTTTCCAGATTGCGCTCGTAGATAATGCCGTTGGTGGCATCCACGTAAATAAAGTCAATTCCTGCCTCTGCAAGCATATAGCCGTGCTTGCGGATGACCCATTCGTCATCCGAGTTGTAATAGCCGAAGTAGGGCTCTGCCCAGTAGTGCGCAAAGCCAAGGTTGCCCTGCGGGATCAGATCCCACACAGCATCCACGCCGCCGGACAGATATGCTGCTGTGTGATCGTACAAATTGTACTGACCCTGCTCGGAGGCGTTATGCCACATGAAATAGAAAATACCAACCTTCTTGTCACCGGGGGAAGCGGTGTCATTGCCTACGGGGGTGGTGCGTCCTACGTCATCGGTTGCTACCCAGGTATCAGCAAAAACGTCGCGCGAATTCAGCATGTCAACAGGGTCGGTGGTCGAAGCGGTGGTCTCTCCCGAAACCTTGATGTCGTTGATCTTTAATACTTTTCTCATGTGATGTGTCCAAATACGAGCATATCCCGTTTTTTCAACCGGCTCCTCCAGGGGCTCGGTGATATCGGGAGTCTGGCTTCCTTCCATGTAAAATTCCAGCTTATCTTCCAGAATGACCAGCTTTGCAAGCGGTGTTTTGACGTCCCCGTCAAGATAGAAGATCGAGATGACGTTGGCAATGGGATCATCCTCGATGATCAGCCTGACACCCTGCGAAAAGTCAACGGGGCAGGGAACCATGGTGCAGCCGGGCCACTTGCCGGTGCGCAGACCAATCTTTTGGTCCTTCATCAGGAACCACACGCGGGAGGATTCGTGATTGGGTGCAGATCCCGTGCCGGACAGACGCAAGCCAATATAAGCGCTGTCGTAATTCGCCTCGGGCTCAGGCTCGGAGGAGGTCAGCTTGAATTCGTATTTTGCAGTCACTGTGTCATTGAATTTTACGCCGATGTTGAAATTGGCAACCGTGTCTGCATTGAGTGTGACCAAGCCGCCCTTAGCCTTTCCTTCACCGATGGCAAATACGGGGTCGGGATTTCCGGCATCATATTCGTGCTCTTCGGAGATGATCATTTCCTTTTCCGTGACGGTCTGCTTTTCAAAAGTCAGATTGGTGGTGTTCTCAAAGGGACCCGTTTGAGGCTGAGAGCGATCCACCTCGTCGGTCGGCTCTTGCGTTTGCTCTTGCTGCTGCGTGGTGTCTTGCGGATCTTGCTGATTTTCTTGACATGCAAAGCAGCCGATCAGCATAGATGCGCATAAAAGGCAAAGTAAAAGTCTTTTTGTCAGCTTTGGCATATTATTTCTTCCTTTCCGTAATCTTGTGCGGTCGGTATCGGCGTGCTTTTGTACAAAGAGAGGGCTTGCCCGAGCCTGTTCTCTTTTGAAAAAGCGCCGATTTTCATGAATTGATTGTAGCATAATTGGCGTTCCTTTGTCAAGCATGCACAAACAACATATGTATTTTAGTCTGTATTTTCTGTCTATTTGTCTCATTTTCTTGACAAGTCAGCGGGGTGTGATTTATAATAAAATATCATAGATCGTAGTATTACGGAAAGGAAAAATTTATGAACACTGTGCCTCGTTTTTCATTTCAATACAGGGGAAAGCCCTTTGATCTTGCGGATGCTCGCGTGAGCGTGACCGATTACGGCAGACTGTATGAGCTCTCCGACGGGTTGTGCGTGGAGCTGCACATTCGGGAATATCCCCAATACAATGCATTATCGTGGATGCTTTGGTTTGAAAACAAAGCAGAGCATGACAGCGGCTTGATTAGCGACATATTGGACTGCGATGCAACCTGGTGCTTTGCCGAGATCCCGGGGAAAACCCCGCCTCTTTCGCTGTTTGATACCGACGGGTGTGCCGGCTATGAGGCATATCTGCGCTCGGACAGTATTTCGGAGGAATGTAAGGTGCACGAAACGAAAATGTCGCTGGGCACCTCTCGCTCCTTCCATCCGCTGGGCGGACGCTCCTCAAGCGGAAAAATGCCTTTCTTTGAATTCCATACCGAAAATCGCGGTCTGTTTGCCGCCGTTGGCTGGTCGGGTCAGTGGCGTGCTTGTTTTGCGCACACGCAAGGGGATACGCTGGAGCTCAAGACCGGATTGGACTATACCGCCTTCAAGCTGCACCCCGGAGAGAGAATCCGCACCTCCTCCATTTTGCTTATGGAATATCGCGGCAGTCGCGTGCAGGGCAGTAACCAATTCCGCCGCCTGATCAAGCACGAGCTGTGCCCCTTTGATGCAGAGCAATTCCCGTTTGCGCTGGAGGGCATGGGGCTTTGCACCGAGCGCCACCTGTATCACCTGAACAAGTACCGCGAGCACGGTGTGCGCGCCAATTATTACTGGATCGACGCAGGCTGGTACGGTAAGGGAGGCACGCCCGGAGCAGCCGATTGGTACAAGCAGGTCGGCAACTGGCAGGTGCGCCCGGACGAGCATCCGGACGGGCTTTGCGACGTGGTCAGAACCGTACACGAATCCGGTATGAAATTCCTTTTGTGGATGGAGCCCGAGCGCGCCTATCCCGGCACCGATCTGGCACTGGAGCACCCCGATTGGTTGTATCCGCTGGACGGCTTTTATCTGCTTTTGCGCTTGGATAAGGACGAGGTCAGGGAATATTTGTTTGATCTGATCTGCTCCTTTATCGATACACTGCACATCAAGTGCTTCCGTCAGGATTTCAACATGGAGCCGCTGCAATCCTGGCGCATTACCGATGAGATGGACCGCGGCGGCATCAACGAGATCAAGTATATCATGAATCTCTATCGTCTGTGGGATGATCTGCGTGCAAAATATCCCGATCTGGTGATCGACAACTGCGCGTCGGGCGGTCGTCGCATAGACGCAGAGTCGCTGCAAAGAGCCATTCCCATCTGGCGCACCGATGCGTTCTGTGAGCCGGATCTGGATCCCGATGCCATTCAGACCCAGATGTTCGGCTATAACCGTCTTGTACCCTGCTCGGGCGGTGTGTGCAAGAGAATGGGGGACACCTATGCCACTCGCAGCTCATATGCGCCCTGCTTTGTGGGCAGCTGGTGGTGGACTGATCGCCCCGACCGTCCCGAGCCGGACGAGCAAGGCTT
Organism: Oscillospiraceae bacterium; assembly: GCA_015065285.1. GTDB lineage: Bacteria > Bacillota > Clostridia > Oscillospirales > CAG-272 > SVQP01. The sequence goes on along the minus strand of SVQP01000020.1, from coordinate 19,140 downwards.
TGCGTGGATGGCGCGCATGTGCGATGAATATCGCGCACTGCAGCCGTATTTCTCCTGCGATTTCTATCCTCTGGAGAACGTGGGCTGGTCGTATGCGCACGGCGGCTGGGCTGCATATCGCTATGACAGACCCGAACAGGGCGACGGCATTGTCATGGTATTCCGTCGCGCGGGCTCGCATTGTGTAAGCAGCTGCTATGTGCTTGAGGGCTTGGATCCCGAGGCAACCTATACCGTGACCGATATCGATACCAAGCAAACGGTGGAGATTTCGGGCAAGGTGCTTGTGCATGAAGGACTGAACGTGACCGTTCCGAACCAATATCAGAGTAAGATTTTGCTTTATCAGGTAAAAGCGTAACAGATCTTTGCGTCAAAAGAAAGGATCGTATATGAGGTTTCAGAGAATCATTGCAATCGCGCTTATGCTGGCAAGCCTTTTGAGTGTGCTGAGCGCATGTGCCAAAGAGCCGCCCGCAAAAGCACCGGAATCCGCAGAATCGGAGGAACAGACTACCGGGCAGCAGGAAGAAAAGCCGCCCAGAGAGATTTATGAAGAGCTTTCTATGAGCATGCCCGCGCATACCGATCCCGGCACCAAGACCTGCACCGTGCAGTCCGAGGGCAAATCGGGGGCAGGGCAGCTGCATCTGGATTTTTCAGAGCTGCGCGGGGAATACGTGATTTCTCCCACGAAAATCAATTTCAGCTGTCATGACGTAGCCGGTTGTGAGTCCTGCGGATACGTGGAAAGTGCGCAGGGTGGCGCATATCTGTTCTCCTCGGAGGGCTTGGATCAGGGTGGTATCACCGTCACGCTTGCCACTCCCATTCTCGCGTCCACAGTCACGGGCATGACCCTGACCTTTATGACCACGGTGGAAGCGCCCAATAGCTCTATGCGCATTCTGGCTGCTGATCAGACCAATAACGCAGCCTTTCTCAACGAATGCGCCTCCATGGGCGGTGCGACCGAGCAATGGACCACGGTGGATCTTGGCGTCACGGACTTTGCCAAGATGGCTGACAGTGACGGCTATATCCGCTCCTTTCAGATATATTTCCGTAACAAGAACAAGGCAGATTGCTATGTGCAAAGCATTGATTTTTCCTTCAGTCCCGCAGGCTTTCTGATCGTGGACCAGGCGCAGGGCAATTGCTTTTTCAGGCAAGGAGCCGTGGAGTCGATTGCAAAGATTATCAAAAGTCGCTTTGAAGCAGCCAATATTCAGGCAACCATCTCGGTCGAGGGAATGAAATACCGCAAAAATTCCGCAACTGCCGAGGGCTCTTTGACCTATAGGGCGACAGTGACGCTGGGTGACGGCACTGAGCTCAAGGATTCACACATTGCCGCCGTTCCGCCCATCACGGGCGCGTGGCTGGATGCCACCGACGGGCAGTACGGCTCGTCGCATGATTCTGGGGGACAGTGGCAGGATACCTTTGATCCCTCGGGCATGCTGTTTCTGACCGATAACGTGTTGTCCTGCAATGAGGGAATCAGGACGCTGGAATATGCGTTGGTTGCAAGCGATCGCGCCTTTGATGACGCGCAGATCGTATGGAGCACTCCGCAACTGCTAAAGATGAGTGACGGGGGATTTTCCCATCTGTTTGTCAATGCGTTTTTGGATTATGGAGACCTGCTTGTCGAAGGGCAAGCGTATCGACTGATGGTGCGTGGCGTGACCAACAGAGACAATTATATACTGCACATCGATATTCCGTTCACCTATCAGCCCTTGTCTGTCAAGGCTGCAAATGCGCTGAGCGCAGCGCAAGAGGCACTGGAGCAGACAAATATCATTTGCCCCTCGGACGTAGAGAATAAGGCGGAGTACGTGCAAAATCAATTGGACGCTCTGATCAACAATCAAAGCGTTCATGCAAGCATTGAGGTTTTGGGAGAGGGACTTGGATCCATGCGCATTTGTGTTTCTCTGCAGTATAGCGATGCGATTGCAGAGGCAAGACTGCCCTTGTACGAGCTGGATGGAAGGGTCATTGCGGACGTATACAACTATGTCGGTAAGGCATTTACAAAGGAGGCTGTGACAGTGAGGTATTCCGATGAGCAATCGTCCATTACGCTGACCTCCCCTTACGACGGGGATCGCCACGTGATTCTGGCAGCCGACGTGATCTATGCGCATGCAAAAGCCCCCTTGGACGTGGTGCAGAGCGTGCATTACGGATATATGGCAGGCGAGTATTGCACGCCCGTTCCCGTCACGCTTTCGTGGACGGATGCCAATGCGGCGCAGGGTAAGACCTATACCGTGTTGATATCCGAAAACCGCGACATGAGCCAAGCCATCGAGCTTACAGTGACAGGAACAAGCGCGCAAATCGAGCATCTGAACGTCGGTAAATCCTATTACTGGCAGGTCAAGTCCGGCAAAGAGGCTTCACCGGTGCAAATCTTTACCACCGAGGATGGGTATCCTCGCTTTGTCAGATTGGACGGTGTTTCCAACGTGCGAGACATCGGCGGCTATCTGACGGCTGACGGCAAACGCGTCAAGCAGAATCTTGCATACCGCTCGGCTCAGCTGGAGTCGATCACGGACGAGGCGCGCGAACTGGCGCTCAACACCCTGCATATTCGCACCGACCTTGATCTGCGCGGAGGCTCTACCGCACCGCTTGGCAGCTCGGTTCAGCACATATCGGTTGGCATGCAATGGTATGAGCATATCTTTGCACAAAAGAATTACGAGGTAGTCAGAAAAACCATCTCCACCTTTGCCAAGGAGGAGAATTACCCCATCATCTTCCACTGCTCCATGGGGCGTGACCGCACCGGAACCACCACGTTTCTGATCCTTGGTCTGCTGGGCGTGGATGAGGATACGCTTCGCCATGAATATTACGCGTCTTTCTTTTCGGCGCAAGGCGCCTTTGACACCAATGAGTTCCCGCTTCTGATCACAAATATGAACAGACTGGTCAAGGGCTTTGAGGACTTTGGTGACGAGGATGATACGCTGCAGCAAAAGATTTACGCATATCTTGTGCATATCGGTGTCACCGAGGAGGAGATTGCAAGCATTCGTGAGATCTGGCTGGAGTGATATGGCAAAAGACCCAAAGAAAAGGGCGTAGCCGAACGGGAGTCGAACCGAATTGCCCGACGACGATGCATTTTCGCATCTTTCGGCGTGCTTTCGCTTGCAAGATTTGTATCTTGCTGCGCAAAATCACACCAAAATCTATCAAAAATGCATTCGCCGGCGGGTGCGAGCAGTTTTGACGCAGCAGATTTATTCGAGTCCAAAAGCTTTTCCCGCAGGGCATATAGGCAATATGTCCAAGGGGAAAGATGCAGGAATCGGAGAAATCTGCACGTCAAAACCAACTTGGTTCGGCTCCCGTTCGGCTATCCTATAGGGAAACAAAATATTCATGACATAAAACAGGGTTGCCTTATGCAAAACAGCCCTGTTTGTGTTTTTTTGCTGATTTCTCAGCCTGTGGCGGCTCCTTTTTGCCTCTCTCAACCAACGCGCTATCGATCCATACCAACGGTTGCTTGACTTGGCTTTTGGGGGATGGTATAATTTTTTTGATAGCTTGTGCTCTGAGCAGAGCAAGGAACGGCGGATATAGAGATGGACGAAAGGGGTGTGATACACATGGAAAAGCGCCTGAAAAAGGATAAAGACAAAAAGCAGGAGCAGCAAAAGCTGCCTTTGCGCAGAGTGATCCAAAACAATCTGTTTATGCTTGGGATGATCCACAGCGTGGATCCCTGGCTGATCCCGTTGCGCTTAGGGATGTCTCTGTTTGTCAGCGTGACCTATTTTCTGGGCTCCACCTATCTTTTGCAATACGTCATGAATGCGATTGGAGAAGGAAAGGGCTTTTTTGAAATTTTGTGGATGGCAGTGCTGTTTGTGGTGCTGGAGCTTTCTGCCGATCTGATCAACAATGCCTTCTGGCAGCTGTATTACGAGAAGCGCCGCTATGCCGTCGGGCAAAAGGTCAATCTGAAGATCTTTGAGCATGCTGATCGCGTCGAGCTTGCTTGCTATGAAAATCCCGAGTTTTTCGATAAGTTTGTCAAGGCGCTGGGCGAGGCGGACGGACGCGCGCTGAACGTGCTGTATAACGTATCCGGCATTTTGTGGTGCTTGGTCAATTTGGGGCTTTGCGTGGGCTTGGTGGCTTCGGTGCACCCGATCTTTTTGCTGTTTGCGCTGATTCCGCTGGTCACGGTGCCCATCCGCTCCAAATATCAAAAGCAGACGCATGCGCGTGATATGGAGATCCGACAGATTGACCGCCGCAAGGGATATCCGCACCGCGTGTTCTTCGTATCGGAGTATGCCAAGGAGCTGCGCCTGACCAAAATGCCTACGTATCTGCTCAAATATATGAAGGATGCCTCCGAAACCTGCCGCAGGATCCATGCGCAAAAGGGCGGATTGCTGACCGCTTTGGAGTGTGCCTGCATTTTCTTGGGCAATGTGTTTCCCGTGGCGCTGACCACGATCTATGCCGTGTACCGCACCGTGGTGCAGGGGTTGATGGGCTTTGGAGACTGCTTTGTGGTGCTGAACACCACCTCGCGTATTTCGGGCGAGCTTTTGGACTCGGTTGAAGAATTCATGAACTTCAGAAATAACGCCAGATATATCGAAACGCTGCGTGAGTTTCTGGAATATCAGCCGCGCATTACGGACGGAGATCAACCCCTGCCGGGGAGTGGGGATATTGAGCTGCGCCACGTGACCTTTCAGTATGAAAGCGCGGCTGCTCCCACGCTGCAGGACATTTCCATGACCTTTGAGGCGGGCAAGCGCATTGCCATTGTGGGAGCCAACGGCGCGGGTAAATCCACGCTGGTCAAGCTGCTGCTGAGGTTGTATGACGCGCAAGGGGACATTACCTATGGCGGAGTGCCTATTTGCTCGTTTGCCCTGCGCGATTACCGGGATATGTTCGCGGCGGTCATGCAGGATTTCCACTTGTTTGCGGTGAGCGCTGCCGAAAACGTCACGCTGGCACGTCGCACAGAAGGGGATGACCAAAGGATTATCGAAGCTTTGAAGAGCGCGGGTATCTGGGATAAGCTGTGTGAGGGCGGGGGCGGATTGGATAGCTGTATGACCAGAGAGTTTGATCCTGCAGGCATCATGCTCTCGGGCGGTGAAGCGCAGAAAATGGCGATCGCGCACGTGTATGCCAAGAAAAACCGTTTTGTGATTCTGGATGAGCCATCCTCGGCTCTAGACCCGATTGCCGAATACGAGATGTACCGTACCATGCTGGACGCCTGCTCTGATTGCGGTGTGATCTTTATCTCGCACCGCCTTTCCAGCGCAGTGCTGGCAGATAAGATCTATCTGATCGATGGCGGCAGAGTTGCCGAGTGCGGCACGCACGAGCAGCTGATGGCAAAGGACGGGATTTATGCGGATATGTTTTGCAAGCAGGCGGAAAACTATCGGGAAAGTGCGTGTGAGGAGGTGAGCGCATGAAGACTGCAGAAAAGATAAAAAAGCAAAAAAAGCCCCGTGAAAAGGGCGCTTTGAAGGCGGATTTGTGGATGCTGCGGCAAATCTGGCGCTATTCGCCCTCCTACGTTTGGACCAACGTGCTCTACGGTGTGATGATGGGCATCTTGCCCGCTGCGGGGCTTTTGTATACCGAGCGGTTATACGACGGCATTGAGGGCGGCACAGCTTTTGGTAAGCTGCTCTTGCTGATTCTTGTTTATTTTGGCATTCTGCTTGTTTTGCGCGGTGCGCATACGGCATATCAGCTGATCCTTCTGCCGCGCTATCGCGAGGTGATCAACCGCAAGCTGTACAGCGATATTTTTGCGCACGCTGCAAAAACGGACCTTGCCAATTATGACGATCCCGAATTTTTCAATGAATTCATCTTCTCCATGCAGGGCGCATGGCCGCACGTCATCCAGCTGATCGAGGGTACGGGCGGTCTGATTTCCAATGCAGTGACCATGCTTGTGGGCGTTGGCGTGATCGCGGGCGTCAGTCCGATCGTGGCAGGCATCATTCTTGCCTCGGGTGTGTTCCGCATTTTAATTTCCCGTCGCACCAATGCGCTGAGCAAAAAGCAGGAGGAGGAAATGACGCCGGTGCGCCACCGTCGCGATTATATCAAGCGCGTGTATACCACGCCCGACTATGCCAAGGAGCTGCGCATTACAAGAATTTCCGAGAATCTGCACGACGATTATAAGGAAATTACCCGTAAGCTGCAGAAAAATGCGGTGGAATACGGAAAAAAGTATATGTTTTACGATTTTCTGTTTTTGCTGATCCTGGATTTTGCCAACTATGCCGTGATGCTGATCCTGCTCTGGCAAATGCTGATGGATCCCGAAAGCGGTGTGACGCTGGGCGGCTTTGCCATAGGCGTCAATGCCATCTGGAATCTCGGTTGGAGACTGCAGGACATGGGAAGATTGCTCATGGCATATCACCAGCACGGAATTTTTGTCAAAAAGATCATTCACTTTTTCGGCATCAAGCCTGCCATCGTGGGTGGCAGCGTGATGACTGAGCCACTGCAGACGCTGTGCGTCAAGAATCTGCGCTTTGCATATCCGGGAAAGGATGGGGAGCATACCGCTCTGCAGCATGTAGATATGGAGATCAGGCGCGGGCAAAAAATTGCCATCGTCGGCTATAACGGTGCAGGAAAGACCACACTGACCAAGCTGCTCATGCGACTGTACGACCCCACCGAGGGGCAGATCACCTACAACGGGCGAGACATACGCGAATATGATCTGGATAGTCTGCGCGGCAGAGTGGCAGCCGTTTTTCAGGATTATCGCATTTTTGCTGCCACAGTGGCGGAAAACGTGGTGGGCGGAGAGCTTGCCGAGGGTGAAGAGGGAAAGGCGCAGCGCGAGCGCGTGATCCGTGCGCTGACCAAAAGTACCTTTGCAGGTAAGCTTGCCACACTGGAAAAGGGAATTGATACGCCGCTGACCCGTGAATTTGAGGATGACGGTGTGCAGCTTTCGGGCGGTGAGGCGCAAAAGGTTGCCATTGCCCGTGCGTTTTATCAGGATGCGGATCTGATCATTCTGGATGAGCCCTCCTCTGCGCTTGACCCCAATGCGGAATACGAGCTCAACCGCGCACTGTATGATTATGCCGAGGATAAGACCGTGATTTTTATCTCGCACCGTCTTTCCACCACCCGACATGCGGATAAGATCTACATGTTCGATGGCGGCAAGCTGATCGAGGCGGGCAGTCACGAGGAGCTGATGGCGCAAAACGGCAAGTATGCGTATATGTTCAATCTCCAGGCGGAGAATTACCGCAACGGAATTTCATAAAATGCAAATGCAAAGGCGTTGTGTTCCAAGGAACATAACGCCTTTGCATTGTTTTTTCATTATGCCATAGTCTTTAGCATTTGCTCGGTGACCTCGTAGCGCGTGGGCTTGGCGCTCGCGTAGCGCTCCAGCTCGTCCGCCATGAATGCCGCCATGCGCCATACCTCATTGCCAATGCTGCCTGCAATGTGCGGGGTCAGAATGCAGTTTGGCAGCGCATAGAAGGGGTGACCCTTGGGGCAGGGCTCGGGATCGGTCACGTCCAGAACGGCGGTCAGATCGGGGCGCTCGGAAAGCGCACGGGCAAGGTCTGCCTCCACCACTTGCGCGCCGCGACCCGTGTTGAGAAAGGCGGCATAGGGGCGCATGCGCGAAAAATGCGCGTAGGTCAGCATGCCGCGCGTTTGCGCATTGTTGGGCAGGTGATTGGAAATGACTGCGCAGCGCTCAAAAAGCTGCTCGAGCGGGCAGGGGGTCACGCCAAGCGCCGCTGCCTTTTCGGGGCAAAGATAGGGATCGTACACCAGCACGTCCAACTTGTATGCCTTGAGCATCTTTGCTACCAGCGAGCCGATCATGCCGCAGCCGATCAGACCAATGCTTTGGTCATAGTTGCCCGCAAAGGCAGTGCTGCGAGGGGCGGGCTGCTGCAGCTTCATTTCTCTTGCCTGCACAAAAAAGCCCTTGTTTGCAAGCAGGATCTGCGCCACGGTATATTCCGCCACGGGCACTGCGTTGGCAGCCCATGCGCTGAATACGTGCACACCGCATGCAAGAAACGGACGCGCAAAGGCTTGCACGCTGCCCGCCGCATAAAAGACGCATTGCAGGTGCGGTAGGTGCTGTGTGATCTGTTGCTCGGCAAGGGTCGGCATGCCCCAGGTAGAGAATACGATCTCGGTGTCCGTGGGGATCTTGTCAAGCTCGGCTGCCGTGTAAACGTGCACGTCAAGCGCACAGAGCGCGTGTAAGCGCGAGAGTGCCGCTTGGTCGTATACGCGGTGCACGTTTTCGGGAGAGTTACATAAAAATACAGCTTTCATTTTCCTTCTCCTATGATGGTGCGCAGGGCATCTGCTTCGGGGCTGAGCGATGCCGGGCGATCGTCCGGCATAAATTCCAACAAGAGCGTGTGCGGCTGCTCAAGCAGCGCAAGATAGCTCTGCCATTCGGCAATGCCGTCGGCAAGGGAATAGCGCGCAGAGCCTTTCCATTGAAATACGTGCAGGTGCACAACGTAAGGGGAGAGCGCGCGCAAATAATCCAGATTCTGCTCTTTTGTGCACCACTGAAAGGGCTGCCAGTAGGTGCGAAAATGCGGGGAATTGATCTGTTGCATCAGCCAAAGCGCATCTTCCGGGCGCTCGGTAAAGGTGCCTGTGTGGCACTCGGTGCAAAGCGTGACAGCGTGTTGCGCAGCAAGCTCTGCCGCCGCACGGCAACAGTCAAGCAGGGAAGAGATCTCTTCCTTTGTCATATCCGCGCCCGATTTGGTGCCGCACCATACGCGCAGGACGTCCGTACCCAATCGCTTGGCGGCAAGGATATACGCCGGTAGCTCGGACAGGGGTGTTTGCCCAAGACGAAAATAGGTGCCGTACGAGCAGCAGCTCACGCCAAACTCGCGCTGCAGACAAGCCAACTCGTCAAGCCGTTGCACGTCATGACACGGTGCGTGCACGTCGCTGCCCCATTCGATATAGCAAAGCCCCGCAGCCTGCATGGTGCGCAGAATCTCGCGCGGTGCATGCGCACGAAACGAAACCGAAACCAACCCCGTGCGGTGTTGCCTCTTCTCCATATCGGCACCTCCTTGTCTTTTCTTGGTTTTATTATAGCTTGTTTGACCTTGGGTGTCAAGAAAAACGAAACAAAAAAGCCGAGGCTGTGCCTCGGCTTGATTTGTTTTTTACTTGTCTGTTTCCATGGCGCGGCGCTTGCGCATCATTTCCTGCTGTTTGGCAATCAGAGAAATCTGAAAAAAGAATGCACCAAAAAGTAGGCTTTTTCCATATACATTCTTTTTTTGGTTTCATTCCAGTTCACAACGGGTTTTGCCAGCGATCCGACGGACGGATTAGCCTCCAACCAAATATCCTCGTGTAATTGATCGGATATTCGCTTTTGCAGCGGAGCACATAGCATGAGCTGCAACAATTTGCGATTGTTAAAGGGCATGAATATTTCATATGCGTAAGATTGCTCGCAAGTGTTGACCAGACCTCCCCACGCTCCATAACGAAATTCCCACAAATACATGTCGGAGGTATCATACCCTGTCGGAAAGCCCTTGGGGCAGGTTTCCTTGATATAGGATGCAAATATCCGATCCGTATCCTTTGCCAGCCTGCGTTGCGTCGTAAATAGCTTATACATACTGGTCATATGACGCGGTGAAAGCTTTTTGGGCATGTGGCGCAGTCCGAATTTCTTATAATAATTCGCGCGACCTATCTCGGAAATCCAGGATTTTATTTCCACCTTTACAGGTGCGTTCTGATCAAACCAGATTCGCTTACGTATGTCATTGTCGTTGATATGGTGATCGCCCATGTTGTGTCTTTGTATCATGGCATGAACAGCATAATTGGGGAAGTCTTCATTGTTGTTTGGTACCGTGTAAATTTCATGGCACAAGCCTAACTGACGTGCGATTTCCGATGCGGCAGTAGCATCAGGCAGATCACCCGGCATGGTATGGTAACTATAATAGTCAAAACCATCATAACAACCATTTGCCGCTGCTAACGTTACGCGACTGTCCACACCGCCGGAAAGGGAAACGGAAGCATCTTCCCATTTCAAAGAGGCACATTTCATAATGCTTTTCAGGATATTGCTGCATTGTTGCACGACAGCCTTGTAGTCCTCCTCGGTTTGACATGGCTTTTGTGGAGAGATCGGGAAAAAGCGTTGCTTGGCAATCGTGCTTCCATCGTATGTGTATTCGAAATTCGGCAGGGAACGGCGGATTTCGTCATACCAAGTCAGATCTCCCGGGTAAAAAACGCCATATTTTCTGAAATGCGGATAGCTCCTGAGTCGATCTGCGTACTCGGAAACGTGCAAATTCAGAATATCTCCAAGACATTGGGGGTGTGAACTGATATAGAGATTGCCGTCAACCATCCCATATGCACAAAACAGCATTCCGGAAGCGTCAGCAAACCAGTGTAATCGTTTGTTTTCTATCACAAACAAGGTAAAGCAGCCGGTGAGCTCGTTCAGATACGCAAAGAAAGCATCGCGGTTTTGCGCATACCGGGAAGCCAGCTCCGGAAGGATTTGGGTTTCATGATACTTGCCGTCAAAGCTGTTCAAGGCATTGCCAACCATGCATACAGATACGTCGCCGTGCTTTGCGTAATAGAAATGCTGATCCGGATGTATACGGAACCAATATCCGTCTATCTCTGTATCTGACCAACTGCCGTAAAAGGGAAAGCCATCTTTTCCTGTGGGGCGCTCGCTGTATACAACGTAGCCACGAACAAATAGCTTTCTGCACATTTCGGGCATGGATTCCAGCTCTTTTTGAACAATCTCCTGAGTACTCATACGCTATCCCCCCTTTTGTCATACGGCAGGGCATCGATGCCACCCTGCTTGGCTGTTACCGTGAACGTGTAAAAATTATAACACCCCTATCACAGCCTTGTCAAGTTCATATTTGTGTCAGATGACGAAACATGCGCAAACGATGAGGAGAGAATATGAGCTAAGAGCGCAAAAAGACAAAGAAAAACCCGAGAAAGCTCTCGGGTTTTATGATTACTTGCCTGCTTCCATAGCGCGGCGCTTGCGCATCATTTCCTTCATACGCAGCTCGGTATTCAGGATCTTCTTGCGCAGACGGATGGACTTGGGGGTGATCTCGATCAGATCATCGTCGGTGATGTACTCGATCGCCTCCTCCAGGGTCATGATGATGGGGGGCGTGAGCAGCAGCTTTTCGTCCGCACCCGCGCTTCGAATGGCGGTCAGGTGCTTTTCCTTACAGGGGTTAACGGCAATGTCGTCGTTCTTGGGGTTCTCGCCCACGATCATGCCCTCGTAAACAGCGGTCTGAGGCCCTACGAACAGTCTGCCGCGCTCCTGCGTCTGATACAGACCGTAACGGGTGGTCTCGCCTGCTTCGGATGCGATCAGGGAGCCGGTGAACTTCATGGTGATCTCACCGCGATAGGGCTCGTAGCCTTCGAAGATGGTGTTGATGGTGCCCTCACCGTGTGTCGCGGTCAGGAACTCGGAGCGGTAGCCAAACAGGCAACGAGAGGGAATGAGATACTCGATTCTCATACGGTTGCCCGAGCCCAGAGGATTCATTTCAAGCAGGTCGCCCTTGCGCTGACCCAGCTTTTCGACAACGGCACCCACGTATTCGTTGGGCACGTCCAGCGTGACGCGCTCCATCGGCTCGCACTTAACGCCGTCAATCTCGCGGAACAGCACGCGGGGGTTGGAGCATGCCAACTCAAAGCCCTCACGGCGCATGGTTTCCAGCAGAATGGAAAGGTGCATCTCACCTCTGCCCGCAACGCGGAATTCATCGGTGGTATCACCGTCGTTGACGCGCAGGGAAACGTCCTTGAGCAGCTCGCGGTACAGTCTGTCGCGAATCTGACGGGAGGTGACGAACTTACCTTCCTTGCCTGCCAGAGGGGAGTTGTTGACCGAGAAGGTCATTTCCATGGTAGGCTCACTGACCTTGACGAACTCCAGCGGCTCGGGGCAGGTGATCGAGGTGATGGTATCACCGATCGAGATGTCACCTGCGCCGGAGAAGCAAACGATGTCGCCCACACGTGCTTCTTCAACGGGAACGCGGTTGAGTCCGTCGATCTGCATGACCGTAACGATACGGATCTTCTTGGGTGCTTCCTTGGAGTAGTAGTTACAGATCAGCGCGTCCTGATTGACCTTCAGGCAGCCGCGCTCGATTCTGCCGATACCGATGCGTCCAACGTAGTCGTTGTAGTCGATCGAGGAGACCAGCAGCTGCAGCTCGCCATCCTCGTCGCCCTCGGGGGCGGGGATATAGTCCACGATGGTCTCAAACAGGGGAGTGAGGTCATCGCACAGATTGTCGGGATCAAAGGAAGCCTTGCCCTCTCTGCCCGAGCAGTAAAGCATGGGGGAATCCAACTGCTCGTCGCTGGCGTTCAGGTCGATCAGAAGCTCAAGGATCTCGTCCTCCACCTCGCCAAGGCGTGCGTCGGGCTTGTCGATCTTGTTGATGCAAACGATCACGCGGTGGTTAAGCTCCAGTGCGCGCTGCAGCACGAAACGGGTCTGAGGCATGGGGCCTTCGGCTGCGTCTACCAGCAGAATAACGCCGCTGACCATCTTGAGCACGCGCTCCACCTCGCCGCCAAAGTCGGCGTGACCGGGGGTGTCGATGATATTGATCTTGGTATCCTTATAGTGCACTGCGGTGTTCTTTGCAAGGATGGTAATGCCGCGCTCCTTTTCCAGAGCACCCGAGTCCATGACGCGGGTCACGGTTTCCTGATTGTCGCGGTAAATGCCGCCCTGCTGCAAAAGTCCGTCAACCAGCGTGGTCTTGCCGTGGTCAACGTGGGCAATGATTGCAATGTTTCTCAAATCGGTTCTGATCATATTTTTCCCTCTGAATCAAATTTTGACATAATACGCTATCTTAATTATTATAGCACACATTTGCACAAAAAAACAGAAGTGAAATCACGATTTTCACAAAATCCCCACGAAATCGCTTGTGCAAAATTGACAAAATCGGGCGATTGTGATATAATACGGAATGGAATGAAACGAGGTGATTATCATGATCAAAGCCATCATTTTTGATCTGGACGGCACGGTTGCGGATACCATTTGTGCCATTCGCGAGGGCGTGAATCTGACTATGGAGCAGCTTGGCTACCCAACGCGTACCGAAGCGGACATCCGTCGCTTTATCAATCACGGCGCGCGCGAGCTGATCAGAATGTCCTTGCCCGAGGACGTGGGCACAGACCCCGTGCGCGTGGACGAGGCGCTGGACGTGTATCAGGGCATGTACGAGCGGACGTATAAAAATACCAATCGTTGCTATGACGGCATGGTGGATGCCATGACGGCACTGGCGCAGCGGTACAAGCTTGCCATTCTTTCCAACAAGCAGGACAGAATGGTCAAGGGCTTGGCAGCGCAGTTGCTGCCCGCAGGCGTGGTGCAGATTGCGCAGGGGCAGGTTGAGGGCGTGCCCACAAAGCCGGATCCCACTGCCGTGTGGGAGATCTGCCGTGCGCTTGACGTCGCCCCCAAGGAATGCGCCTTTGTGGGGGACAGTGACGTGGATATGCGCACCGCAATCAACGCAGGCTGCCTGCCTGTGGGGGTTGAGTGGGGCTACCGTGGGGCGGACGTGCTTTTGAGCGCAGGCGCCAAGGTGCTGGTGGAAAAGCCTTGCGACCTTTTCGGTGTGATCAAAGGACTCTGAAAAAATGAAAAATTTCGCTATGCGCGAAACAAAATTACCAAAAAGCCGTCTATATAAGTGACGGCAGAAAAAACCGCATCTGCCGTGGCAGATGCGGTTTTGATTTGTTTACTTGCCTTTAGTTGCGTCCTCGTAGGAGTTAAGGGTTTTGATGTCCTTGTCCGAGAAATAATCCAAGGGGTCGACCGAAAGACCGCCCTCGGTCATTTCAAAGTGCAGGTGAGGTGCCTCTGCCATTTCCATGGTAGCCGTGCCGCCCACCGTGCCGATCTGCTGACCGCACTTGATCTCCTTGCCTGCGGTAATGCCGTCTGCAAGATTTGCGGCAAGGTTCTTATAAATGGTGACCACGTCACCCTCGTGCGAAATAGCAACGCAGGTGCCCATCATGGGGTCATCCCAGATCTGGGCGATGGTGCCGTTTGCGGCTGCATACACGGGGGCTGCGTCCTCGGTGGTAATGTCAATGCCAAGGTGAATGCGGTATTCCTCCATGGTAGGCGACCAGACCTGAACGGACGCGTCGTGCTTTGCACCCAGCGTACCGGTCACGGGCAGGGCAAAGCCCTCTTCGGCATTATCCACGGGCTTGCTTTCGCCGCCGTCGTTGTAAACAGGCAGCGTTTGTTCGCCACTGCCGCCCGCATCGGTGCCGGGGGTTGCCACTGTACCCTGCGTGGTGCCGCTTTGCAGTGTGCCGTTCTGTTCGGCATTGTTTTTGTTTGCGCGGTTGGTTGCAACGGTTGCGGTAATGGCAATGGTCAGCACCAATACCACAAGCACGGTGGTCACAATGACCCCCTTGTTGGAAAAGACCTTGATCATTCTTTTCCCAAATTCGGATTCTTTAAAGTTTTCCCACATAAAAAGCTTCTCCTTTGTAACTGATGTTCCCTTTGGTAGGTACGACCATATTTTTGGCTGTGCGCGGCAGTTTTATACAGGTGCGGAAAAATTCTTTTGCAATGGGATATTGCAGCATATCAGGGGCGAGTAAGAAAAATCTTGACGGGGAAGGGAATTTGTGCTATACTGAATTTAATATGGAATGAATGATTGGAGGTCTGCTGTATGGATTTTATGACTCTTTGTGCCGAGCGCTATTCGGTGCGCTCGTACCTGCCCGATCCCGTGCCGGAGGCGCTGCTTGCCGAAATTCTGCGCGCAGGGCAGTTAGCGCCCACCGCCAAGAATAATCAATCGCAAAAGGTGCTGGTGCTGCAAAGCCAAAAGGCGCAGCAAAAGCTGCACGCGCTGCACACCTGCTACGGTGCTCCCTTGGCGCTGCTGGTTTGCGGAGATGAGGAAATTGCCTGCAACCGCCCGATCACGCACCATTCCATGGCGGAAATGGATGCTTCGATTGTGGCAACGCACATGATGCTGGCAGCCAAATCGCTGGGAGTGGATTCTACGTGGATCTGCGCCTTTGACCATGCGCTGGCAAGCGAGCTGTTCGAGCTCCCCGCACACGTCAAGCCGCACCTGATCCTGGCACTGGGCTATCCCGCAAAGGATGGCGTGCCCTCGCCCAGACACACCGATCGCAAGCCGCTTGAACAGACGGTGACGTATTTGTAAGAATTATTTGGAAAGGAGCAATCCTATGGAACAAAAGCAAGTCGTGCTTTCCATCAAGCACGTATCCAAGCATCTGGGGAAGAGAAAGATCCTCTCGGATATCACGCTGGACGTCCATGAGGGCGAGATCTTCGGCTTCCTCGGACCCAACGGCTCGGGTAAAACCACCACCATCAAGCTCATTCTGGGTCTTCTGCGCATGGAGAGCGGTGAGATCAACATCTGCGGTTACGACAATCAAAAGGATTTCGAGCAGGCAATGCGCTGCGTGGGCGGTATCATTGAAAATCCGGAAATGTATAAGTATCTGACAGGCAAGCAGAATCTGGAGCAGTATCTGCGCATGTACCCCGAGCTGACAAGAGAGAGAATTGACGAGGTGGTCAAGCTTGTGCGTATGGAGAGCCGTATCAATGATAAGATCTCCAAGTATTCGCTGGGTATGCGCCAGCGTTTGGGCATTGCGCAGGCGGTGCTGCACCACCCCAAGTTGCTGATTCTGGATGAGCCTACCAACGGACTTGACCCTGCGGGTATCAAGGAGCTGCGTGACGTGCTCAAAAAGCTTTCGCGCGAGGAGGGCGTGGCGGTCTTCGTATCCAGCCACATGCTGTCCGAGCTGCAGCTGATGTGCGACCGCGTGGGTATTATCGACCGCGGTGTGACGGTTGGCTTCCGCTCGCTGGATGCCCAGGGCATGATTGAGGAAGATAACGTGGCGCACTACACGTTGGAAACCCCGGACGGGGAAAAGGCGGTCGCGCTGCTCAAAGCCGGTGCTTTGTGCCGCAATGCAGCATACGGTGAAGCCTTGACCTTTGAGGCGGAGCAGGAGAGCGTGCCGGATATCATCTCGCTTTTGTGCCGCGAGGGAGTGCGCGTGTACGGCTTGACAAGACAAAAGAAATCGCTTGAGGATACCTTCCTTGAAATGACCGACACGGCTGATGTGGGAACGCAGCCTATCGTACAAAAAAAGCGCAACCGCAAGGATGAAGCCGCAGTGATCGAAGGAGGTGAGGACGCATGATGCAGCTGATTAAGAACGAGCTGATCAAGCTCCGCGCACAAAAGAGCTATCTGGTGCTGTCCTGCCTTGTGCTGGCTGTGGTGGTCGTGGTGTCCTTCTTTACCTCGGTGGCATGGTCTCCGCTTTTGAGCCTGATTTCCAACCGTGAGCATTTCATCACCAACAGTGCAGGCTATCAGTGGGCAGCCAAGACCATTGACGAGGACCCTGACAGCGCGCTTTCCCGCGTGCTGAGTGTGATCTTCCGCGACCCCAAAACCAAGGGAGACATGATGCGCGATGAGGCTGAAGATTTCGCAGAGCAGAAATTGTACGGTTATTACGAGCATTACATGGCTGCTGGTGAGTTTTACGATTTTGCGGACGAGCACGATCTGCCCGATTGGGCGGCAAATCAGTGCGGTAGCACGCTGATTGAGCTTTATAGATGGAGAAATATCGTCCAGGGTCTGGAGAGCGGAAAATACACGCCCGGTGATGTGCTGGATTATCTGGACGTAGTGCTCAACGCATCCTTCTTGGATCTGCCTTATTACGTCTACTACAAGGACTACGACTTTGAAACCGACACGTACGAGTACGAATTCCATATGGAAACCTACTCGGACGAAGAGCCGGTTGTCGTGCCTTTTTCCGAGGTGCTGGCATCCTTGGTTGCATACAAGCCTGCGTGCGCACAGCTGACCGAGCTTGCCGAAAAGCAGGCGCTGGAGCTGACTGCGGATGCGCATTACGATGCGCTGATTACCGAGCTGGACGGCAGAGTGCTGGAGACCGAAATTGTGATCAGCAAAGTTGAGCAGGCGCTCAAGGATCCCATGCTGAATCTGACCGATGACGAAATTGCTGCGTACGAGTTTTCGCTCAAGCAAGCAAAGCGTGAGATTGAGGATCTGAAGATGTGCAAGGAGGCGCTTGAGTATCTCAAGGAAAACGAGCTGGATCCCGACAGCCATGCATATCAGGTGGCATATTCGCTGTTGCCCGACGTACTCAACCTTCGCTCCTCCGCGCAGGATACGCTGGATCAGCAGGGGCTGATCGATGACAGCGATCCCTTTGCCGTGATCTTTTATCAGGCAAGCGTCAATGCTGCCAAGCTGCAGATCCAGGTGCTGGATCAGGCGGTTGTGATCATTGAGCATGCATATCAGAACGATCTGTTGCTGGAGGGCATGAGCGTCAATTCCGCCAAGGGGAATTTTACAAGCAATCTGTCCACTGCTGCCTTTATGGTCACGGCTGTTTCGATCGTGCTTGCCAGCATGATCCTGTCGCGTGAGTTTGCCACCGGTACGGTCAGACTTTGGGTCATCCGTCCCAAAAAGCGCTCCAAGCTGCTGATGTCCAAAATCGTAACCTTGCTGATTTACATTGTCAGCATGATGCTGATCTGCTTTGGCATCACGTATGCGTTTGCACTGGTCAACCACCTGCTGGATCTGTTCTTCTTTGGCGAGAGCACGCTGTTCTTACCGAGATATGAGGCTTTGTTTGGCTTGGTAATTCCGATCCCCGCGATTCTGGAGCATTTGTGGACGCTCTTTGTGCTGACGCTGCCCGTTATTCTGTTCGCAATGCTGAGCTTCTTTATCAGCGTGCTGACCAAGAAGGGCGTGCTTGGCATTGTGATTGGCATGCTGGTGCTGATGTTTGCGTCGGATATCCAGATGATTGTTCTGGTGATCGGCAACTACACGGGATTGTTCCATTACGTGCTGCAGCTGACCGTTTTGCCGTATCTGCATATGGAAACGCTGCTTGGCTCGGCTATGGAATATGCAGTGAATAATTCGCTTGGCGGAAGTGCTTTGGATATGCTCAATATCGGAGCAATGCTTTCAAACTCTGCCTGGGGTGCTATGCCGTACGTATTCTCGTCCATTTTTGGCGCCTTGGTGCTGATTGTCCATATCGTATTGCTGATCTGGGCAAGCCTTGCGGCGTTCAAGAGAACACAGATCAAGAGCTGATTGAGCTGATATACGGAAAACTGACATATTGATAAAAAATGACCGCACCGCGAGCAATCGCGGTGCAGTTTTCTGCGTTGCGTGATCGTATTGGGGAGCATCCCCCTTTGTATCATCCTGCCCGTGTATTCTTTGGTAGGGATCGGCGCCCTCGACGACCCGTTTCGCAAACGGTTTATGATTTATTTACCCGAACGCTGATCCGGTATCATCGCGTGCGGGAGCATAATATGCTCCCCTACACAAAGTTACTTTGGCGGTGCCTCCTCCCCCTTTGTGTCATCCTGAGCAAGCAAACACCCCGGCGTGGGTGTTTGCGCGTCGAACTTTCAAAAATCTGCAACGAATTGCTGATTTTTGAAAGTCAAAGCGCAAGGATTGCGCTTTGAGGATCTAGAAAACGGTTTACGACACGCGAAAAAGCCTCCCTCCGGGAGGGAGGTGGCATTTTGCAAATTGATGGCATAGGGGCGTTTCGGTCTGCAAAATGACGGTAGGAGAATGCGGGCAAATGAGTTCGGTTGAGCGCTCGGGGTAATGCGCTCCGCCCTTGTTACTCCCGCGGGCTCCCCCCTGGCGAATATTGTATTTCTAAGGTCGCCTTCCCCCCTCCCGGAGGGGGGCTTTTTGCGCATCCCCCTTTGTGTCATCCTGAGCGGAGCACGGACACCGCGTTGTGGTGTCCGCGCGCAGTCGAACCCGTAGGGCGCGCGCAGCGCGGGATCTGGGAAACGGTTTATGACACGCGAAAAAAGCCTCCCCTTTAGGG
>SVQP01000065.1 GCA_015065285.1 Oscillospiraceae bacterium | reverse complement strand
TAAGTATATTGATCAAATAGTCCAAGATAGTATGGGAGGTGTATGAGGGTGCCTCCCTTTCTTTTGTGAAAAAACACCCCTGCTGTCGCGTTCCGCGACATCTCCCCGATGGGGAGAAAGGGATTCCTTGCCCTATGGGAAGGACAGCCTAAAAGGGTCAAGAGCGGTCTTATGGGGACCTCATCCGTCGCCTGCGGCGCCACCTTCCCCAGCGGGGCAAGGCTTTTTGTGTCACAGCGCCTGCAAGGTTATACCCGAGCGGAAAAGCCGGCAGGGCAAGGCTTTTTGTGTCACCGCGCCTGCAAGGTGATACCCGAGCGGAAAAGCCGGCAGGGCGCTGACAACCGAGGTAGTCCCAAGGTTCCCGCGGCAGAGAAGATCGACGTGGATGCCAACGGCACCATTACAGGTTTGTTCTGATTCTTTTGAAAATAAAAAGCACGGAGTGCCGAAACGGCGCTCCGTGCTTTTTTTACTGTTGCGCTTCGGGGGCTTGCCCGGCGCTCTTTTTTCCAATGTTCAGAATGCGCAGGATCGTGGGGCTTAGTACGATGTTGACCAACAGCTCAAACACGAAATTGAGGCCCACGAAGAACACGATCATGTAAGCGAAAACTGACATCCCCTCGTCAGCGGCACCGCTTTGCACGGTGTCGAAGAAAAAGAGTCTGCAGCCCAGCAGAAAAATGCCCGTGTTGACGACGGGACACACGATCGCGCTGACCATGACCGCCAGGTATTGATTGACCTTTTCGAGCAGCTTGTAAGTAAAGCCTGCACAAAGGCCGGAAACTGCACCCTTGACCAGCACCGTGATGATCGTGCCGGGGATACTCAGGCCAAACCAGAAAGCTGCATCGGCTGTAGCGAAGAACACCGCTCCTGCCACGCTGCCCAGCCATGCGCCTGCCCAAGGACCGCACAAGGCACTTCCGATGACGACCGGGATCAGAGTCAGGGAAATTGACGCCAATCCTCCGATCTTGATAAAGCCGCCGAAATAGGCCAAAACGGCCACAACGGCAGTCAGCAGTGCCAACAGCACAAGCTGTTTGACTTTCTGCCTTGAATTGGTTTTACTTTGCATAAATCCTCCTTGCTGTCGTCCGCGCACGGCGGTACAACGCATAAATTTATATTGACTGCTGCGCAGTTAATATACTTGAGTCAAATGTGGTTTTTTTGATACAGAATATGTAAGCCCTTCAGAACAAGTGCTTCATCCACGTGGATCTCGTGTCGGCACAAGGGAATGATGGTGGATGCCATGCCGCCCGTTGCCAGGATAAACAGATCCTTGCCGAATTCCTGACGAATGCGATCAATCATACCGTCAATCATGCTTGCGTGGCCGTA
Organism: Oscillospiraceae bacterium; assembly: GCA_015065285.1. GTDB lineage: Bacteria > Bacillota > Clostridia > Oscillospirales > CAG-272 > SVQP01. The sequence continues at coordinate 4,651 of SVQP01000065.1, read as the reverse complement.
GAGAACGCCGGATCTCATGCAGTCCACTGTGTTTTTTGCAATCACTTTGTCAGGTGTTTTCAGGCTGATCTTTGGCAGCTGCGCGGTTTGCTCGGCAAGCGCATTCAGTCCCATAGTCACGCCCGGAATGATGGAAGCACCGATAAAAGCACCTTGCTGATCTACTACGGAGATTTTTGTTGCGGTTCCCATATCGATCACCAAAGCAGGGCTTTCGTAAAGGTAATGCGCGGCAACTGCCGTTGCAATTAAGTCCGCACCCACCGAGGATGGCATATCACAGCGAATGCTGATGCCGCTTTTGATGCCCGGGCCAATCATGAGCGGTTCTTTCCCAAACAAAAAGAGCAGGGCTTTTTTGATTTCTTGGTTTAAGGGCGGCACAACGGAAGCGATGATAGTGCCGTCGATGCGGCTTTTGTCAATGCTGTGCAATGCAAGAGCGCCGGAAATGAGCATCGCGTATTCATCCTGCGTTGTGTGCAGGTTTGAGGATAATCTGGAAACAAATTGCAGATCGTTCTGCTCAAATCCTCCGAGGACAATGCTGGTGTTTCCAATGTCAACTGCGAGAATCATGCTGCCCCTCCTTTTTGTGCGGTTGTTTTCTGTGTGCATTATAGCATATGCTCGGCGAAAAATCAATAGCGGTGACCGAAATTCCATGCGATCGGCACAAGTTTAATGTTTTTCGATAAAATTCGATTGACAAACGCAGGTGGATATATTATAATATAATAAATGTAGAAATCGGAGGTGCCGATATGATCGTCATCAGACTTGACCGCGTCATGGCGGACAGAAAAATACAGCTTGGCGTGCTTGCCGAGCGCGTGGGCATTTCGCCCGTCAATCTTTCCAAGCTCAAAACGGGCAAGGTCAGCGCCATCCGCTTTTCCACTCTGGAGGCAATCTGCCGCGAGCTGAATTGCCAGCCGGGAGATATTCTGGAGTATCGGGAGGACGTGGAATGAGCGGTGTGAAAACCCGTCTTGCGTGCTGCGTGCTGGCGCTGCTTTTGTTGCTTATGCCGGTAGCGTGTCAGGATACCGACCCTCCGGAGTCCGGGTCGTCTGCTGCGCAGGAATCTGATCCCGTAGGAGATTCTACAGGGCAGTCCGAGCCTGCCGAGATCGAGATCGTTTTGCCTGAGGAGATCGGGTATACCTATCCTGCATTGCAAGAGGATCTTGCCGCGCTGGCAGATGCGTATGGGGAGCTGTTTTCCTATCAGAGCATTGGCAAGAGCGTGGATGGAAGGGAAATCTATGCCTGCACGGTGGGCAATCCCGAGGCTGAGAAAAAGATCATGATCTCGGGCGGTATTCACGGCAGGGAATACCTGAGCAGCCTTGTGGTCATGATGCAGATCGAGCATTATCTGGCAAATGCGCAAACGGGCAGCTTTGGTGGGCTTTCGTATGCGGATATGCTGCAGGAATATACCTTTTGCGTGCTGCCCATGATCAATCCGGATGGCGTGATGCTGGCGCTTTGCGGCATCGAGTCGGTGCAGACTCCTGCAGTCAGAGAAACGCTGGAGGAGATTTTCGCGGACAATACCAAGGACGGCTTGACAAATGCGGAGGATATTAACGATTACTTCGCGTATAACTGGAAATCCAACGCAAACGGCGTGGATCTCAATCGCAATTTTGCGCTGTCCACTTGGAGTAAGGTTCACACGGGCATTCTCTCTCCCTGCTTCCGCAACTATAAGGGACCGAGCCCTGCATCCGAGCCCGAAACGCAGGCGGTCAGCTCGTACGTGCAGTCGCTTGGCAAGATCGAGGGCATACTGGCATTCCACACCGCAGGGCAAGTCGTGTATTGGGATTGCGGTGTAAGTGGCAGCGTCAGGGAGCAAACGTACAATCTGGCTCAGGAGATTTGCGAGCATACGGGTTACAAATTCATTTATGATAAGCACCTGGACGCTTCGCTCAACGACTGGATGACGCTGGATCTGGGCGTTCCCACGGTGACAATCGAGCTTGGCAACGTTGTCTACCCCATGCCCGTAAGCGAGCTGGACGAGGCTTGGGAGCAATCCCGCGAGCTTTGGGTGGTTGCCGCACAGTTTTTTGGTTAAGAATAACAAATGGCGATTTGCTTTTGTGTGCAAATCGCCATATTTTATACAAAACAGCAAGAAATGTCTGCTTAAAACCTATGAATGTCTTGTAAATGAGCACCTTTTGTCTTATAATTAAGAAAAATGGGGTGAAATCCCCCTGGTTGGAGGTGCATTATGGCATTACCGGTAGCGGTACAGGTGTATTCGGTCAGAGATGATGCTGCGGCAGATTTCCCGGGTACTCTCAAAAAGATCAAGGAAATGGGTTATGATGGCGTGGAATTCGCAGGGCTTTACGGCTATGCGCCCGCTGAAATCAAGAAAATGTGTCAGGAGCTGGAGTTGGTTCCGATCTCTGCGCACGTACCTTATTATGATATGCTGGCAGATCCCGAGGGAGTGCTTGGTCAGTATGCCGAGATCGGCTGCAAGTTCGTTGCCATCCCGTATCTGACGCCCGAGTGCCGCCCCGGCACCGATGGCTTTGCCAAGGTGGTGGAGAATGCGCTTGCGCTTGGTAAGGTTGCAAAGTCGCTGGGCATGCAGCTGCTGTACCACAATCACGATTTTGAATTTGATAAGATCGACGGCAAGTATGCGCTGGACGTACTGTACGAAACCGTTCCCGCAGAATATCTGCAGACCGAGCTGGATACCTGCTGGGTCAACGTAGGCGGTGAGGATCCCGCGGGCTATATTACCAAGTATAGCGGCAGATCTCCCGTCGTTCACCTCAAGGACTTTGTAGGCGGCAAGTCGGAGAACATGTATGAGCTGATCGGCATCGAGTCCGAGAAGAAGGAGAATGCCGCGCAGGCATTCGAGTTTCGTCCCGTTGGCTCGGGCAGACAGGATTTCCCCGGCATTCTCGCAGCCTCCGAGGCAGCAGGCGCACAGTGGGTGGTTGTTGAACAGGACCAGCCCTCTATGGGTCTGACCCCTCTGCAGAGCATTGAAAAGAGCAGAACTTATTTGCGCACGTTGGGCTATTGACGTCGCACATCAATAAAAACAATTTTTTGGAGGATCATATCATGGCAGAAAAAATGGATGCTAAGCTGGATTACAAAAACCAGCAGAACGAAGTAGTAATCGACACCAACAGAAAGCTCAGAATCGGTATTATCGGTTGTGGCTGGATTGCAGGTGCACACCTGGCTTCTTATAAGAACATGCCCGACGTTGAGATCGTCGCAGGCTGTGACCTGATTCCCGGCAAGGCTGCCAAGTTCTTCAAGGACGGCGGCGTTGAGGGCGTTAAGACCGATTATGCTTCTCACAAGGAAATGCTGGACGACGAGAGCCTGAAGCTGGATGCAGTTTCTGTCTGCACCTACAACCGTCAGCATGCAGAGCCCACTATTTATGCGCTTAAGAAGGGCGTTCACGTTATGCTGGAAAAGCCCTTTACCGTAACGCTTGACGAGGCTGTTGAGGTTATGAAGGCAGAGAAGGAGAGCGGCAAGGTGCTTTCCATCGGCTTCCAGCCCAGACTGGATGCGAATATGCAGATGATCAAGAAGATCGTCGAGAGCGGCGAGCTGGGTAAGGTTTACTACATCCAGACCGGCGGCGGCAGACGCAGAGGCATTCCCACCCCCTTCGGTACCACCTTTATCGAGGATAAGACCGCGGGTCTGGGCGCACTGGCTGATATCGGCTGCTACTCTTTGGATATGGTGCTCAACGCAGTTGGCTATCCCAAGCCTCTGACCGTTACCGGCTATAAGAGTGATTTCTTTGGTAAGGATCCCACAACGTATCCCGGCCATCCCGAGTATGCGGATCTGTTCGGCGTTGACGACTTCGCAGCTGCATTTGTCAGACTCGAGGGCGGCATCATTCTGGACTTCCGTATTGCATGGGCTATGAACATCAATACCCCCGGCGATACCATCATCCTGGGTACCAAGGCAGGTCTGCGTATTCCTTCCACCGACTGCTGGAACGGCTCTGTCGGCGGTCCTATGAAGATCTACAAGACCATTGGCGGCGTGGATATGGAATATGAGGTACCGATCATCCATGATAACGCATCTCTGTTTGATAAGAAGATCCGTTCCTTCCTGGATGCTGTGAAGTACGGTAAGCCCGCTCCCGTACCCACCTCTCAGATCATTTACAACCAGGCAATTCTGGACGGCATCGCACGTTCCGCTAAGCTTGGCAAGGAAATCAAGATCCAGATTCCTAAGATCTGATCGGATTTTTGATCAATTTGTGCAAAAAGTGCCGCACGCGTAAGCGCGCGGCACTTTAATTTGGTGAAATTTTTAGCAAGAAATCTTGAAAAAACCCTTGACAAACAAGGAGATTTGTAGTATCATAGTAGCACCCTGCCGCGTGCGAAAAAAGGTCGAAAAATTTTTTAAGAAAATTTTAAAAAACCTATTGACAAACGCTTTCGGTTGTGGTATTATATTAAGGCTGTCGCGAAACGGCAGCAAAAATTGGTCCTTGACAATTGAATAACAGAGAGAAGTACAAAGCAAATGTAAGTGCGAAAATACGAATCTCGAAATTCTTGAAGAGTACAAACTCAACAGAGAGTAAATTAAGGAAAAAAGCAAAGAG
>SVQP01000064.1 GCA_015065285.1 Oscillospiraceae bacterium | reverse complement strand
GGATATCACCCACCTGCTTGACAGAAAGCCCAAGGCTCTGTCCGGTGGTCAGAAGCAGAGAGTTGCGCTGGGTCGTGCAATCGTACGTAACCCCAAGGTCTTCTTGCTTGACGAGCCGCTTTCCAACTTGGACGCAAAGCTCCGTGCTGCAATGAGAACTGAGCTGACCAAGCTGCACAACAGAGTTGGTACCACTTTCGTATACGTAACCCACGACCAGGTCGAGGCTATGACCATGGCTACCAGAATCGTCGTTATGAAGGACGGTCTGATCCAGCAGGTTGATACTCCTCAGAACCTGTACGATTCTCCTTGCAACATCTTCGTTGCAGGCTTTATCGGCACTCCTCAGATGAACTTTATCAACGGTACTCTGGTTAAGAAGGGTGAAGACGTTTACTTCAACTTCGAAGAGCACTCCATCAAGGTTCCCGCAGACAAGGCTAACAACCCCGCTCTGAAGGATTACATTGGCCAGGAAGTTGTTGCAGGTATCCGTCCTGAGTGCATCAACGACCAGGAATCTGCTATCGCGGCTATGCCCGAGAGCACCATTGAGACCTTTGTTGACGTAACCGAGCTGATGGGCGCAGAGATTTACCTGTACCTGGTAACCGGTGAGACCCACCTGACCGCACGCGTATCCTCTCGCTCCACCTCCCGTGCAGGCGACACCATCAAGGTTGCATTCGATACTTCCAGAATGCACATCTTCGATAAGGACACCGAGCGTTGCATCGTTCACTAATTTCAAAAAATCAAGCGGCTGCGAATTTCGCAGCCGCTTTTTTTGTGGCGGGAGCAAGCCTCTGCCCTACGGGGATACCGGTATCACGGGTCGTCGAGGCTGTATACGATCATACTGCACGATACAGCCCTCGATGTCCCGCCCGGCGCAAAGAACTTTTCCGTAGCCCTTGCAAACCTTTTTTGGTTATGGTATAATGGTATCAATACATACAAAGGAGGTGCGCTTTGAGAGAATTGACTGTCATGCTCAAGCCCGCGTCGGGGCTTTGCCAAATGGCGTGTGACTATTGCTTTTATCACGATCTGACGGAATACGGCGCACCTGCAAACACGTGGATGAGTCGGGAAAGTGCGCGGCAGCTGATCGCACGCGCAAAGGAAAGCGGGGCGCGGCGCGTGCATTTTGCCTTTCAGGGCGGGGAACCGCTGCTCTGGGGGCAGGAGCATTTTGACGATTTCTTTGCCGACGTCAAGGACGCGGGGCTTGACGCGACCTATGCCGTGCAGACCAACGGCCTGTGCATTGACGAGGTGTACGCTGCCTTGTTTGCCGAGCATGACGTGCTGATGGGCATTTCGCTTGACGGCGACCGCACTCTGCACGACACAGCACGCAAAACGCCCGACGGAAAGGGCACGTATGAGCGCGTGATGCGCGCGATCGATCTGCTCAAAAAGCATGGCGTGCGTTATAATCTGCTTACGGTCATCAGCGCAAACACCGCGCGACACCCCGCGCAGCTTTACAAGTTTTATAAAAAGATCGGGGCGACGCACGTGCAGCTGATCTCGTGTCTGCCGCCTTTGGATAAGGACACGACCTGCAAATATGCGCCAACGACCGAGGCGTTGGGGCAATTCTTGGTCGGCTTTTACAGACTTTGGCGCGAGGACTTCAGGAACGGTCAGCCGCCCTTTGCTGTACGCGAATTTGACCAAGCCCTTGCCACGCTGCAAAGCCGAGGCGGCTTTTGCGGTGCACGCGGCTTTTGTTCGCCGCAGCTGATCGTGGAGGCTGATGGCTCGACCTATCCCTGCGATTTTTACGTGCTGCCCACGTATTGCACGGGCAACGTGCACAAGCATTCCCTTGAGCAAACGCTGCAAAGTGAGGGCATGACGAATTTTGTCAAGGATCACCCCGAAGCGCCCGATCTGTGTCGCTCCTGCCGCTTTTTGCCCGTGTGCGGTGGCGGCTGCCGACGCATGCGCGATGTAATATTATCAAAAAACGAATGCGCCATGATGCGCTTATATACCTATATGATCGAAAAGGAGAGAAGGACACCATGAGTCAAAACCCCAATATTCTTTGGATCTGCGTGGATCAACAGCGCTGGGATTGCCTTGGCTATGCTGAAAAATATCCCGTCAAGACGCCCAATATCGACCGCCTTGCCAAGGGCGGTGTCAATCTGGCTGACAGCTATTGCCCCATTCCCGTGTGCTGTCCCTCTCGTCAGAGCATGCTGACAGGCAAGCGCGCAGAGAAGATCGGTGCGCTTTGGAATTACAATCAGAAGATCTATACCGGCATGCTGCCTGCGGACAGCGAATCCTGGGCAAGGCAGCTGCATGACGTGCTGGGCTACCATACCGGTTGGGTGGGCGCCTGGGAGGGCGGATACAACGCAACGCCGCAGTCGATGGGCTACGAGGTGTACGTGCCGCGTTCCGAGATCGTGCGCCCCATGGCAGAGAAATACCCGCAGTGCGTGCCCACCAACGGTTTTTGGGGGCAGGTGTACGACATGGACAAGGAGTATGCGCCCACGCACCAAACTGCCGGGCAGGTCATAAACCTGATGGAGGGCTGGCAGGACGAGCGTCCGTGGCTTGTACAAATGGAATTTTCCGAGCCGCATCTGCCGTGCACGCCCGTCAAGGAATTTGCGGACATGTACGATCCTGCAGACATCCCCGTGTGGGGCGGCTTTGAGGATCCGTATGAAAACAAGCCGTATATCCAGCGTCAGCAGCGCATTAACTGGAACACCGAGGACAAGGACTGGGAGTTTTTTGCGCCTGTGGTGGCAAGATATTACGCCTGGATCTCACAGATCGACGATGCGATTGGCAGAGTGCTGGATTGGCTGGAATCGCACGGCAAGCTGGACGATACCGTGATTATTTACACCTCCGACCATGGGGATTATTGCGGAGACCGCCGACAGATGGATAAGCACTACGCCATGTATGAGGAGATTACGCACATCCCGCACCTGTGGCATTGCCCCGCAAGATTTGCCAAGGGGCTGACAAGCCACGCCCTGAATACAAACGCCTTGGACATCCCCGCCACCATTATGGATATCGTGGGCTTGCCTGCGGACGGCATGGTGGGCAAGAGTCTCTTGCCCGTGCTGACCGGCAAGACCGATGCGCACCGCGATGCGGTCATGGTGACCTACAATGGCCAGCAATTCGGCCTTTTCTCGCAGAGAATGCTGCGTATGGGGGATATCAAATATACCTGGAATCTGACAGACACCGATGAGCTGTACGACCTTGAAAAAGACCCTTACGAGCTTTGTAACCTGATCGATGACCCTGCGTATGCCGAGACTTTGCGCACCATGCGCCACCGCCTGCTTGCCGAGCTGCAGGCTGAGGACGATTGCATGCTCAACGGCTGGACGATCAGGCAGCTGCGGGATGGGAGAAAGCTTTGATTGGCGGATACGAGGCTGTGAGCTCACAGCAGACTGTTTTTACAGAGGATTTCTATTTGTTTGATCTTAACCGCCCGTCCGATGCGCCTCTTGCCTATCGCTGTGCGCGCGGCGGGGAGGAGCAGCCGGATCTTTTGCGCGTGCTGGGTATTTCAGCGCGAGAATGGATGCGCTATGAGCGAAAGCTGTACGATTATCCGCTTTGCCTTGGCGAGGCGGGAGGTGCTTTGGTGCTGCCGCTGTTTGGCAGCCTTGGCAGGTTTGTCGCAGTGCTCAAGCCCGATATTCAAACGCCCGCGCTTGCGTATCTGGCAGCGAGCGCGAGATTCGGAGAGATCTGTGCGGCGGAGTCGATAGCGGATGTTCGGCCTGCCGTGGCCGAGAAGGATCGGGAGACGGCGGAACGCTTTGCGCAAACGGTTGCAAGGACGCGTTTGCTGATCGATTGGTGCAGAACAACCAAGAGCGTTGGACAGGCCGAGGATTGCATCTCGCTTGCGGCCGAGCTGATGGGCGTAGAGCTGATGCCGGTGCAAACGGCTGAGTTTTGTGCAGAGCTGCAGACACCGACCTTGCCCGATATGGAATTTTCGGGGCAGGCGTTTGCCGTTTCTTTGCTGACGCTTTTGAGCACTGTGCGCAATGACGCACATGCACGCAGCGGATGGCTGTACGCTGTGGATCGCGGTAAGGGAATCGTGATCGAAGCGGCGTTCCGTATCGGATCGGACCGCGAACTTGCGTCGCTTGCACAGCTGCAGCTGCTTTTGGAAAACGGCGGCGTGATGCTTGGCACAAGAACGTACCAAGCTCCGATCAAGCCGCCCAAGCAATATGCGTATATGCACAAAAAGATCACCGATCCGCAGCATCCGTACTGCGCGCGCTGCGCATGCCTTGACAAGCGTTGCGCTGTCTGTATGGCGGTAGAGTGGGCGATTTTGCCATACGTTTGTGATGCGGCGTTGCTTGGGATCAAGAACTACTTCCGCTTTGAAGAATAAAAAAAGCAGTAAGTGCGAAAGCACTTACTGCTTAAATTTTTGTATGGATTATTCTGCAGCCTCGGTAGTCTCTTCCTCGGTGGTGTCCTCAGCGCCGATGCCGGAGTCTACGATGTTGTCCACGTATTCCTTTACAGGACCCTCTGCAGGAGCAGTGATCGCGCTCTGGAGCTTGGACCAGAAGATGTAGTCGCCCAGATCCACGGAGTTCTCAGCGGTTTGCATAGCGGACATGTCGATTGCGGTCAGATGATTGCACTTGTAGAATGCCATGTCACCGATCTCAACAACGGATGCAGGGAATGTCAGCTCAGTCAGACCCTGGCAGCCGAAGAATGCAGCAGAGCCGATGGTGGTCAGCTTGGCGGGCAGCTCAATAGCGGTCAGCGCAGAGCAGCCGTAGAAAGCAAAGCTGCCGATCGAGGTCAGAGATGCGGGCATATCGACAGAGGTCAGCTGATCGCAGCCGTGGAAAGCGCCTTCGCCGATCGATTGAACCGCGTCGGGAAGCTTGATGGATGTCAGACCCGTGCAGCCTGCAAATGCCCACTTGCCGATGGTCTCAATCGTGCCGGGAATCTCAACGGAGGTCATCGCGGTGCAGTAGTAGAATGCATTATCGGCAATGCCTACGATGGTTCTGACGTTATCCTCATCGTTGGTATCCTCGCCGTCAAGAGACGCGATGGTTACGGAGGAGGGAACGACAACGGCGTGAGGCTCAGCCTTGCCGACGTAGCCGGTGATCAGAGCGGTGTTACCGCCTGCTTCCTCAAAGGTGAAATAACCGGTGTCGGTAACATAGGTATAGTTGGGAGCAACGTAATCGTTGATGGACGTCAGGTCGCCCGAGGAGCCTTCACAAGCTACCAGAGCCACAAACATAGCAAGGACCATAGCCACAGCAAGAATCTTTTTCATATGGAACTCCTTTTGAACATAATAATTCATGATTAAATAAATTATACAACAGTTTGCCGAAATTGTCAATAGATTTCGCGGGTGAGATTGTAAATAATTTGTTTTTGTTGCAGTAAATTTTCACGAATACTTTGTTGTTCAGGCGATAGCTCCATAGCCTTGAAAAAAGGGGTGCCGCTCGATGCGACACCCCGAGAGTTGTTTCCCTTACTGTGTACCATTATAGTATTATTCATCAAAAATGCTTCCGGGAACAGAATAAAAATACTGGATATAAATACAGTTTACATATTCCAGGTCTGCCAATCGTTTCAAAACGGTATAGTCCGAATAAAATACATCTAATATTTCAGAGAACGTGCTTGCTGAATGGGTATATCCAAAATGCAGCGCGGGGAGAACTCCCCATGCGGTAAAATGTCCTTCGGAAAATTCGTGACTATATTCATTGAAGAATGCAGTATTTAGCGTTATAAAATCCGTATTTGAACATGCTTTATACCAATCTTCATCAGTTGCAAGATCATAATTACAATCGACAGTAACGATGATTGTAGCGTCTCTCCACTTTTCATCATGATACTCGCCGGATTCTTTTAATTGGTAATGCAAATCTTGACGTTCAATAGAGAACTGTATTTTTTCCATACCGTTTGTATCTTTTTGCATCTTTGCAAAAAATTCATTCAATGCCGCATAATATGTC
>SVQP01000019.1 GCA_015065285.1 Oscillospiraceae bacterium | reverse complement strand
TGTGTCATCCTGAGCGGAGCACGGACACCGCGTTGTGGTGTCCGCGCGCAGTCGAACCCGTAGGGCGCGCGCAGCGCGGGATCTGGGAAACGGTTTATGACACGCGAAAAAAGCCTCCCCTTTAGGGGAGGGGGACCGCAGTGAAGCGGCGCAGTGTGCCGCTTCGCGATTGCGGTGGAGGGGTTGCCTCCCTTTTAAGGGAGGTGGCAAATGCTGTGGCATTTGCCGAAGGGTTCTATTTTCCAATCATACAGGATCGGAGAATCGGTGAACGAGCGTCCTTACGGTGACCCACTCCACCGCTGTTCGCTTACGCTCACTGCGGTCCCCCTCTGCCCGGCGGGAGAGGCTTAGTTACTTCGGCTAAACAGACATTGAGCAAACCCCTCGCAGATCCCGCGCTGCGCGCGCTTTTGCTCGCTCAATTTCACGGCTCTGCCGCGAAATATTCGACCCGCAAAAGTTCGACTCGGTCGCTCTGCGACCTCGCTCAGGATGACACAAAAGGGGAAGCTGCGCCAAAGCAACTTTGTGTAGGGGAGGATATCATCCTCCCGCACGCGATGATAACGGATCAGCGTTCGGGAATCCTGCGCATGCAGGGGGGATACGGGAAGGGCGGAGATATGGTGAGGGCGGCGCAAGGGACTCAGAACCCATATTTGCGCCAAAGGTCGCGGTATCTGTTCGGATATCCTGCGCAAATTTGCATGGCATCACTGCGTGATGCGCATGCGGGGGTTCTGAGTCGGGGAACGACGTGTGAACAAAAAGAACGGGGAGTCCTGATGGACTCCCCGTTCTTTTTGTTGGCGCGGCGTAAGGGACTCGAACCCCTGACCTTTTGGTTCGTAGCCAAACACTCTATCCAGCTGAGCTAACGCCGCAAGCCATACGCTTTTGCGTACCCATATATCATAGCACAAGGGTTTTTGTTTGTCAAGTACTTTTTTTCAAAAAAACTTGAAAAATTGCACAAAAATCGTTTGCAAAGTTCGTGATTTCGTTGTCTTGCCAATTGCTTCAAAGTATGTTATACTGAACAAAAAAGAGAACAATCGGGAGGAAATCCATGAATATCAATGATTTTTACGCAATTCCCGGCGAAAAGCCGCTGGACCGTCTGGTAGATGACGGTGGCTTTGTCGGCATCTTTCGCACCATCGGTTGCATTGGCGACAGCCTTTCTTCCGGTGAACTGGAATCCATGACGCCCGAGGGGCAGCAGGGATATCACGACTACTATGATATTTCATGGGGGCAGTTCATTGCCCGCATGGCAGGCACCAAGGTATATAATTTTTCTCGTGGCGGCATGACCGCAAGGGAATATCTGCAATCCTTTGGCGAAGCCAACGGCTTCTGGAATCCCGAGCTTGCTTGTCAGTGCTACATTATGGCGCTTGGCTGCAACGATTTGTGGGGGCTTGGCTTGCCGGTCGGCTCAATCGAGGATATCAACCCCGATGACTACACCAAAAACGCACCCACCTTTGCAGGTGAATTTGCGGCTGTGCTGCAGCGCTATAAGCAGATCCAACCCAAGGCAAAGTTCTTCCTTGTCACCATGCCCAAAATGCCTCGTCACGGTGAGCATGCCGAGCAGCTTGCCGATCAGCAGCAAAAGCTGATGCACGACATGGCGGCATATTTTGATAACACCTACGTTATTGACCTGCGCGAATACGGCCCCGTGTACGATGACAAGTTCTACGATCACTTCTGGATCGGCGGACATCTCAACGCGCAAGGCTATCTGCTGACCGCGCGCATGATCGCGTCCTACATGGATTACATCATCCGCCATAATCCCGAGGATTTCAGACAGGTCGGCTTTATCGGAAAAGGACCATATTATCACGGTATAAAATGGTAAAGGAGTATAGATCTATGAAAAAGCATTTATCTGTTCTGCTTGCTGCGCTGATGCTGCTTGGCAGCCTTGCCGCATGCACACCCGAACAGCAACCGCAGGACCAACCTACAGAGCAGGAGACAGAAGCCATGACTGAAGAACAAACCACCCTTGAAGAAACCGAATCCGAATCCGAAACCGAAGAACAAACCCAAGAGACCGTTCCGGATACCGGCTATCCCATTGACCTGATGACCATTGGTGAGGTTCCTTTTGCTTCGTTTAGTCTGTACGTACAGCCGAATGCGCCCAAGGGCATTACCGATGCTGTTGAGATGTTGATCGAATATGCCGAAAAGGCTACCGGACACAAGCTGGTGATCCATGAGGATGCACCTGCCGAGCATGCTATCGTGATCGGCAAGACCGATTATGATACCGATGCGCTCAAGGCAGCCCGCGAGCAGGTCGAGAATGACGGCTATGCATTCCTTGAGGAAAACGGCAAAGTGTACATCACGGGCAATTGCACCGCAGGTACCGTTTACGGCGTTTATACCTTTATGGAGAACTACTTCGGCGTTCGTTTTTACACCGAGGATTACACCTACGTGCGCGATAACCCCATCGTCAGAATTCCCGCAGGCTACAGCGAGATCTACAGCCCTGCGCTGATCATGCGTGATTCCTTCTGGTATGATCTGAGCCAGAGTCGTCCCTTGGCAAACCGTCTGAAGGATAACAGCGAATATAACCCCGATCTGGAGGGCGGTATCAGCTATGCAGGCAGCTTTGTACACACGCTGGCAGCATTGACCAATACCAAGCACGAGATTGGCAAGCAGCCTTGTCTGACCGATGAAAAGGTATACCAAACCGTGCTTGCAAACGTCAGGGCTTGGTTGCGCTCGCACCCCAATGCAAACATCATTTCCGTATCTCAGAATGACTCCGCTGCCGAGCATCTTGGCTGTCAGTGCGCAAATTGTAAGGCAATTGACGAGCGTGAGGGCACACCCATGGGCTCGCTTCTGACCTTTGTTAACCGCATTGCGAACGATATCAAGGACGAATACCCGAACGTATACGTAGATACGCTGGCATACCGCTATACCCGGCAGGCGCCCAAGACCATCAAGCCTGCGGACAACGTTATCATTCGCCTTTGCTCGATCGAGTGCTGCTTCGGACACGCACTGGACGATGAGAGCTGCGCACAGAATGCAGCGTTCAAGAAGGATATTGAAGAGTGGAGCGCGATTTGCGACAATCTGTATATCTGGGACTACACCACCAACTTCATGTTCTATCTGGCACCGTTCCCGAACCTGGACGTGCTGCGCCAGAACGTCAAGTTCTATAAGGATCACCATGCCATCGGTCTGTTCGAGCAGGGCAACTATCAGTCCTCTTCGGGCGAATTCGGTGAGCTGCGCGCATACCTGCTGGCAAAGCTGATGTGGAATCCCGACATGAGCGAGGAAGAATACAACCGCCACATGAACGAATTCCTTCAGGATTACTACGGTGCAGGCTGGGAGAATATCCGCACCTATATCGATAAGACCACCGAGGCAGCCGCGCAGAATCACGTGGGCATTTACTCGGATATCAGAAGCATGATGCTCAAGCATATGACTCCCGACGAGGCGATCGCCTTTACCCGTGACATGCTGGCTTTGTGGGAGCAGGCACTGGAGCAGGCAGAAACCGAGGAGCAAAAGGCTCACATTGAAAAATCCATGATCCAGGTCTATTATATGTGCCAGGAAAGAGGTAAGGCGTTGGAGCGCAAGCAGTATTTCACCAAGATTTACGAGCTTTGCGAAAAGTACGGCATCACACACTACCGTGAGGGCACTCTGATCGACTTCTCACAGAAGGACAAGATGGGAAGTCTTGGCTAAATTCTTTGCAAAAGCAGCCTTTCGGGGGCTGCTTTTGCTTTTGACGTGAAAATTTTTGAAAAAAATTCGAAAAATGCGAACTTTTTGATCTGAAATGCGTCTATATAGATAGAGCAATCCATTTCTTCAAAGGAGGAGAATATCATGAAAAAGAGAATGCTTTTGATTTGTGCGGTGCTTGCCGGCGTCATGCTGCTGACGTCCTGCACCGGTTTATTTGAGGCGCTGCGCCCCGCACCCAAGACCGCGGATGAGCTTTTGGAGCGCATTCAGGAAGAGATGCAGGAATATACCGCCTATGCACTTTCGCTGGATATGGAAATGGTGATGGTAATAGAAGAGTACACCATGCAAGCCACCGCCACGGGCAGCATCATTGAGGATCACGGAGAGGATTACTATTACTACACCGAGACCAATATGGACATGCGCTGCGACGAGCTGGAAATCAAGGAAAAGATGCGCTCGATCAGTGCATATGCGGACGGAAACGCCTTTGAATTTTCGGACGACGGTGATCGACAGAGCAAGCTCTTTTGCAAAATGACGGCAGAGGAATATGCTGCATATCAGGCTTTGGATAAAAGCGAGGACCAGCCGGACCAGGAGATTGATTTCCGTGATTGCACCACGATGGATTTCGTGCAAAACGAGGATAAGAGCTGGACGCTGAGCTGCTCGGGCTATACCAAAAAGGCGATCGATATGCTGACGGATGCGTTTTCCATGCAGGATATGAACCTGTTCGGTGCGGACGTGGTGGATATCAAGGTCACCATTTTGGCAAATGAACAGTTCCACGTCACCGAGATCACAATGGCATTTGAATTCGATACCCCCGAGGATGCCAAGGCAACACCTAAGCTGGATATTCGCCTGAAGATGACGGCAATGGGTGACGAGGTGGTGCGCCTGACCGAAATGCTTGATACAAGCAAATACAAAGAGGTGGACGATCTCGCCATTTGCAAGCAGCTTGACAATATGCTCGAGGATAAATACGAGGCAGAGCAGGGTGAGTTTGACTACAAGCTCAAGCAGACCATCAAGGTGATGGGCCAGAGCGAGAGCTATAGCTCAACCGAGCATGCCAAGTACGGAACCGAGGACGGAAATTTCTATTATACCATTACCACCGAAATCGACGGTGTTCCCGCAACCGTTTCTTATCGTAACGGCAAACAGACGGTCACCATGCAGGGCGAGAGCTATGACGAGGTGCAGAGCGAGCAGGAGGCAAAGGACTTTATCAAGGATATGATCAATGATCCTTCATTCGGATACAGCTCGGATCTGGTCACTGACGTCAAGGACAAGGGCGACGGTGTCTGGGAGATTGAGCTTGAAACGAAAGACAATATCGGACTGGAAGCGTTTTATGAAGCGCTGGGCGGCACGTACCGATCTGCAACCCAGACCGCTACCGTAACCGTTACGGACGGCAAGCCGGTCAAGATCTGCCATGATATCAAGTCCTCCGGATACGTAAAATCGGGGAACGACACCTTTGAGGTGACGTGGACAATTTCGCTGGAAGTGACTTTTCAGAACTGAATGCAATAACCATGAGCGCATCCGTCTTGAGCGGATGCGCTTTTTTGCCATGGAAAATTTGTAAATTTTTTTCTTCGGGTGTAGAAATTGTGCATGCTGCCCTTAAACCTCTTGAAAAGCGGTGGAAAAATATGCTATAATGTCTCTATATTGTTTTTGAAAGGAAGTAATCCGATATGAACACCGAAAGCCAAAACAACACTCCCGCTATGTCCCCCGAAATGCAGGCTGCGCATACCAAGATCATGGCTGCCATTTCCGAGGTGGAAAAGGTCATCGTGGGCAAGAGAAATGAGATCATCATGCTCATGACCGCCATGCTCTCCGGTTCTCACGTGCTGATCGAGGACGTGCCCGGCACGGGTAAAACCACGCTGGCGTCCGCTCTTGCAAAGACCACCGGTCTTTCCTTCAAGCGCGCGCAGTTTACCCCCGACGTAATGGCTTCCGACATCACAGGTTTCCACATCTATAACAGACAAAAGGAAGAATTTGAGTTCCGTACAGGTCTTGTCATGTGTAATCTTCTCTTGGCAGACGAAATCAACCGCGCCAGCCCCAAGACGCAGTCCGCACTGCTGGAGGCAATGGAAGAGAACAAGGTCTCTGTTGACGGTGAGACCATGGCTGTGCCGGATCCCTTTATGGTAATCGCTACCCAGAACCCCACCGGTTACGTGGGTACGTATCCGCTGCCCGAGGCACAGTTGGACCGTTTTGCGCTCAAGATCTTTATGGGCTATCCCAGTGCGCAGGAGGAGATCAACATCATCAAGGCGCGTCGCGACCACAGCCCCTTGGACGAGGTCAACGCAGTGCTCAGCGAGCAGGAGATCCGCGAGATCCGCGAGCTTGTGACCAAGGTAGAGATCAACGATGAGCTCTATAAGTACATGGTAGATCTGATCTGCGCAACCCGTAAGCACCCCTCGCTCTCTCTGGGCGCATCTCCCCGTGCAACCGTTGCACTGATGCACCTGGTGCGCGCGTATGCGTTTCTGCGCGGCAGAGATTACGTGCTGCCCGATGATATTGCAGCAGTATTCCGTCCTGCCATCAGCCATCGTCTGATGCTCAAGCAGGAGGCAAAGCTCAACCATATCAGCGCAAGTGACGTCCTTGGCGAAATTCTGCGCACCACCGAAGTGCCTTATAAGGGCAAGAGAGAAACAAAGTAACGCTGGCATAGGAGATTTTACATGGAACAGTCCAAACTCTGTCCCCGATGCGGCAAAAGCATTCCGGCGGGTAGAACGTACTGCATGAGCTGCGGTGCCTCGGTGGCAACCAAATGCCCCGAGTGCGGCAAAATCTTGCCGCTTAACCCCAAGGCGTGCGACGGTTGCGGACATTCGTTTGTACGAAAGACCCCAAAAGCGAAGAAAAAGCCTGTGGATATCCCCAAGCTTTATCGCATCATTCTCTGGGCGCTTTCGGGCATTCTGCTTGTTTGCCAGATCGTCTTTGTCTGTCTGGACGCCATTCGCATCACCATCCCCGAAACGTTGGATCTGCATGCGAGCGGTGTGGGACTTTTCAATTATTTCTTCGGCACACAGCCGCAAGGGCTTGACGTCTATCTGGATCTGCTCAGGCTTGCCGAGGAGGATATCATTTTCGCGGCATTCGGTCTGCAGGCAGCAGGCGTGCTGTACGTTGCCGCGCTGATCTGCACGCTGATCTATGCGCTGATCATGGGCTTTAACCTGCTTTTCCCGGGTGCCAAGAGCGTCAAGGAGCTTTTGCTCTGGTCCGGCATCGTAACGGGACTTGACGCGCTTGCAAGCCTGCTTTGCGTGGTGTGCGGAGCAGTGCTTACCTCTCGCCTGCAGGCTGTGGAGGATTTGGTACAGGATGGCATTTCGCAATCCTTCGTCACCCCCTTTGTGCTGATCGCTGCCGTGCTTTTGCTTGGCACGCTGGCGGTGCTGTATATCATTCACTATCGCAAGCAAAAGCCCGATCCCAAGGAAAAGACGCTCAAGGAGATCTTTATCAATGAAAAAACGGTTGCGCTGGCATCCAAAATCCGTCTGCCCTCCACCAAAAAGGAGAGAGAGGCGTATGCGCGCGGCAAGAATATGGGCAAGCGCGGTGCTACGATCGCGCTGACCAGGAATTTCTGGTGGTATTTGCTCATTCTGGGCGCTGCGCTGATCTTTACGCAGGCACTGGATAATGCGCTTTCGTATATTCTGTTCGTGTTCCTTGTGTTCATGCTGCCCGTGCTGTTCTTGTATATGCTCAGTGCCAAAATGTCGCTGAGCGTGTATATGATGTCGGATGCGGCAACCGTGGAAAAGAATCAGAATTACACCTATCATTTCCGCGTCAACAATACCTCCATCTTTGCCTATCCCTTTGTGGAAGCGCAAATGTGGCTGCCGCAGAGCAACAGCGTGCGCTGCACGCTGCGTAAGGTGCAGCTTTCCATGGCACCCTTTTCCAGCTATGACGTCAATAACGACGTACGCTTCCGCTTCCGCGGCACGTACGAAATCGGCGTCAAGTGCTTCTACGTATACGATTTCTTCCGCCTGATGCGCGTACGTGTGGACGTGGAAAATTACAATCAGATCTACGTTCTGCCCAGAAAGCTCAATCTGGACGAGGCGGCAGCACAGGCAATTTCGGATAGCGTGGCAAGAACGGTGCGCTCTCCCATTTCCTATGACCGTCTTGAGGTCAGCGATATCCGCGATTACCGTATGGGTGACTCGCTCAAGAGTATTCACTGGAAGCTGTCCTCCAAAAGCGAGCAGATGATCGTCAAGGAGTACAATACCGGTACTGCCAATATCACCAACGTATACTGTGATCTGGCGCGCACCTTCCCGGATACGCCGCCCGAAGCGCAAACGCCCGAGCAGTTTACCCGCAAGCAGGTCAAATTGCAGAAAAAGGCTGAAGTGCTGCAGTATAAGTCCGCCATGGCAATCGCCAAGGATCAGGGCATTAAGATGGGCCGCGAGCAAAAAGCCAAGCTCAAGGAGGAAATTCACGCCTCGGCAGAGGAAAAGCGCGCGGCACAGCAGATTCCCGCGCAAGAGGACGAGAGCCTGCTTGCCAAGGATATCTACTATGAGGATATGAACGAATATCTGGCGGACGGTGTGGTCGAGCTGACTGTTGCCGTGCTGCTGGAGGAATTCCGCAACGGTAAGATCGTCAATCTGATGTGGTTCGACCGTCGCAGCGAGGCAGGTGCGTATTGCGTCACGCTGCAGGGCAAGGAGGATTTTGAGTTGATCTTCCGTGAATTTGCAACAGCACCCTTGTGCGGACCCGAGGATACCGTGGCAAGACTTTGCGCCATGTCGGGTGAGACCCAGAGCACCAAGCAGATCTTTGTCACGGGTGCTATGGATCGCGCATCGGTTTCGGCACTTTGCTCGATCCCGGGTATGACAGAGGGGGCATCCTACGGCTCTTCTCAGGTCATGCTGTATAATCCCGAGGAAAGATTTGCAGATCGCTCCTTACGTATGCGATATATTGAGAGCTGCCGTGCAAGACTTGCAGAGAACGGTCTTGTACTGGTAGAGGGCAGATTGCCCGAACAAAACGAGGGGAGGTGAGCGGCATGGCTAAGAAAGAAAAAAAGGTCAAGCAAAAAAAGCTTCCCAAGCAAAAAAAGCAGGCGCCGCTTGTCCCCGAGCATCAAAGACCTCTGATCTGTCCGCCCGACCAAGCGGGCAGGGGACTGGGACTGCGCATTCTGGGCTACGTTTGCCGCTGCATCGTGGTCATGTGCCTTGTTTGGGCGCTGATGATGTTCTTCTCGGGCGGTATTGCTTATGGAGAGATGCTGTCGGTTGGCGTCTCCGAATTCAAAATGCTGCTTTTGGCAGCAGTTGCCACCGCTGCGCTGGGTCTTGTTTGCTATAACCGCCTGACAGCCCTTGGCGGTGTTGCACTGGGGGCGGTGGGCATTGCCGTGTTTGCTCCTAATGCCATTGGCGGCGTGCTGGCACTGTATAACGGCTTTTTGTGCCGTTTGTACATTTCCAAGTTTACACTGTACCTGACCAATCTCGGTATCGGTGTGCCTGGTTTGACCTCGGCTGCCGATCTGGCAGCGTACTATAACGATTTGCTCTCGCAATGCGGACAGGACGGCTTGTTCGTGCTGGCACTTGTGCTGAGTGCGGTGTTTGTGCCGTTTGTGGCAAAGCGCACGCGCCCCGTGCTGCCTACGATCGCCTGCCTTGTGATCATCGTACCGATCTGCGTATTCAACGTCGCAACCAGCGGCCTTGGCGCAGGCATGCTGATGGCATCCATTGCCGCAGTGCTTGTCATGTGGGCATACGACAAGATGTTCCGTCGCAAGGTGGATACTGCCAAGTATGATACCAAGATGCAGCTGTTCAAGGAAGAGGGCAAGCCCGAATATCCTGAGGAATATCTGCAAAAGCAAAGAGAAAAGGCTGAGAAAAAGCAGCAAAAGAAGCTTGCGCGTGCTGAAAAAAAGCAAAAGCGCAAGAAGGATAAGACGACAGACGAGGAGATCTCGGATTATTTCAAGACTCCCAAAAAGAAGGTCAAGGCAAAAAAGCCGAGACTGACCGAGCAGGAGAAAAAGGCGCTCAAGCAACAAAAGCGCGAGCAGCGCCTGCATCAAAAAGAGGTGCGCAAGCAGGTTCGTGCGGTGCGCCGTTATGAGAAAATCAGTGATAGTGCCAAGAGCGCGATGGGCGGCTTTGCGGCTGCTATGATGCTGGTGGTGTGCCTGATTGTGGTGATTGTGCCCTCGTTGCTCATCGATAGCCGCATGGTCATTGAGCTGCTGGATGAAAAGATCTCGCACGTGCGCGCTTACGTTACCGCTACGCTGATGGGTGACGATGAGCGACTGGACGAGCTGGAATACGAGCTTGACGGTGATAATTTCAAGCCGCACTCTACCAAGCTGGAGCACGTGCAGTTTGAAAATATTCAGCTGTTCCGCGTGGAATCGCGCTATGCGTTGAATATGTACATGCGCGGCTGGATCGGTGTGGATTACCGTGACGGTGCATGGTATACGGGGCAGAGCACAAAGGATGAGGAAAATCCGGGTGTGTTTGACGTTTACCGTGATCTTTACAAGACAAGTGATTTCCCCTCGGACCGCATGTTCTACGATTTTTACGCGACCATGCATCCCGAGCTGGAGGTGTTTGACGAGAATTATGATTTCTTGAACAAGCATCACAAGTATTCGGATCTCGGATTTGTTGCCACTACGGTACATATCCGCCGTATCAACAGCTATTCCTCGCTGTTGTATCTGCCCAGTGTGTACGACCCCAGCCGTCCCTTGAAGGGATACGGCAATGCGGAGATTTCCGAGCACTCCTTTGTCAACTATTTTGACGGCATCCTGACCGGACGCGATTTTGCGGACAGAGGCACCAAGTACAGTGCCATGACGCTGGCACCGATCAAAACGGATAAGGATTGGATCGGCACGCTCGGCACGGATATTGCAGATTATAACCTGCAAAAGGAAATGATTCTCTTGTATAATTCTTACGAAAAGACTGCAGAGAATTCCTATACCCGTCCGCAGACCAATTATCGCGTCAAAATTGAGGAAAACGTGCCCGAAAAGGGCTTGACCACCATTACCTACCGCAAGGGCTTTGGCAACAAGCCCGAAAACCTTGTGGCGGCATTCGTGCATCCCTCGGATCGCGTCAGCGGCTCTGTGGAGGATAAGCGTATTGTCATTCTGGATGCTGCAGGGAACGAATACGTGATCGAGCTGGATAGCGATGGCAAGGTGGACTACGTTGGCACCGCGTATGCGGATTCGCTGTTTGCCCGCTACGTTGGCGGCTCGCAGGATTTCCGTGATGAGCTTGAGAGCATCATGTTTGGCGGTGACGCTGAGGATGCGCATGAGATCATGGATTATTCCGAGTATGCGTACACCTATTACACCGGCAAGAGCGAGAGTGAGATCATTGCCGAGCTTGCGGATTACATTCTGCACAATGCAACCTACAAGGTTAAGGAGCAGGTGGGAAGTGAGTGGATCGAGGCTGTGACGCATGAGGAATATCACCCCATCGGCACCCAACAGGAGATCGACTTTGAGAACAATACCTACTACACCATGGAGCTTGTAGCCGACGAGAACGGTGAGATGGTCGAGCAGTATACCGTTTGCGAAAATGCCGATGCCTCCATGATGAGCCGGCTGTATGAAAAGATCATTGTGGTGGACGAGGAGGCTTATGAGTCGCCCGTGTATGAGATCACCGAGTATCCTTACGATTTCTCGGGTGCTACCGTGCAAAACGCGACCTGGGATACCGCCACGGTGCACCGCAACGATCTGGTCAAGGCGGTCATCGACTACATCATTGATGACCTTGGCTGCAAATATACGCTGACCCCCGAGCTGGAAGGCGTGGATCCCTCGCTGGACGGTGTGGAAAACTTCCTCTCCAACACGCACGAGGGCTATTGCGTGCAGTTTGCCTCTGCGGTTTGCCTGATTCTGCGTGAGTACGGCATTCCCGCAAGATACGTGGAGGGCTATATTGCAAACGGCTTCAAGAATGGCGCAGGTGCAGAGGTAGCCACCTTCTATACCGTGGTCATGGACTATGAAGCACATGCATGGGTCGAAGTGTTCTTTGACGGCATCGGCTGGGTACAGTACGAGTGCACGCCCGCATACTATGAGGGCATGTACGGCGGACAGTCTACCGATACAAGCAAGCCCGACAACGATTCCACCGAAAGACCTCCCTCCATTCAGGATGAGATCGACGATATTATCTCTTCACAGGACCCCGAGGAAGAGGAGATCGACAAGGAGGCTCTGGCTGAAGAGGAGCAGAGAAGACAGGCTACCATTGCTGCTGTCATTGTGGTGTCGGTTGCTCTTGTGGTCGTTGGCGTGATCTGGGTCATTTGGTATCTGAGAAGCCGCGCATCGAGTGCGGAATACAAGCGCAGCAGCGCGATCGATACTGTGCTTTCGGAGCACTTTGGACAAAATACAAGCGAGGATGATCGCCGCGAGCTGAGCTATACGATGATCGATGCCTTGCATAATCTGCTGGATATCTACGGGCTTGCCCCCGAGACGGGCGAGTTCAAGGATGAGTACGCGCGCCGTCTGGCAAGAGATCTGGAGGATCTGCTGGGCAGATCTCCCGAGTACGAGCCCGAGCAAGAGGAGCAGGATCCCAACGCACCCGCTCCGCTGCCCGTAAGCCCGCACCGCATGGGACAGATCATGGATGCCATTGCAGCCGAGGAATTCGGTCATGGCATGAGCGTGGCGCAAATGAAGCAGGTCGCACTGCTTTATAAGGATCTGCGTGCCCTTGTGCACAAGCGTGTGCCGCTGGGAAGACGCTTGACGTTGCGCTATTTTAGTAACAGACTGTAAATAAGCTTCGGACCGAGCCCGTGCGGGCTCGGTCCTTTGTTTTTGCGCAAAAAGAAAAGTATGCCGCCAAAACCGCAATTGACAAAGGAAAAGAGGTGTGTTATACTGGATTTGCTATATCGTACAGTATATATAGGTATATAAAAACAGGGAAAGGAGCCACGATCTATGAAAAAAACCGTCGTCTTGCTTCTTTTATTTGCCACCCTGACAGCACTGCTTGCCGCATGTGCCGATACGTCGGACCTCGGTACCGGGGAAACGACTGCCACGGAGGAAAACACAGAAACCGAACAGCTGGATCACGTGCCGGAAGACCTGAAATACAATGGCGAGGACATTGTTATCCTCAGCCGTGCAAAGGCGGGCTGGACGTGGGACGAGGTGGCTGTTCCCGAGCTGAATTCCGAGCCGGTCAACGATGCCATTTTTAACCGCAATATTACGGTGGGCGACCGCCTGAACGTCAATATCGTATCCGCTCCGATCGAGGATCCGGACGAGTTTAAGCCGATCGAGCAGATCGAGCAGGCTGTCAAGGCAGGCTCGCAGGATTATGATATGCTGGCAGGCGCTTGCTATACCACGGCACCGTCCATTCTTAAAGGTACTTTTTTGAACCTTTGCGAGCTGGAATATCCGGATCTGGATCAGGGGTATTGGATGCAGGACTATAACGAGACTACCTCGTTTGATGGCAAGCAGTATTCCGCAACCGGTGTGATCGCGCTCTCCACCTATCGCTTTGCCTTTGTCACCATGTTCAACAAGCACGTGTTTGACAACAAGGGCACGCCCTATCTGTACGAGGCGGTATCCAACGATACCTGGACACTGGACTATCAGGCGTCGCTTGCCAAGGACTTTTATCAGGATCTCAACGGTGACGGCAAGCATGACGAGGAGGATTTGTACGGTCTTGTAAGCTGTCCCGGACTCTCCGTGGACCCTTACTGGAGCTCTTGCGATATTCCTTTGGTGCAAAAGGATGCGGACGGAGCGCTTGTGTGGGTGCTGGATACCGAAAAGCTTTCGGATGTTGTGGATAAGGTGCTGTATCTGTTCTACGATTGCGGCGGCACGTACCTGTATAAGGAGATGGCAAGCAATACCGAGCAGGATCAGATCCGCGAGGTGTTCTCCTCGGGACGTACTGCTATGACAACGCTGCGCCTGGTTGCGGCAGAGCAGCCCGACGTGCGTAATATGGAGCAGGAATACGGCATTGTGCCCATGCCCAAGTTCAGCGAGCAGCAAGAGGGCTACGGTACGCTGATGCACGACCAGTTTACGGTGTTCTGCATTCCCGCCTCGGCTGCGGGGCAAAAGCTGGAGATGATCGGTGCTGTCATGGAGGTCATGGCATCCGAATCGCAGAGAATGGTGCGCCCCGCGTATTATGAAATTGCGCTCAAGCGCAAATATATGAGCGATCCCATGGCGTGGGATATGCTGGATCTGACCTTTGCTAACGTGGTGGTGGATGCGGGCATTATCTATTGCGGCTCGCTGGAGTATCCGCACCATAAATTCCGCGTTATGATAGGGGAGAACAACAATCGCGTTGCTTCCATGTATGGCGGAAAGCTGCCCAAAAACGTAAATAGAAATCTGAGTAAGATCGTTGGAAAATTAGATAGACTGGAGTGAAATCATTTATGAGAAAAAGTATTGCTTTGCTGCTTGCCGCGGCAACGCTGGTGCTGGCACTGGCGGCTTGCGCGGATACCCCAACCGATGGCACCGATCAAACCACGGATGCGGCTGCCGAGAGCGAGGAAACGCTCTATCTTGACAATATCCCCGAGGATCTGAAATACGAGGGCGAGGATATCGTCATCCTCAACCGTGCACTTGCCGGCTGGACGTGGGATGAAATTGCGGTGCCCGAGCTCAATTCCGAGCCGGTCAACGATGCTATGTTCAACCGAAACGTGGCTGTTGCGGACAGACTGAACCTTAACATCGTTTCCTCTCCCATTGAGGATCCCAACGAAAACCTGCCCATTGAAACCATCAAGCGCGTTGTCAAGGGCGGCTCGGATGAATACGATCTTGTTGCAGCTGCCGTTTACGTAACCACGCCCGCCGCACTGGATGGAACCTTTTACGATCTGACCAAGCTGGAGTATCTGGATCTGGATCAAGGGTATTGGATGCAGGAGTATAATCAGGCAATGTCTTATGCAGGCTCGCAGCACACCGCAACCGGTGTCATTGCGCTGTCCACCTACCGCTTTGCCTTTGTTACCATGTTCAACAAGCTCGAGTTTGATAACAAGAGCGTACCTTATCTGTACGAGGCAGTTGCCAATAACGAGTGGACCTTGGATTATCAGGCAAGGCTTGCCAAGGATTTCTACCGTGATACCAACGGTAACAACAAAAAGGACGAGGGCGATTTCTTTGGATTTGCGTCCTGCTCAGGCATCAATACCGATGCTTATTGGGCATCCTGCGATATTCCGATCGTCGAGAAGGACCCGGACGGCAATTACCAGTACGTGCTGGACGTTGGCTATTTCTCCGACGTCATGGATAAGGTGTTGTATCTGTTCTACGATTGCGGCGGTACGTATCTGTTCCCGGTCATGACCAACAACGTCGAGCAGGATGAGCTGCGTATCATGTTCTCTAAGGGCGAGACGGCGATGATGACCATTCGTCTGGTGGCTGTCGAGCAGCCTGATATTCGCAATATGGAAACCGAGTACGGCATTGTGCCCGTGCCCAAGTACAGCGAAGAGCAGAAGACCGGTGGCACCATGATCCACGATCAGTTTACGGTATTTGCCGTGCCTGTTTCTGCTGCCAAGCACAAGCTGGAAATGATCGGTGCTGCCATGGAGGTCATGGCATCCGAATCGCAGAAGCTGGTCAAGCCCGCGTATTATGAGATCGCGCTCAAGCGCAAATATATGAGTGATCCCGTTGCCTGGGATATGCTGGATATCATTTTCTCGGATATTCACATCGATCCTGCCGTGACCTACGTAGTTCCCATGGGGTGTCCGCACCAAAAAATGCGCTCCATTGTGGCAGGCAAGAAGAACACGGTCTCCTCACAATGCGCAAAACTTGGCAAAAGCGTGGACAAATGCATCTCCAGGATGCAAAAGAAGCTGGAAAAGCTGGCGGACTCGTAAAATGCCGGAATTTTAAGTATAAAAAAGTGCCGCTCCGCGTGGGAATGGCACTTTTTTTATTGACAAACGCGCGCAGTGTATGATATACTGAATTTAACAATTCAGGAAAGTGAGCACGACAGCGATGAAAAAGTTTTTAGCCTTGTTCCTTGTTTTTGCCACCATGCTCTCGCTTTTGGTTGCCTGCGCCGATCCGGGCGAGCAGGAAAGCCAAACCACCGCCTCCGAGGAAACAACCGAGGAGAACCAGTTCGACCGCATTCCGGACGATCTGAAATATAACGGTGAAGAGGTTGTCATCATCAGCCGCGCCTTCCAGGGGTGGACGTGGGATGAAGTAGCGGTTCCCGAGCTGAATTCCGAACCGGTCAACGATGCGATATTTAACCGTAACGTCACTGTCGGAGACCGACTCAATATCAAGATCGTATCTCATGCCATTGATGATCCCGATCAGTCCAAGCCGGTCACCGAGGCAAGGAATGCCGTGCTTTCCGGCGCGCAGGATTTTGATATGTTGGCAGGCGCATGCTATCTGGTGCTGCAGAGCACGCTGGACGGCACTTTCCGCGACCTGACTCAGCTGGAGTATCTGGATCTGAGCCAGAGCTACTGGACACAGGATTATAATGAGGTGATCTCGTATAACGATAAGCAGTTCAGCGCAACCGGTATGATCGCGCTTTCCACCTATCGCTTTGCGTTTGTCACCATGTTCAACAAGCCTCAGTTTGACGATAAGGGAATCCCTTATCTGTACGAGGCGGTTGCAAATGATGAATGGACGCTGGATTATCAGGCAAAGATTGCCGAGGATTTCTATCAGGACCTCAACGGTGATGGTAAGAAGGATGAGGAGGACTTTTACGGTCTGATCACCTCCCCCTACATCAGTACCGACCCCTATTGGGCATCGTGTGATCTGAAGCTGGTGGAAAAGAATCCGGACGGGGAATATGAGTACGTGCTGGATACTGAAAGACTCTCTGACGTTGCCGATAAGGTGCTGTACCTGTTCTATGAAAGCGGCTCGTATATTTACCCTCACACGGGACTTGATGCTGAGCAGGATGATATCCGCATTGCCTTTTCCAAGGGCAACGGTGCAATGGCAACCACACGTCTGGTTGCTGCGGAGCAGCCCGATATCCGTAATATGGAAGAGGAATACGGCATTGTACCCATGCCTAAATTTGACGTAGCACAAGAGGAATACGGCACGCTGCAGCATGACCAGTTCACGGTATATGCCATTTTGAACACGGTCGGTGAGGATAAATTCCAAATGCTGGGCGCTGTTCTGGAGGTTATGGCTTCCGAATCCTTGCGTACGGTCAAGCCTGCTTATTATGAGATTGCGCTCAAGCGCAAGTATATGAGCGACCCTGTTGCATGGGATATGCTGGATCTGATCTTTGCCACGGTCAGAATTGATGCGGGCATTGTATACACGAACGTGCTGGGCAATCCGCATGACCTGTTCCGTCAGATCATTACCGCCAAGAAAAACACGGTTTCTTCCAAGTTCTCCAAGATGGACAGAACTGTAACCAAGAATCTTTCCAAGATGGAAAATAAGCTGGATAAGCTTGAATAAGGATTGAAAAAAGGCTGCCGCACACGGTGCGGCAGCCTTTTTTACTTGACAGCGGCTTTGCGGGTGTGTTATACTGAAAGCAGAGATTATTTGGAGGCATATCATGAAAAAACACGTATCTGTGATTCTTTTGCTGGCAATTCTGCTTTGCAGCCTTGTTTGCTGTGCGCAAAACGAAGAAAATGAGCTTGACACCTCGGCTGGCCAAGAAACCGAACAGGCTGCTTGTCTGGATCAGGTGCCGGACAGCCTGGATTACGGTGGGGAAGACGTTGCCATTCTCAACCGTGCGCTGCAAGGCTGGACGTGGGATGAGGTCGCTGTGCCCGAGCTGAACTCCGAGCCGGTCAACGATGCTGTTTTTAACCGAAATCTCAAGGTGGAGGATAGATTGAATATCAAGATCAATTCCATCGCCAATGAAGATCCCGATCCCACTGTGGTCGTGCTTGAAGCAAGAAACGCTGTGCTTGCGGGTTCGGATGAATACGATTTGCTTGCCGGGGCATGCTGCATGGTTTTGTACACCGTGCTTGAGGGTACCTTCCGTGACATATCGCATCTGGAGTATCTGGATCTGTCTCAGGATTACTGGACGCAGGACTACAATGATGTCATGATGTATGGCGACCGTCAGTATTCTGCTACGGGCGCGATTGCGCTTTCCACCTATCGCTTTGCGTTCGTCACCATGTTTAACAAGCAGCATTTTGACGATAAGGGCGTTCCTTATCTGTATGAGGCGGTTGCGAATGATGAATGGACGCTGGACTATCAAGCCGCGCTTTCCAAAGATTTTTATCAGGATCTCAACGGCAACAGCAAAAAGGATGAGGATGATTTTTACGGACTGATTACCTCGTCGAATATCAGCACCGACTCCTATTGGGCCGCTTGTGACGTGCCGTTGGTAGAGAAAAACGCAGACGGTGAATATGAGTACGTATTGGACGTTGCCAAGCTGTCGGACGTTACGGATAAGATTCTTCGACTGTGTTATGAAAGCGGTACGTTGGTGTACCGGTATACCCCCATGGACGGTGATCAGGACGATATCCGCATTGCGTTTTCCAAGGGGAAGGGCGCTATGGCAACCACCCGTCTTGTGGCAGTTGAGCAGGTGGATATCAGAAGCATGACCGATCCTTACGGGATTGTTCCCATGCCCAAATACGACGTGGCACAAAAGCATTACGGAACGCTGCAGCATGATCAGTTTACGGTATATGCCATTCCGAAAACAGTGAATGACAGCACCTTTCAAATGCTGGGCGCGACCTTGGAGGTAATGGCATCCGAGAGTGCGCGCATCGTCAAGCCTGCGTATTATGAGCTCGCACTCAAGCGCAAGTATATGAGCGACCCCATAGCGTGGGATATGCTGGATTTGATCTTTGAATCCATCCGTATTGATGCGGGTATTGAATATACTGCCGTGTTGGGAACGCCGACCGAGTATTTGCGTCAGATTGTCGATTCAAAAATCAATACGGTCTCCTCGCAGTATGCAAAGCTGGAGCGTACGTTTAAAAAGGATCTGCTGAAAATGCAGGATCAGTTGGACGATCTGGAGGAATAATGCTGTTTACAGCGTCAAGGCTGCATAGCCTTGACGCTGCTTTTTATTGCGTAATACCGTATTTTTGCAAAAGCCCTGCAAGCTCACGCCGCTGCCCGGGCAGCATGGGGCAAAGCGGCAGTCGCAGCTCCTCGCGGCACAGCCCCATCATGGCGCAGGCGGCTTTGATGGGAATGGGATTTGGCTGCGCCATGGTGGCATCCATCAGGGCAAGCGCGCCCAGCTGCGCCCGCGCGGCACTTGCCACGTCACCTGCAAAAAAGGAGGCGCAGATGGCATGCATGACCGAGGGGATGATATTGCCCACCACCGAGATCACGCCCACAGCCCCCAGACAAAGCAGCGGGAGCGTCAAGGCATCGCAGCCCGAATAAAGGGGTAGGGAATCTCCACATGCGGCAATGACGTGCGCGGCATACGTTACGTTACCCGAGGCTTCCTTGACACCGCAGATATTGGGGTGCGCAGCGAGCGCGGGATATGCCGCGAGCGGAATCTCGCAGCCGGTGCGGCTTGGCACGTTGTATAAAATGATTGGCTTTTCCGATGCCTCGGCAATGGCACCAAAGTGCAGCTCCATACCGCGCTGCGTGGCTTTGTTGTAATAGGGAGTGACGCACAGCAAGCCGTCACAGCCCGCGTGGCACATCATGCGTGCCAAGGCGCAGGCGTGCGCGGTATCGTTGGAGCCCGCACCGCCAATGACCGGCACGCGTCCTGCCGCCACCTGCACAGCGCAGGCGCAAAGTGCGGCTTGCTCCTCGGGGCAAAGGGTGCTTGCCTCACCGGTTGTGCCTGCCACCACCAAAGCGTCCGCACCGCCGCGAATATTGCTTTCCACCAAAGCGGCAAAGCAATCGAAATCTATTTCACCGTCTGAAAATGGCGTGATCAGCGCGGTTGCGCTGCCGCGAAAGAGTAAAGAGCCGGGAGTGCTCATGTGTGTGACCTCCATGTATGGAAATTTGTAAAAAAGGTTGAAAAAATTGGGAGTATATAGTATAATATATTCTGTATAGGTGTGTGCCTATACGACAGTATATGACACATTTTTCGGAAGGACACATATATGAGTGTAATTATCAACAAAAAAGCCCCGACCGACCTCAAGACGGCGGACTTTTATTACGATCTGCCCGAGCGACTGATCGCCCAGCATCCCGCAAAGGTGCGCGACGGCTCGCGATTGATGGTGCTCAACCGCGAGAAGGGTACGATCGAGCATAAACATTTTTATGATATCATTGACTATTTGCGCCCCGAGGACGTGCTGGTCATCAACGATTCCAAGGTCATTCCCGCGCGCCTGTACGGGCACGTGGCAGGCAGGGAAGAGGCGAATATTGAGTTGCTTTTGCTGCGCCAGCGCGAGCTGGATACCTGGGAGTGCCTGGTCAAGCCGGGCAAACGCGCCAAGATCGGCATGGAGCTGGTGTTCGGTGAGGGGATGCTGACCGGCAAGGTGGTCGAGATCACCGAGGAGGGCAACCGCCTGATCGCGTTTGATTACGACCGACAGACGCACGCCAACATTTACGACGTGCTGCACAAGGTGGGCATTCTGCCCCTGCCGCCCTACATTACCGAAAAGCCCAAGGATCAAAGCAGATACCAGACCGTGTACGCAAGGGAAGAGGGCTCGGCAGCCGCACCCACTGCGGGGCTGCATTTTACCCCCGAGCTTTTGCAAAAAATCCGCGATAAGGGCGTGGCAATTGCCCCCGTCATGCTGCACGTGGGACTTGGTACGTTCAGACCGGTCAAGGCAGAGCGACTGGACGAGCACGTCATGCACACCGAGTTTATTTCGGTCAGCCAGCAGAGCGCGGATCTCATTAACGAGCGTCGTGCCAAGGGCGGCAGAGTCATCTGCGTGGGCACAACCTCCTGCCGCACGCTGGAGAGCGTGGCGCTTGAGGACGGCACCATCCCCGCCATCTCGGGAGATACCGGAATTTTTATTTATCCGGGCTACAAGTTCAAGGTGATGGATGCGCTGATCACCAATTTCCATCTGCCCGAAAGCACGCTGATCATGCTGGTTTCGGCATTCTACGATAAGGATAAGGTCATGGAGGCATATAAGACCGCAGTGGAGCAAGAGTATCGCTTCTTCTCGTTCGGCGACGCGATGCTGATTGTATAAATCGTCCAATACTGCGTTGCTCCTCGCCTACTCCCTCGACGTAGGGAACTACGCCTTCGGGAGGGCGGCTCCGGTGCGCCTTGTCTTGAACGATTTCTCCTAATCAGCATAGCCGGTGCCATGTAAGCATTGTAGATGCGATACCGATAGAATTTGTAG
This sequence comes from Oscillospiraceae bacterium, assembly GCA_015065285.1. Taxonomy (GTDB): domain Bacteria; phylum Bacillota; class Clostridia; order Oscillospirales; family CAG-272; genus SVQP01. Next base: position 16,520 of record SVQP01000019.1, on the reverse strand, counting down.
GGGAGGATATTATCCTCCCGCACGAAAAGGATTTATGATCGTAATATCCAAATACGATCCGTCCTCATCGCGTGCGGGAGGATGATATCCTCCCCTACGAATTATGATGATATCCCCAAATTTTTCTTGACAACCCCACCCATCTGTGCTACAATAAAACATGTGATACGGGGACGGCACCCATCAGAAAAAACGGAGATCACAACAAATGCAAAATCGAATACAAAGGGGGCGACACCCATCGAAAAAAACGTGATTGTAGTTGATGAGCAAGGAAAAGTTTATGAAGCGACCTACCCCAAAAGGGCCAAAGGTCTTGTCAAAAACGGCAGGGCACGCTTCGTAGCAGAAAATAAAATATGCCTTGCGTGTCCGCCGAATGAAAATTTGGAGGATAAAAATATGTCAGAGAATACAAATAAAACAAATAGCAATTCTGTTTTGACGGAAAAAGAAGTTTTTGATCAGATCGTTTTACTGCAAGCGCAGTTGATTGACAACTCATCTACGTCCCTTCACCGTCTCGGCGATGCACTCAGCGACGCTCGCGGCGAAGCAGACGCCATGACAGATGATCAGGTTTCTGAAATTTGCAAGGTCTTTGCCGCACGTGAAGAAACGTTGAATCAAATGCTGCATTTCTATCACAAAATGTACAATGATCTGAGAAAAGAGAAAGAGGATGCAAAGCTGGCAGCGCCTGAAAGTGAAGAGAGACAAAAGCTTCGTCGGGAATTTCTGCAATTCGTACTAGAAACCACGACAGCTGCTGCAGGTGCTCCGACTGTTGCAGGTTCTCCCGCACTTCTGCCCGATTTTGAAGAGATCTGGAACACCGTATTTCTTGGCAAATGATCTGACATCAAAAAATCATGCTTGATTTTCCCCGAGGGATTTTCCCTCGGGGTTTTATGTGTAAAAACCGACATGTTATGAGCATATAAATAAAAGTTATGCGCATAACATGTTGACAAAGCGCGCATGATATGATATACTGATCATGAAAAGATATGTACAGAGAAAGGGGTAATATTATGGCTAAAGTATCGACCAATATCAGCATTGATGCGGAAACCAAGGCGCAGGCGCAGGCCATGTTAGCTGATTTGGGTATGGATTTATCAACTGCGGTCAATATTTTTTTGAAGCAGATGGTGTACGAAGGCGGTATTCCGTTTTCTATCACTCGGCGTGTTCCTAACGAGGTAACGCTTGCAGCACTGCAGGAGTCGGAGGAAGTACTCAAGCATCCGGAAAAGTATAAGCGGTATTCCAACGTTGAGGATATGTTTGAGGACGTTTTGAATGAAGTATGATTTAATACCTACCGGCCAATTTCGCAAGGACTTGAAGCTGGCGCAAAAAAGAGGATATGACCTTGATAAATTAAAGGTTGTATTGAACGTCTTGGCAAACGGCCAAGAGCTTGATCCTAAATACAAGGATCATGTGCTGGTTGGCAACTACGCAGGATGCAGGGAATGCCATATTCAGCCCGATTGGCTGTTGATTTACAGAATTGACGGAAATCAATTGATCGTGATTTTGTCCCGCACCGGAACGCACAGCGATCTATTTTAACTGACCATGGAGGTTATCATGAAAAACACAGTAAGCATGCTCAAATCGATCACGGACATTCAGATGATGAGCTTTGTAATCACGACAGAGGATGACAAGGTCATCGTTATAGACGGTGGCTGGCCGCAGGACATGCCTTATTTGGTGGAATATTTGCAGGAGCTGACCGGACTGGAGCAGCCCACGGTACACGCATGGATTCTGACCCACCCGCACAACGACCACATCCGCGGCTTTATTGAGTTGATGGAGGGCAATCCGGATGCCTTGAACGTGGAAAAAATCTACTATAATTTCCCCTCGGCACAGTTTATCGCACGCGAGGATCTTGATAATTCCGCTGCCGAGCTGTACCGTATCCTGCCCCTGATCGCGCACAAATGCTGCATCGTTTCGGGCGGTGACGAGCTGGACGTGGGGGCTGCACATTTTGAGTTTTACTATTCGCCCGACAGCGAGTTCAATCACAACGTGGCAAACAATGCCTCCCTCATCTTCCGCATGACGCTGGGCGGCAAGAGCGTGCTGTTCACGGGAGATGCAGGCGTGGAATCCGGCAACAAGGTGCTGCGCATGTACGGTGGTACGGGCAAGCTCAAGGCGGATTACGTGCAGATGGCACACCACGGGCAGAACGGCTGCACACGCGCGTTTTACGAGGAGGTTGCCCCCAAGGGTGCTTTCTGGTGCGCGCCCCGGTGGCTGTGGGAAAACGATGCCGGTAAGGGCTACAACACGCACGTGTTCAAAACAATTGAGGTGCGCGGCTGGATGGATGAGATCGGTGTGACCGAAAATTACGTCATCATGAACGGCACGCAGGTAGTTGAGCTGTGAGCACGAAGGTAAAAATTCCGCGCGCCATTGCCATTGTGGGTTGTACTGCAAGCGGCAAAAGCGCTTTAGCAACGGAGCTTTGCCGTCGGCACGGCGGTGAGCTTGTCAGCATGGATTCCATGCAGATCTATCGCGGCATGGACGTGGGCACTGCCAAGCCGACCGCGCAAGAGCAACGCGAGGTGGTGCACCACATGATTGACGTGGTCGACCCTTGCGAGAGCTATTCGTGCGGGGCGTACGTCGAGGCGGCAACACGCGCCATCGAGGATATCAGCGCGCGCGGAAAGCTGCCTGTTCTGTGCGGTGGCACGGGGCTTTATCTGGATGGGCTTTTGCGTGGTGGATTTGGCGAGAACTATGCGGATAGCGCGGTGCGCGCGCAGCTTGAGGACTATGCCGATGCGCACGGAGCAGTGGCGCTGCATCAAAGACTTGCAGCCGTTGATCCCGAAAGCGCGGCTGCTACGCATCCCAATAACGTCAAGCGCGTCATTCGCGCGCTGGAGATTTATCTGGTCAGCGGCAGAACCAAGACCGAGCTTGACCAGCTTTCCCGTCATGCAACTCCCGCGATCGACGCACTGGTGCTTGGTATTCGGTACAACAATCGCGAGGTACTGTACGATCGCATTGAGCGCCGCGTGGATTTGATGCTCAGAGAAGGGCTTGTCGAGGAGACCGAGCGCCTTTGGAAGCAAGGGGTATTCGAGGTCAATGCAACGGCTGCGGGAGCGATCGGATACAAGGAGATTTTGCCGTTTCTGCAGGGAGTCTGCACGCAAGAGCAAGCTGCTGCGGAGCTGAAAACCGCGACACGCCGCTACGCCAAGCGACAGATGACGTGGTTTTACGCCAAGGAGTACGTAACCTGGATCGATGCTGATCCGAACAAAGAGCTCCGCACATTTGAAGAGATTGTAAATATTTGCGAAAACACGTGCAAAGACAAGGGTTTTCTGCTATAATAATAAGATAGAGTCAGCGGGGATCCCCCCGGGAAAGGAGAAGCGTATGGATAGAACCAAGGCGCGCAATTTTGCGCTGCGTTGCTCGGTCGTGCTGCTGGCAATCGGCATAATGGTCTACGTCATTCATTACTGCCTTGGGCAGTTCAGTACCACGCTCTCCACGCTTCCCGCGCAGGAGATCACCGATTATACGATTCTGAATACGCAGGCATACGTGTTCCGCGACGAGCAGGTGATCATGGGCAGCACCGACGCGCCCGTGCACTATTTGTTCCGTGACGGAGAGCGCGTGCCAAGCGATGCGATCTATGCCGTCAGCTATCCCCGTGCGGGGGCTGATGCGCAGGAGATCGCTGCGCTGCAGCAAAGACTGGATCAGATTGGCGAGCAGATCGAGCTGCTGGAGGATAGCAAGTCCGGCTCCATGATCACCTCGCTCAAGGAAAATCAGGCGGCTCTTGTGCAAAGCTATTATCAGGTGTTGGGTGACCTGGCAGCAGGCACGTATTCGCAGGTATTGCCCGAGAGCAAGAATCTGCTCTCTTACATGAGCGCTTACGGTATGCTGGCGGAAAAGTACAATTCCGCGCAAATGATCGCCTCGCTCGGCTTGCAGCGCAAGGCACTGCTTGAAGCCTGGGGAGGCACGCAAACGCGCTGGGTTGCCGATCACGGCACCAATTTTGCGCACAAATGCGACGGATATGAGAGCGTGTTTGATTACGAGAGCGTCATGAGCATGACCACCAACGAGTTTTATGCCATGACCGAAGCATCTCCCGCATCCACCTCGGGTGCGATCGGCAAAATGATCAACAGTCACGTCTGGTATGCCGCCATGCCTATGAATGAGGATCAGGCGGATTACTTTACCGAGGGGGATACCTACACGTTCACCTTTGTTGACAACGATGACAAGCAGCTTTCGCTGACCTTGGAGAGAAAGATCGAGAGCACGGATAAGCGCGACGGCGTGCTGGTATTCTCGTGCATGCAGACCCCCGAGGATTTCTCATTTTTGCGCACGCAGCGCGTCCGCAGCGTGGTGCGCGAGCTGACAGGCTATCGCGTGCCCATCGAGGCATTGCGCGAGCATGAGGGAGAGAAGGGCGTGTATATCCTGGAGGATAGCTCGGTGGAATTCCGACGTGTCAGCATTGTCCGCGAGGAAGTGGGATATTATATTGTGCAGACTTATGAGCAGGATGCTGCAGCAGGGTCGGGAAAAGCAGAGTATCTGCGCCGCAATGATCTGATCATTACCGCGGGCAGAGACCTGTATATCGGCAAAATGTACGGATAGGAAACACTATGGAAAAGCTGGAAATACAAGTAAAGGCAGTCAGGGAAGGGATTGAGCGCGCAGCGCAGGCTGCAGGCAGAGATCCCGGGCAGATCACACTGCTGGCAGCCACCAAATATGCAAGCGTTGCGCAGATCAATGCACTGCCCGCGCTTGGCGTGCACGATATCGGGGAAAACCGCGTGCAGGCGCTGCTGGAAAAGTGGGAGGCACTTGATAAGCAGCAGCTACGGGTGCATTTCATCGGCTCGCTGCAAAAGAATAAGGTCAAATATATTGCGGATAAGGTGTGTATGATCCACTCTTTGGACAGCCTTGAGCTGGCGCGTGAGATCGACCGTCAGTGCCAAAAGCACGGCAAGGTGATGGATGTGCTGGTCGAGATCAATTGCGCCATGGAGCAAAGTAAGGGCGGTGTTGCCCCCGAAGAGGCCGAGGCGCTGTGCCTGGCACTTTCGCAGTTTTCCTCGATTCGCCTGCGCGGATTTATGACAATGGCGCCAAAATGCCCCGAAAAGGAGCAATATTATAAATATTTTGGCGAAACTTTTGACCTTTGTCTTGACATTTGGACAAAAAAATTACATAATATAGATATACCCATGATTATGTCTATGGGTATGTCGGACAGCTACGACGTGGCAATCGCCTGCGGCTCTACGCTGGTGCGCGTCGGCAGCGGTCTGTTTTGTTGATGAAAAAAACATGAGAATATAAATTTCAGGAGGACAAACATGAACATTTTCAAGAAATTCACCAAGGATCCCGAGCCCGAAGCATTTTTGGAGGATGACGGCTACGACAGCGGCTACTACACCGATTTTCCCAAGGATGACGAGGGAGTAGTGGCTGAGGAAGAAACCGTTGAGGAGGTAGCTCCCGTAGAGGAAGAGGTTGTGGAAGAGCAGCCCGAAATGCGTGAGCCCCAGCCCCTGCCCAAAAAGCCCCTTGAGCCCGCAAAGCCTGCGGTGAAGTACTACGCGCCCACCGAGCTTGCTGACAGACAGAAGGCAGTTGCCAAGCTGGCTGACGGCTATATCGTTATGCTCCTGGACGTTGATAAGATGGACAGAGAAGTGTTCCTGCGCTTCTTTGATTACATCATGGGTGCTGTTCAGGCTCTGGAAGGCAACGTTCGCAAGATCAGCAAGTCCTGCGTTGCACTGATTCCTTACGGTGCAGACGTGAACGATATTGACGAGGAAGACATCGCAGCAGCTGACGAGCAGGCAGACGAGGAATAATTTGGTTTAATCGGAGGCATTTGCATTGGAGGTCTTTATTTACGTGCTGGTCAGCACGCTCTCGCTGCTGATCGACGGCATTTTGCTTGTCATGACCATCACTGCCATTCTGTCCTGGTTCCCCGCGGGGTCCGACAGTAAGTTTCAGCGCGTGATGTTTGCAATCGTGGAGCCCATTGTCATGCCGATGCGCGTGCTGTTTGCGCGTATGGGATGGTTTCAGGGCTTGCCGATCGACATGTCGTTCATGGCAACCTGCCTTGTGCTTGTGCTTTTGCAATTCGCTCTTAGCTTTGTCAGAATCGTATGAGTACGTATAAACAAAGCGGACAGGATGAGATCTTATATGCGCAATTGCGGGATATGATGCAACGCGCGGAGAGGGGAATTTGGTCATGCAGCCATTTTCTGTCCCCGCGCGAAGCGCATTTAGCGCGCTGCTTTGCAGAGCGCGCAGGGCAGGATTCGGTATGTGTCGTTGAGGGCGGATATGCCGAAGCGGAGAGAGTCAAGCTGTTTATTCTGCCGGAATTTATGAATGAGCCGGAGTATATTGCTCCGATCCTTGAGCAAAAGATCAGCCTGCTGCGCTTGCGTGGGGGCGGCTTTTGCACGCTTACGCACAGAGATTATCTGGGCGCCTTGCTGGCGCTTGGAATCGAGCGACACGTGCTGGGAGATCTGGTGGTGTTGGATGAGCGGCAAGCATTTTTGTTTTGCGATAGTGATATCGCACCCTATATTTGTGCCGAGCTGACGCGAGTCGGCAAGGACGGTATCAAGGTCGAGCAGCTGCCGTGGGGCACGCCCATCGAGCTGCCGGAGCGCTACAAAAGCGTCAGCGATACCGTTGCCTCGGCACGCTTTGACTGTATTGCAGCAGCCCTGACCGGGCTTTCGCGCGAAAAGGCACAAATGCTGATCCGCGCAGGCGAGAGTACGGTGGATTATGAGATCTGCGACCGCTGTGATAAGGTCATCGAGCCCCCTTGCGTGATCTCTCTGCGCGGGTATGGCAAGTTTCGTATTGACGACGTCAGTACGCAAACTAAAAAGGGGAGACTGCGACTGCACGCACGCAAGTACGTCTGAGTCGCAACCGGATTTGAAAATAATTTTATTCACATAAAGGAGCTATCGAAGTTATGGCTAAGGATTACACAAGTACGTTGAATCTGCCCAGCACCTCGTTTGCAATGCGCGCAAATCTGCCGCAGCGCGAGCCCGAGATGCTCAAGTATTGGGAAGGTATGGACCTGTATGCAAAGCTGCAGGAGCAGAATGCGGACAAGCCCGCGTTCATTCTGCATGACGGCCCTCCTTTCTCCAACGGCAACATTCACATGGGTACTGCACTCAATAAAATGCTCAAGGACTTTATCAACAAGTACAAGACCATGAGCGGCTACCGCGTGCCGATCGTTCCCGGCTGGGATAACCACGGCATGCCCATCGAATCTGCCATCATCAAGAAGAACAAGCTGGACCATAAGAAAATGCGCCCCTCCGAGTTCCGTACCGCATGTTACAAGTTTGCGGAAAAGTACGTGGACATTCAGCGCAACCAGTTCAAGAGACTGGGCGTACTGGCTGACTGGGAGCACCCCTATCTGACCATGGATCCCGCGTTTGAAGCCAAGGAGGTTGAGGTCTTTGGCGAAATGTTCAAGAAGGGCTACATCTATAAGGGTCTCAAGCCCGTATACTGGTGCCCCAAGGACGAAACCGCATTGGCAGAGGCTGAGATCGAGTATGCAACCGATGCCTGCACCTCTATCTTTGTCAAGTTCGCAGTCAAGGATGACGCAGGCAAGCTGGCAGGCATTTGCGATCTGTCCAAGACCTATTTTGTGATCTGGACTACCACCACCTGGACGCTGCCCGGCAACCTTGCCATCGCGCTCAACCCCGTGGAGAGCTACGTTGTGGTAAAGGCAGGCGAGGAGTGCTATATTGTGGCTGAGGCACTGTGTGCCAAGACCATGAAAGCAGGCGGCATTGAGGATTACGAAATTCTGGCTGCATTCCCCGGCAACACCTTTGAATATATGAAGGCGCAGCATCCTTTCCTGGATCGCGAGTCGCTGGTTGTCAATGCAGATTACGTTACCATGGATTCGGGTACCGGCTGCGTACACACCGCACCCGGCTTTGGTGCGGACGACTATGTCACCTGCAAGAGATACGGCATTGACATCATCGTACCCGTGGATGACCGCGGCTACCAGACTGCAGATGCAGGCAAGTATGCAGGTCTTTACTATGCGCAGTCCAACGAGGTCATTCTGGCTGACATGAAGGAGAGCGGCGCGCTGTTCGCAAGCGAGGAAATGTCGCACGAATATCCGCACTGCTGGAGATGTAAGTCTCCCATCATCTTCCGTGCAACTCCCCAGTGGTTCTGCTCGGTTGAGGCATTCAAGGAAGAGGCTGTTGCCGCTTGCCAAAACGTAACCTGGCTGCCCGCATGGGGCGGTGAGCGTATGGCGCAGATGGTACGCGACCGTGCCGACTGGTGCATCTCGCGTCAGCGTCAGTGGGGTCTGCCCATTCCCGTATTCTATTGCGAGGATTGTGGGGAGGTCATTTGCGATGACGCTACCATTGCCAAGGTTGCCGAGGTATTCGGTGCACAGGGCTCCAACGCCTGGTGGGATCTGTCGGTCGAAGAGCTGATGCCCGAGGGCTATGCTTGCAAGTGCGGCTGCCGCAAGTTCCGTCGCGAGACCAACACGCTGGACGGCTGGTTCGACTCCGGCTCCTCTCATATCGCAGTGCTCGAGCAGCGTCCCGAGCTGCACTGGCCCTCTGACGTATATCTGGAGGGTGGCGACCAGTACAGAGGCTGGTTCCAGGCAGCACTGTTGACCGCTGTCGGTGCTAAGGGTGAGGGCGCTCCCTACCACACCGTTCTGACCCACGGTTGGGTTGTTGACGGTGAGGGCAGAGCAATGCACAAGTCTCTTGGCAACGGTGTTGACCCCGATGACGTGGTCAAGAAGTACGGCGGTGACATTGCAAGACTGTGGGCTGCATCCACCGACTATCACGCAGACGTTCGCTGCTCGGATAACATCTTCCGCCAGCAGTCCGAAACCTATAGAAAGATCCGTAACACCGCAAGAATTCTGCTTGCAAACCTGGGTGATTTCAACCCCGATACCGATCTGGTTGCATACGCTGACCTGCCCGATATCGACAAGTGGATCCTGGCACGCTACAACAAGCTGGTCAAGGAGTGCCGCGAGGCATTTGACGGCTATGAATTCCACATGGCATACCATGCGCTCAACAATTTCTGCACCATTGATCTGTCCAAGCTGTACGTGGATATCACCAAGGACAGAGTATATACCGAGCGCGCAGACAGCCGCGCACGCAGAAGCGCACAGACTGCGATGTACATCATCATTTCGGGCATGACCCGTCTGATGGCGCCCATCATCAGCTTCACGGCTGAGGAGATCTGGCAGAGCATGCCTCACGCATCGACCGACAAGACCGAGAGCGTGTTCCTCAACGACATGCCCGCATACGATGCGGCACTGGAATCCGAGGGCACCAACTCCTGGGATGACCTGTTCGAGCTTCGCGACGACGTTATGAAGGCGCTGGAGCTGGCAAGAGCAGAAAAGCTGATCGGTAAGTCGCTGGATGCAAAGGTGACCGTTTACACCACCGATGCAGCTGCATGCGCGCTGCTTTCCGGCTTTGCGGGCGATCTGGCAACCGTGTTCATCACCTCGAGTGCCGAGGTGGTCAACGCACAGGCTCCCGAGGGCGCTGTAGCAGGTGAGGACGGCAGAATTGCCGTTGTGGTTGCGCAGGCTGACGGCTGCAAGTGCGACCGCTGCTGGGCATACGCAAAGGAAGGCATCTCTGAGGGTGACAACTTCCTGTGCGCACGCTGCAAGAATATTCTTGAACTTTGATTATCATCGAAAAGGGGCGTAATCGCCCCTTTTGCGGATAGAAAGGAAACTCTATGCTGTATCTGATTTTGTGGGCAGCTGTTGCAATCGTGATTATCGCGGCAGACCAGCTGACCAAATATCTGGTGATACAACACATTCCGCTTGAGGGTGACGTGCCGGTCATTGAGGGCGTCCTGCACTGGACGCACATCAAAAACGATGGCGCCATCTTCGGTTGGTTTGACGATACACCGTGGCTGTTCATGGTTTTGTCGGTCGTTGGCATTCTGTTCATGATCGGAATGCTGGTGTACTGGACCAAAACCTCACCCAAGGATAAGCTGATGCAGGTTATTCTGACGCTGCTGATCAGTGGAGGCATTGGCAACATGATTGACCGCTGCACCCTTGGCGTGGTAACAGACTTTATCAATTTCTGTGCTTTCCCCACCGTATGGAAATGGATTTTCAACGTGGCAGACTGCGCTGTGACCATTGGCGGTTGCCTGATGGTGCTGTGGCTGATTCTCTCGCTTGTAGCCGAGATCAAGAACAAAAAGCAGGCGGCTGCGACCTTGCCGGAGGAGCAAAATGGAAACACCGAAAACGACCCTGACGTGCAGAGTTGAAGCTGCGGACGCAGGGCAGAGAATAGACAAATACCTGGCGGAGCGGGCAGATCTGACCCGCTCCGCAGCGGTCAGATTGCTGGAGGAGGGCGATGTGCTGGTTTGCGGTGCGTCGGTCTCCAAAAACTATAAAGTCAGGCAAGGAGACGAGATCGAGATCCGTTGCCCCGAGCCCGAGCCGGACAGCGCACTGCCCGAGAATATCCCCTTGGACGTGGTGTACGAGGATAGCGATATCATCGTCATCAACAAGCCCGTGGGCATGGTAGTGCACCCCGCAGCCGGCAACCCGAGCGGCACGCTGGTCAATGCGCTCCTGTACCATTGCAAGGGCAGCCTTTCGGGCATCGGCGGCGTGCTTCGTCCCGGTATCGTGCACCGCATCGATAAGGACACAAGCGGACTTTTGGTGGTGGCAAAGAACGACCGCGCGCACCTGCATTTGGCAGAGCAGATCAAGCAGCACAGCGCGCACCGCATCTACCGCGCCGTGTGTGTGGGAAATATCAAAGAGGATGAGGGCACGATTGACCTGCCCATTGGCAGACACCCCACCGACCGCAAGCGCATGGCGGTCATCCGCGACCCCGACCGCGAGGCAAGAGAGGCAATCACGCACTACCGTGTGCTGCAGCGCTTTTCGGGCAGACAGGTGTGGGGCAATGCCTTTACCTATATTGAATGCAGACTGGAAACCGGCAGAACGCACCAGATCCGCGTGCACATGGCAGCCAAGGGGCATCCGCTGCTTGGCGATGAGGTGTACGGTGGGGATCATACCCCCTTCGGCGCGCGCCATAAAGCCCTGATCAAGGGGCAAACGCTGCACGCCTGCGAGCTGCACCTGACCCACCCTGTTACGGGCGAGCGCATGCATTTTAATGCACCCGAGCCGCCCGAGATGACCAAGCTTTTGGAGATTTTGCGCTGTGAAGACTGACAAAGACTTTGAACATATCGCCATCGTCACCGATCTGGACGGCACCTTCTTCGGCCCCGGTGCACAAGTGCCGGATGCCAATCTGCGTGCAATTGCCGATTTCTGCGCGCGGGGCGGTCATTTTACCTACGGAACGGGGCGCATGCACAAAAATATTGCGCGCGCTCTCCCCGAATCGGGCAAGCTTTGCACGCTGCCTGCCGTGGTGTGCAACGGCTCGTATCTCATGGATTTCTCCACAGGAAAGAGAATGTACCCCGTCAGCATGCCCACAGCCGACGTGCTTGCCGTGGCAGCATACGCAAGAGAGCTTGCGCCAGACGTGGGCATCCGCGTGGTCACACCCGACGGATTTATGTCGGACGGCATCGGTGTCGATATTGCGCGTGAGATCGCGCGCAATCCCTTGGATTTCCCGCACGTCCTGCCCATTTGCGAGTGGGCGGCGCATAATCCTGCCGAGCAGTGGTTCAAGCTGGTGCTTCGCGGTGATTTTGAGCTGCTGACAAGCATTCGTCCGCACCTGATCGCGCGCTTTGGCGACCGCTTTGATTTTGCCGCCTCGGGGTCGCGTTTTTTGGAGCTGACCGTCAAGGGCTGCACCAAGGGATCGGGCATTCAAACGCTCAAGCGGCTGTATCAGGACAGAACGGGCAGGGAACTGACCGTCGTTGCCTGCGGAGATCAGGAAAACGACCTTGCCATGCTGGGGGCAGCAGACCTTGCGTTTTGCCCCGAGAATGCCATCGACGAGGTTAAGGCGCTGTGCAATGCCACGCTTTGCCACCACGCCAAGGGCATCATGCCTGAGGTCGTGGCATATCTGGAGCAGTATTATATATAATAAATGATATTTTTTGCCAAATGCAATGTGATCCGACCGTGATCTGCCGCAAAAATCAGGGGCTGATTTGACTCAGCCCCTTTTTTTATTTGTCAAACGCCGGGTTGGTGGCGTAATAATTTTTTGCATCCAGAGAATCGCGCGTTTTGTTGAGCGCCTCGGCAAAGCGCTGGTAGTGCACAAGCTCGCGCTGACGCAAGAAGCGAATGACGTCCTTGACGTCGGGATCGTCCGCCAGACGCAGAATATTGTCGTAAGTCACCCTCGCCTTTTGCTCGGCAGCCAGATCCTCGTTCAGATCGGCAATGGGATCACCCTTGACCGCCAGATACTTGGTGTCAAAGGGCACGCCTGCCGCGCTGACGGGGTAAACGCCCGTGGTGTGATCCACAAAATACGAGGCAAAGGGGCTTTGCGCCACCTCTTTTTCCGAGAGATTGCGCGTCAGCTGGTAAACGATCGAAGCGATCATCTCCATATGCGCCAGCTCCTCGGTGCCAATATCGGTCAGCGTGCCGATGATCTGCTTGTCGGGCATGCTGTATCTCTGATTGAGATAGCGCAAGGAAGCCCCCAGCTCACCGTCAGGACCGCCAAGCTGACTGATGATGGCTGTCGCCAGCTTGGGATTGGGCGTTTTGATATTCACGGGATATTGCAGCTTTCGTTCATAGATCCACATAATGCGTCCTCCTTACACGTCGTTTTGCCAGGGCCAAGAGCGCTGTCCCCACTCCCAAAGGTTGGGGTTTTTGTTGTCCAGAATGGTCATCGGGCAACCGCCCATGGCATATGCTGTAGAGACAGCCTCGCGCTCGGCAATCAGCTTTTGGTAGTAGTCCAGCGCCGCGGCATTGTCGGGATAGCTGTCAAGGTACAAGGCAAGCTCCACAATGGCAAAATCCAGCTTTTGCAGCTTTGCATATAAGGTTTCCATGCTTTGATTCTGCTCCATTGCGCTCACCGTCCTTTCCCCGCGCCCTTGAAGGGAAAATCAAGGGCTTTGAAGATGGTGCCGCGCGCCAGCCACGCATCACGGTCGTAAATGCCCTCAAAGGGCTGCGCGGGCGCGTAAACCATGGCAAGCGGATAGCCTTGCAGGCAAGAAGGAGCAGGGGCAGGGTAGCTTGCCACGGGGGCATCTGCACAGCCGCAGTCCAAGTGATTTTGAGATTGACGCAGCGCGGCATAAGGGGCGCGCTCTCTGCCGTGCCCCGCGCTGCTTTTAGGTGCGTACATGATAAATCCTCCTGTACAAGATTGAGCATACGCTCACGCATAGTGTATGTCGAACGCAGTCGAAGCGTGACGACCTGCGGCAACCCCTCCACCGCAACCGCGAAGCGGCACAACGCGCCGCTCCGCTGCGGTCCCCCTCCCCTGAAGGGGAGGCAACCCCTCCACCGCAACCGCTACGCGACACAACGCGTCGCTCCGCTGCGGTCCCCCTCCCCTGAAGGGGAGGCTCTTTCGCGTATCGTAAACCGTTTCCCAGATCCCGCGCTGCGCGCGCCCTTCGGGTTCGACTGCGCGCGGACACCACAACGCGGTGTCCGCGCTCCGCTCAGGATGACACAAAGTGGGATGCGCAAAAAGCCCCCCTCCGGGAGGGGGGAAGGCGACCTTAAAAATACAATATTCGCCAGGGGGGAGCCTGCGGGAGTAACAAGGACGGAGCGCATTGCCCCGAGTACTCAACCACACTCTTTTGCCCGCATTCTCCTACCGTCATTTTGCAGACCGAAACGCTCCTATGCCATCAATTTGCAAAATGCCACCTCCCTCCCGGAGGGAGGCTTGAGCGCGTTCTTGCCTCACTACGACAAAAAGTCGCACCAACATACCTAAAATAATACCCAAAGTCCCCCTGCAACCCTTGTGCAATCTGACAAAATTGCAAGATTTTACTTAGATAAATCAAAAAAAATTCAAAATCTCTTGACAATGCGATCAAAAATCTGTATAATAAACATACTGATGAAGAAGGGCAAAGCAAGTGAAAACTTGTGACGCAAAGCTAAAGGGCCTTGGGCAAAACCGTGGCAGCCAGTTGCATGAAAAGGGATCGGAAAAGAAAAACCGAAAACCCGCGTGCAAGCTGGCGATTTTTTATTTCTCGGGAGGAGTGAAGAGCATGCATGAAGCGCAAATAGAGCAAATGCTCGCCATGAATATCACCCCTCTGGAGCTGTTTTATACCGAGGTACGCGACGTCATTTCCACCGCAAGAACCAAGGCGTATAAAACCGAGGTGCTGGTGCGCAGTGTCTCCTTGGGAGATTTGAATGCCTCGCAGTATCAGCCCACCGCCAACCGCTCCAACCAGTGCATTGCAGTTGCCATGTGGGCACTGACGCAGATCTGCAGAGAGATCACCGAGCTGGTAGCAGCCGAGCAGGATATGGATTGGTATTCGATCCACATTCCGCTCAAGTTCATCGAAAAAGCCGATATGGAAGCCACGCTGAGAACCGTGTTCGAGGCAGAGGAGTTCAAATATCGCGATAAGCTGATGCTGGAGTTCCCACCCGAAGCCATTTATCTGGATACCGAGGTGCTCAAGGCAGCCATCAACGGTGCCAAGAACGCAGGCGTCAGATGCATGCTGACAGGCGTGGGCAGCGAAAACTACCCCGTGATCAGATTGGCAAGCCTGCCGCTGGACATGGTGCAAACGCACGAGTCGGTGGCACAGAGCTTCCGCGATGAGGAAGAGGCAGTCAATGCCGCAGCCCTTGTCACCTATTTAAGATCCATCTCGCTTAAGGTGCTGGTCACCGGCATCGGCGCAGATGAGGATGCCATTGCAGCAGGCTTGGAAAGACTTGGCTGCTCGGGCATGATCACCCCCACCCCCGCTACTTATAACGTACAGTACATGCTGGACGAAATCGCACGCGAGCGCGGCGACCTGCTGGCGGAAACCATGCAGGCATATAAGGAAGAAGCAGACATCGAGACCCCCACCGAGGAAAATGCCCCTGTGGAGACCGACGTCCCCGAGGAAAACGCCCCTGTGGAGACCGATGTCCCCGAGGATCCGAACCCCGAGGAAAATGCTCCCGTAGAGACCGACGTCTCCGAGGATCCGAACCCCGAGGAAAATACCTCTGTAGGGACCGGCGTCCCCGACGGTCCGAACCCCGAGGATCCGAACCCCGAGGAAAATGCCCCTGTAGGGACCGACGTCCCCGAGGATCCGAACCCCGAACAAACCCCTGCGGACGATGATGCTCCTGCGGAGATCGTCTTGACAAAGGAACTACCCCCGCTCGTATAACCCTGCTCCTTTGGTAGGGGGCGGCGCCCACGACGCCCCGTTTCCCTCCAAAACCCAACACGAAAGGAATGAATCCAATGGCGATTGACGTCAACAAATCAAATATCCTGTTGCGAAGAAGCGCCGAGATTCTTCACTATAAGCTGATTCGCAAAATCATTTCCATTGGCTTAACGGCAAGCATGTGCGCCATGACCTTGGTGTACGTGGCAGCAGCGTTGTATAACCAAACCGGCTCCTACACGGTCTCGATCAACAAATTCGACAACGTCGAGTATTCGCTGATCCTTTCCGAAACGCCCGATTTCAGCTCGCTGACCACCAAGCTGAATGCCAAGACCAATGAGCGCATCACAAACATTTGTATTGACCAGCACCTGCCGGATGGACTGGAAAACGTAGACGGTGCACACAGCGGTGACGACTACATCGCGTACACCTATTACGTCATGAACAACGGCGCAAAGCCCATGACGTATGAATACGTGCTGACCGCGTCCAACATCACCAACAATCTCGACCGGGCAATCAGACTTGCGCTGTACGTCAACGGAGAGAAAACGGTGTATGCAACCAAGGCAGCGGACGGTGGCGCCGAGCCGGTTTGCCCGTTCGATGAATATACCATCGCGGAATACGGCTACACCACCCCGTTCATGACCGAGGGCGACAATGCAATTATCACAAGGCAGCAGATCAGCGGCTTCAAGCCGGGCGACATGACCAAGTTCACAGTCGTCATCTGGATCGAGGGCGATGACCCCGAATGCACCGACGATTTGATCGAGGGCACCTTCAAGGTGGATATGACCATGTCCATGATCGAAATCGAGGATGAGACCGCGGGTCAGACCCAAGGTGAGACCCAAGGTCAGACCGAAACCCAACCCTAATGTTTGATGGTTATTACTTGCGGGAATCCACTGCCTGCGAGAATAATACATAAATAAGTAACTTTTTAATTTAAAAGGAGAAAC
>SVQP01000018.1 GCA_015065285.1 Oscillospiraceae bacterium | reverse complement strand
TTGTGTTCTCGCATGTCCATTATAACACACATCTTGAATTCTGTCGAGTATCTCATGTTTTCTCTTCCTGTTTTACCCATAAAAAATATGCACCTCCAAAAGTGTCTAACTTTTGGGGTGCATATCAATGCAGGCGGTGGATTTTTGTGTCCTTTGCACGCACCCCCACTATGTGTCATCCTGAGCAAGCAAACACCCCGGTGTGGGTGTTTGCGCGTCGAACTTTCAAAAATCTGCAACGAATTGCTGATTTTTGAAAGTCAAAGCGCAAGGATTGCGCTTTGAGGATCTGGAAAACGGTTTACGACACGCGAAAAAAGCCTCCCTCCGGGAGGGAGGTGGCATTTTGCAAATTGATGGCATAGGGGCGTTTCGGTCTGCAAAATGACGGTAGGAGAATGCGGGCAAATGAGTTCGGTTGAGTACTCGGGGCAATGCGCTCCGCCTTTGCTACTCCCGCAGGCTCCCCCCTTTAACTGCACGCTCACGTCGCATGCTCGTCATGCGTCGCTCGATACACTCGCTCCTTTGCCGCGCTGCTTTGGCTCGACCGTTCGTCACAAACGATAATCAATCGTTTGTTCCTCTCTAACTCCCGGAGGGGGGCTGTTTTGCGCACCCCTTTTGTGTCATCCTGAGCGAGAAAACATCCCTGTGCGGATGTTTTCGAGTCGAACTTTCAAAAATCTGCAACAGTTTGCTGATTTTTGAAAGTCAAAGCGCAAGCTGCGCTTTGAGGATCTAGAAAACGGTTTATGATACGTTCTTTAGGAAACACATGGGGCAAGTAAAAAATATTACTTCGGCTAAGCAGACGTCTTGCAAACCCATCGCAGATCCCGCTGCGCGCTACCGCACTTGCGCTTTTGCTCGCTCAATTTCGCGGCTCTGCCGCGAAATATTCGACCCGCAAAAGTTCGACTCGGTCGCTCTGCGACCTCGCTCAGGATGACACAAAGGGGGAGCCTCGCCCGAAGCGTTTGCGAAACGGGTCGTCAAGGCGCCGCCCCCTACCAAAGAATACGCAGGCAGGATGACACAAGACGGGTGCGTGCCCGATGCGTTCGCGTAGCGGGCGATCACTGATCGCCCCTACAATGATTCCCGTACGCATATTTCGCCCCGTTTTTTACATACTAACCAAAGAATCCGCCTGCGTACGGGCAGGGAAGGGCGTTTCGCCCATTTTTTAGCACTCACGACAAGAAATTAGCAATGTTCATAAAATATTAACAATGAAAAAAGGCAAAAAGGGGTTGACAAACCCCCAAAATCGTGGTAAATTTATGTCAGTGGTTAGCACTGAAGCAAAAAGAGTGCTAAAAATCGTCAAAATCAGCCCCGAAGAGAGGAGAGTTGGCATGGGAATCAAGAACGACGGCTTGAGCGAACGCAAAAAATTAATATTGAAGGCGATCGTCGAGGCACATATTGCCGAGGGTGAGCCGGTCGGATCTAAGTCTCTGATGGCAAATCAGCAGATCGTTTGCTCGTCTGCTACCATTCGTAACGAAATGGCAGAGCTTGAAGAGATGGGATATTTGGTTCAGCCTCACACCTCGGCTGGAAGAGTGCCAAGCGAGCTGGGTTATCGTTTTTACGTGGACTCGCTGATTGAGCACTACGCAACGACCGCACACGAGGTCAAGGAGATCGGTGGCTTGCTGAAAGCCAAGATGAACGAGCTTGACGAGGTGCTCATGGCAGCATCCCGCGTGGCATCCAGCCTGACCAATTATACGGGCATTGCCATCAAGCCTCGTGCATCCGCAGCACGCATCAATCGCTTTGAAATCATTTATATCCGCCCCGTGGAGTTCATCGTAGTCATGGTGGCTGCCTCGGGCGACGTCAAAACCAAGAGCATTCACACAGAGCAGGAAATCACCGCAGACGTGACCGCACAGCTCTCCCGCGTGCTCAATGACAACATCGCAGGGCTGACCTCGCATCAGATCAATCTTCCTATTATTATGAATATGGAGAGCGAGATGGGGCAGGGCGCAGGCTTTGTCGGACCGGTGATCAAGGCTGTTTACGAAACGCTCAATGAGCTGGATGACGGTGCGGTTCGCTGGAGCGGCATTGATCAGCTGCTGCAGTATCCCGAATTTGAGGATCGCGACACGCTCAAGCAGGTGCTTGGCGCACTGGAAGGGCAGGATGAGATTCTGGATCTGGTTTCTGCGGGCGACCGTGAAGACGTCAACGTGGTCTTCGGTGCAGGCGGCATGACAGGACCTATGAACAATTCTGCTATGGTGTATAAGCATATCGTCAAGGACGGCAAGACGGTTGGTGCGATCGGCATCATCGGTCCGCGCCGTATGGACTACGCAAAGGTGCTGGCAACGCTGGAGAGCCTGAGCGGAGACATTGCCGATATGCTGCAAGATAATAAACTGTTGAACGGAGGAGAACATAATGGAGGAAACCAAAAGACCGACGGATGAGACGGTAGAACAAGCTGCAACCGAGCAGACCGAAGCTCCCGAGGTACAAAGCGAGTCCGAGGAAAAGCCGACTCGCGCAGATAAAAAGAAAATGAAAAAGGCTGAAGCCGAGATTGCCGAGCTGAATAAGAAATTGGAAGAAGCACAGGCAGAGCTTGCGGCAGCCAACGACAAATATATGCGCATGATTGCCGAATATGAAAATTATCGCCGCCGTACCGCCAAGGAAAAGGATGGCATTTACGCAGATGCTTATGCAGATGCGCTCAAGGGCATTCTGCCCGTGCTTGACAACCTTGAAAGAGCGGTTGGTGTAAGCGAAGCAGAGGCGCTGCAAAAGGGACTTGCCATGACGCTCAAGGGCGCTGAGGATGCACTTGCCAAGATGGGTGTGACCTCGTTTGGCGAGAAGGGCGAAACCTTTGACCCCGAAAAGCACAATGCGGTCATGCACATCGAAGATCAAGAGCACGGTGAAGGCGAGATCACCGAGGTTTACCAAAAGGGCTATGCAAAGGGCGATAAGATTCTGCGCTTTGCTATGGTCATCGTCGCAAACTGATTTGAAATCTATTTATAACCATATATTTAAGGAGGAAAAAACATTATGGGAAAGATTATCGGTATAGATTTAGGTACAACTAACTCCTGCGTAGCAGTATTTGAGGGCTCCGAGCCCATCGTCATCCCCAATCCCGAAGGCTCCAGAACCACCCCTTCCGTTGTCGCATTCTCCAAGAGCGGCGAGAGAATGGTAGGTCAGGTTGCAAAGCGCCAGGCGATTACCAACCCTGACAGAACCGTGATTTCTATCAAGAGAGAAATGGGCTCTGCCAAGAAGACCAACATTGACGGCAAGGCATATACGCCTCAGGAAATTTCCGCTATGATCCTGCAGAAGCTCAAGGCTGATGCAGAGAGCTACCTCGGCAGCACTGTAACCGAGGCTGTTATCACGGTTCCCGCATACTTCTCCGACGCACAGCGTCAGGCAACCAAGGATGCAGGTAAGATCGCAGGTCTTGACGTAAAGAGAATTATCAACGAGCCTACCGCTGCAGCACTTGCATACGGTATGGACAAGGAAATCGCGCAGAAGATCATGGTATTCGACCTTGGCGGCGGTACCTTCGACGTTTCCATTCTCGAGATCTCGGACGGTGTGTTCGAGGTTCTGGCTACCAACGGTGACACCAAGCTGGGCGGTGACGACTTCGACCAGAGAATCATCGACTGGATGGCTGATAAGTTCCAGAAGGAAAACGGCGTTGACCTTCGCCGCGACAAGATGGTTCTGCAGAGACTCAAGGATGCAGCAGAGAAGGCTAAGATCGAGCTTTCCGGTATGATGAGCGCAGATATCAACCTGCCCTTCATTACCGCAACCAGCGCAGGTCCCTTGCACTTTGAGGCAACCCTGACCAGAGCTGAGTTTGATCGCATCACCGCAGATCTGGTTGATCGCGCAATGATTCCCACCAAGAAGGCTTTGGCTGATGCAGGCCTGAGCGTTTCTCAGATTGATAAGTGCCTGTTGGTCGGCGGTTCTACCAGAATCCCCGCAGTGCAGGAGGCTGTTAAGAAGTTCATCGGTAAGGAGCCCTTCAAGGGCATCAACCCCGACGAGTGCGTTGCAATCGGTGCTGCTATTCAGGGCGGCGTGCTGGGCGGCGAGGTCAAGGATCTGTTGCTGCTTGACGTAACCCCTCTGTCTCTGGGTATCGAGACCATGGGCGGCGTATTCAACAGAATCATTGACAGAAACACCACCATCCCCGTAAAGAAGAGCCAGATCTATTCTACCGCAGCTGACGGTCAGACCTCTGTTGAGATCCACGTGCTGCAGGGCGAGAGAGAAATGGCACAGTACAATACCACGCTTGGCAGATTCATTCTGGACGGCATTGCTCCCGCTCCCCGTGGCGTTCCTCAGATCGAGGTTACCTTTGACATCGACGCAAACGGTATCGTAAACGTTACCGCAAAGGACAAGGGCACCGGCAAGGAGCAGCACATCGTGATCACCTCCTCGACCAACATGTCTCAGGAAGACATCGACAAGGCAGTTCGCGAGGCTGAAAAGTTTGCTGAAGAGGATAAGAAGCAGAAGGAAGCCGTTGACGTTCGCAACCGTGCAGAGTCCATGGTATTCCAGATGGAAAAGACTCTTGGCGAGGTTGAGGGCAAGGTAAGCCCCGACGCGATCAACGAGGCTCGCGCAGGCATTGATAAGCTCAAGGAAACCCTGAAGGGCACCGATACCGAGGCGATCAAGGCTGATACCGAGGCTGCTGAAAAGGCATTCTACAAGGTATCCGAGGAGCTGTACCGTCAGCAGGGCGCACAGGGTGGCGACCAGGGCGGCGCGCAGGGCGGCAACTATGACGCAGGCGACGGCACCTACTACGATGCAAACTACGAGGATAATTCCAACAAGTAATGAAATAGACTTATGGGCTGTCGCACCGGGTGCGACAGCCTACAGTCGGTTATAAAGGACTGAAAAAAATGGCAGATAAACGAGATTATTACGAGGTACTTGGCGTTGATAAAAGCGCGTCTGATGCGGATATCAAAAAGGCTTACCGAGTACTGGCAAAGAAATACCATCCGGATATGAATCCCGGCAATGCCGAGGCTGAGGCAAAGTTCAAGGAGGTCAACGAGGCATACGAGGTGCTCTCGGACAGCGACAAAAAGGCAAAGTACGATCAGTACGGTCACGCTGCGTTTGATCCCGCTGCAGGCGGCTTTGGCGCAGGCTACGGCGGTGGCTACAGCACCGATTTCGGTGACCTGGGCGATATTTTCGGCTCTTTCTTCGGCGGTGCATTCGGAGGCGGCGGACAGCGCAGACGTAACGGTCCGCAGCGCGGAGACGATATTCAGATCCGCGTCTCCCTGACCTTTGAGGAGGCGGCTTTTGGTGCCAAGAAAACCATTACCTATACAAGACTGCGCAAGTGTCCCGACTGTAAAGGAAACGGCAGTGAGGGCGGTCAGGCGCCCGAAATTTGCCCCAACTGTCGCGGAACCGGGCAGGTGCGCACCGTGCATAACATGGGCGGCATGCAGTTCCAGTCCACCGGCACGTGCGAAAAGTGCCGTGGCACCGGTAAGATCGTCAAAGTTCCTTGCTCGCGTTGTCGCGGAGCAGGCATGGAGCGCGAGAACAAGAATCTGACCGTGGATATCCCTGCAGGCATTGACCACGGTGAGAAGATCGCACTGCGCTCTCAGGGCTGTGACGGCAAAAACGGTGGTCCTGCAGGCGATCTGATCATTCAGCTGGGCGTGCAGAGCCACAAGATCTTCAAGCGCGAGGGAGCCAATATTTACTGCGAGATCCCGGTTACCATTGCCGAGGCAGTGCTGGGCGCGGAGATTGAGGTGCCTACGCTGGAGGGCTCTCAGAAATTCGACCTGCCCGAGGGCACGCAGTCCGGCACGTCCTTTACCCTGAAGGGCAAGGGCATTCCCAATCTTTCCAACAATTCGCGCAGGGGAGACTTGATCTTTACGGTTGCCGTTGAGATCCCCACCGGACTTTCCACCAAGCAAAAGGAGGCTATGCGCGCGTTTGCCGATGCGTGCGGTGAGAGCAATTACAAAAAGAAAAAGGGATTCTTCAAAAAGGGTAAATGAGTATGATTGATAAGGATTATACCTGCGAGGACTGGGGCGAGACCACACAGTGGACGCAGATTCGCGTCACGGTCAAGCTGGAGCAGCTGGACGCGCTCGTGGCAGTCATGAGCATGATCAATAACAACCTGATGATTGAGGATTACAGCGATATTGATCTTAAGACCTGCTATGGAGATCTGATCGATGAGAGCATTCTCAACGCAGATAAAACCATTGCATCGGTGTCGGTTTACCTGCCCATCGAGCGCGACATCCGCGAGGACGTGGATTTTCTGCGCAGCATGATGCAAAAGGACGGCATCGAGGGCGAGATCAAGATGATTGGTCTGAATGAAGAGGACTGGGCAAATGCCTGGAAGGCTTACTATAAGCCGATCAAGATCGGCTCGCGTATTGTGATCGTGCCCGCATGGGAAAAGTACGAGGCTTCTCCCGAGGAGCTGATTGTACGTATGGACCCCGGTATGGCATTCGGTACGGGCACGCACGAAACAACCAGATTGGTGATCGGTCTGCTTGAAAAATACACAGCGCCCGGTGTGCGTATGCTGGATGTGGGTACAGGCAGCGGCATTCTCGCCATTTGCGCCTCCCGCTTGGGTGCAGGGGAATGCAAGGCGTATGATATCGACCCGATGTCGGTGCGCGTAGCACGCGAAAATATCGCGGATTCGGGGCTTACCAATATTACCTGCGATCAGTCCGACCTGCTGCGTTCGGTTGATCTGAGCGGTGGAAAATACGGTCTGGTATGTGCCAATATCGTGGCGGACATTATCATTCGCATGACGCCCGACGTGCACAGATACATTGCAGATGACGGCGTGCTGCTGGCATCCGGTATTATTATGGAAAGAAGTCAGGACGTAATCGACTGCTTTGAGCAGCACGGCTTTGAGATCGTGGAGCGTGCTGAGGAAAACGGCTGGTGCGCTTTTGTGGTCAGACTCAAGAAATGATGGATTATACGCTGATTCGCTCGATCAGAAAAACCATCGGCTTGCAGGTCAAGGACGGCAAAATCATCGTGCGCGCGCCTTTGTTTGTTGCCAAGCGAACCATCAATGCATTCGTGCTCAAGCATGAAGCATGGATCAAAAAGCAATTGGCAAAGTGCAAAGCAGGGGAGAATTTGCCCGCATTGACCGAGCAGGAGAAAAAAGCACTGGCGGATCAGGCGCACCGCGTGATCCCACAGCGCGTTGCATATTATGCAAGGCTGATTGGCGTGGACTACGGAAGAGTCACCATCCGCATGCAGAAAACTCGTTGGGGCAGCTGTTCGAGCAAGGGCAATTTGAATTTCAATTGCCTTTTGATGCTGGCACCACCGGAGGTGCTGGATAGCGTGGTGGTGCATGAGCTGTGCCATCGCAAGCACATGAATCATTCAAAGGCGTTTTACGCGGAAATAGAGCGCGTTATGCCGGATTACAAGACTAGACACAGCTGGCTCAAGAAAAACGGTGCTGCACTCATGAGACGCGCGCATCAATAGAATAAGGGCTATCGCCAAAGCGATAGCCCTTATATTTTATACCCGCAGCTTGGCGCTCAGCTTTTTTTGCGTGTTGGATGCCGGGTGCACCTTTGTGCCCGTACGCGCAAAAAAAGCCCCTGCCATGCGGCAGGGGCGGGGGGTTAATTGGTAGGTTCTTGTGCAACACCAAGATCTTCTGCTTCGAGGAGCACGGAGAGATAAATGGTTCCTGCGTAGTCGATTCCCTGAGCTGCATATGCCATGTACTGCTCGTAAGTCATATCGGGCTGATATGTTTTTACTTGCTCGTAGGTCAGCATCTCAATCTGGAAGAAGTACTCACGAGGTTCACCGTCAATCTCAACCAACGTGTAATCCTTGGGAAGAACGATACTACCGTATTTGCTGTCATTCAAGAATTCTGCGGTATACAAATTTTCAATTTCCGCATCCTTCTGCATGCTTCCTAAATACGTATCGGTTCCGCGAAGTACTTGATTGTTTTCATCAATGTAAATCGGTCTTGCAACCAGCAGGTTGAGCAGCTTCAAATCGGTCTGTGTGCTTGAGGCAAACTGAATGACGATTTTACTGTCAACCGTACCGTTGTTAATAACGGTCAGTCTGTAGGTGTGAACCTGAGAGGGGAGCAGGTTTTCCAGCTTCATTGCGGGCAGCAGCTTTTGCGCATTGTTCGGGTCCTGGATCTTGATCTCGTTTTCAAACATTTCCTTCTTGGAGGTTTGATCAATATCCAAATAGCCATCACAGTCGAAATCCACGCCCTTTTCCAAGGTTACGATGGATGCAAGTCTTGCCGTGGTGAAGGGGAATTCCTGAGTAATCAAACGGCTACTGAACCAGCTGAAGGTGGTCGTAAGTGCCAGAGCCAGTGAAATACCGGTTGCAATGGTCAAAGAGAACGTAGCAACGTTTAGCTTTTTACTCATGATTGACCTCCTTGTCCGGATTCGTCAGGAACGGAGTTGATGTAGATCGCATCTACCTTAAACGCGATGTTGGAAAGGTCCGATGCGGACAGAATAATATGCTTGTCTTTTGCATCCTGAGCCGTCGAAATCTTGATCGCAAAGGGAATAACCAGCGATTGTGTTTCTTTGCTCATAGCACCCCAGGTGTTCTGGTAGAGATACTGATTGTTCTGATCAAACTCCATTGCGGTGCTGTACTGAAGTGTCTGCTCTGTAAACACAGAGGTCTGACCCTCAACGCCAACCTTTTGGAATTCTTCAAGAATTTCCTGCAGTGTCTTGAATTGAAGCTGAGCGGGATTCTTATCCTGATCGGGATCAAGCAGGATCGGATCGCCTTTGTTGTACACACCTACGTTGAATACCTGCGTGGAATAGCTACCGGTACCTGCCTGAATAGTACCCAGTACCTGCGATACCTGACCGGATCCATCGTACTGCTCGGTAAAGGTGAGGGAACCGTCGGCATTTTCAGTGACGTTGTAGCCCGCTACGGTAAACTGAGAAGACGTGTGAGGGCAGGGAGCACCGTCATTTTCATGATAAATGGTAATTGTAGAGGAGACCAGATTACCATTGGCATCCTTTGCAGGAGTTACCTTGTAAAGACCCTCTCTACCGGTATAAGCAGCACCGGTAACGGTAAAGGTCGTGCTGCCCTTGAGGTCAATCAACTCAGGGGGGAAGGTGAAGAAATCAAAGGTTTCGGTGGTGGAGGTAGTGCTGTTGATCGGAATCCCGACCTTTTGAAGCTCATTGCTAAAGCCCGATACAAGAAAGCTCTTTGCATAGAAGATTTTACCGCTGTCGGACAAATTGTTCAATTCCGTATCGGTCAAACTACCGTCGCTGTTTGCCTCAAGCCATGTCTGATATCCGGCATAGTCTTGCACCAGAATCGCCCAGTCCTTGCCTTCCGCGGGAAGGATGTTGTAGGAACCGTCCGAATTCTGTACGGGTGCACCGTCTACTACGTAGAAGCTGTCGCCGAAGATTTCGACCGTCGAGTTACCTGCGTTTTTGATGATCTGGGTCTCGGCAGCCTTGGAGTTGGTGATAACAGAGTAGGTTGTGCCAAGAGGATAACCTTCAATGCCCAAGAAACCAACGTCCAATTTCAGAATGGACTGCAAAGCACTGGTATCACGGTTGAGCTTGAGCAGGAAGATATACTCTTCACCGGGAAGCAGACCGTCCAGAGGCTCGGGGTAGGGGGATTCATTTTTAGGGTAAACCTGATAACCACTGCGGTAAATGGTTAACGAATATGCAACGTCCGGGGATTCGGAGATGATCTGCATACCCTCGGCGGAGGCGTCAAGGTTGTTGGAGTACCACGCGCGGGTAAAGTTCATGACAACTGCGCAGCAGAGCACGATCGCCACAGCCATCGTGACCAGCATCGGCAGCCTCTTTTGCAAAACTAACAAGCTTTGCTCTTTTTGTGTCTGTTCCATTCTTGCGCCTCCTTTCTTAGGTAGTAGGGGTTTTTACGATAGGATTGCCGTTCGCATCTACACGGGTTACCTTGAATCTGAATTTAACGGAATACTCGAATGCCAGCTCCTGGTTGGTTCCGAAGATGTAGCCCCAGAGATTGTCGCTGTCATCCGAAGGCTTAGCTATGATATAATCCGTATAAACCAGAGCAAATTCGGTGTCGGAGATCTTTTCAAACGAGATCTTGTTCTCGAACGTGCCACTGGATTGCGCACCGTTCTTATAGGTAGCATAGTTGGTAGGCATTTTCTTTGCAATACCGTAAGCCTGCGGATCGGTGCTCATGGTTGCCCATACACTCTCAATCGGAACGCCCTCATACAGCTTATCCTGATACTCAATATTCGAGAATGCCAGATACATATTTGTTGTTTCCGCTTCGGGAGTAAAGGCAACGGGGTCATCACCATTGGTCTTATTATAAATGGTGGTACCGGTTGCGTGCAATGCTGCAAAGGTTGCGGTATTAGTAGCGCCCACAGAACCGTAAACCTGCTGTAATACGTCTGCAATCATATTGTCAATAAAACCAATGCCAAAGCCGTTAAACGTAGGCACGTTACCGTAGACGTATGCGGTCTTAAGCTCAGGGAAATCAATCAGGGAAGTGAAATCATGAATGACGTTGTTCTCAAGGTGAATTTCGTTCATCTTAGTCAGAACGGTCAGCGGGGCAATGACGTCGGTGGTTGCACCGAAATTGAAGCCGCCTTCGCTATCCTGAATGTTGTTGTTTGCCAGATTGAGGTACTCCAGATTGGTCATCTGAGTCAGATACGTGGTCATGGTAGTAAAATTAGTTGTAGTACCTCTGGTAAGAGCACCGTCCAGATTAATGCCTGTTGCACCGCTCAAAAACTCAATACCCTTATAGTTCTTAACCGTGGTGACACCTGTACTTGAGAAGTTCAATTGAGTTTGATCCACGACTCTGTTCAGACGGGAGGTCAGAATATAGTCGGTTTTGTAGGTGTAATCCCAAGTGTCCGTATCCTCATCGAGAAGCGCCTCGGGATGATAGATCTTGAACAGCATGCCGTACAGTGCTTCGTCCACAACGTCCTCGGTTGTGTTCAGAACACCGGGAATTGTGAGGTAGGTGAACTTACCGTCCGCCTTGCCTGCATCAAAGTTTTCCCATTTGGAACCGTCCAGCGTGTATCTGTAGCCAAGGATCAGCTCTTGGTCTGTACGACCGATCTTTTCGGGATCGATGTTAAAGCTCCATTCGCCATTCACCTTGGATACGGTCAGATAATCGGTAGCAAGAGCAGAGAAGGTGTAATCATCCGGATCGACCAGATAGAACTCGATCTGCACCTGGCTGTTGGGATAACCTGTCGGGAAGGTGAAATCTCTATAGGTATAATTACCTGTGGTGGTGGAGAACAACTGATTGAAGTAATGGTAATAAGGAAGGAATTGAGCAACCGTACCGCCTTCGGCAGCAACCGTCTTGTCCACAATATTGACGGGAACGTTAATCACGATCGGAATCGCATTGATCGTAACCGTCGCGCGCAGATATACGGTATCCATGTAAACGTACTGCTCGGGAGTTCCGGTAACTACCAGCGTCTGATTGGGATTGGTGCCCGTAATATCATAGCTTGCGTGGTTATCACCGATCAATTCAAAGACAATGCCGGTGAAATCATAATTGTCAGGGTAATCATTTACGTCATAAGCCAGGGACTGGCTGGTGTAGTAGGCTGCGCCTTGATCATCCTCGTCCTTGTAGATCGTAATACCGCCGCCAAACAGCTGCTTGATAATGCGGTTTGCCTTGGTGTATTCGGTTTCCTCAACGTCGGAGGCATGACCCGTGGTGGGAATGGTGCCGGTTGCGGAAGAGGTGCCCGAGGTTGCCGTAATGGTCAGATCCACTGCCGTTTCCGAGGTGGTGGTGTAAAGGGTATACTGTGCACCATCGGGAGTGGAGACGTGGGCGCTGCTGCCGCTTGCAGCATAGGTCATGTTGACGACCTGATTGCCGACCACCATGGTATGAGGCAGGGCAACGGGCGTGTCAAAGTTGTAATTATCACCCTTTTTGTAAGAACTCAGATCATGCTGCAGAATCGCAATGGCTGCCTTCGCATAGTCAGAATCGGAGCCCAGTACGTGTACGGTGAAGGGAGCTTCCTTGGTGACACCGTTGTATGTGACCTTGGCAGTCAGCGTGGTCACGCCTGTACCGGTTACCTTGCCGTAGTTGTTCATAACGGCTGCATCGCTGCTTGTGTAGGTGATTTGAATATCCTGATAGCCAAAGAACCAATAGGGAAGATCCGCATCACTTGTGATAAACGCGCAACCGTTTGCATGGGAGCAACCAAACGCGGACATCACGGGAAGCTTGCAGCCGTCGGCTGTGATCTCGTTAAGCAGACCGTAAACACCGTGGTCGCCAAGGCTGTTGGAAAGGTGAGCGCAAACCATGGAGAGCGCGGACATGCAAACCATTTCGTCGCTCAGCGCGGTGGTGTTGAGCGTGATTTGATCTGCGCTGTAGGTAGCATCGACCAATACAGCCGCATGGGGCGTATTGACGTTGACCGTACCCTTGACCTGCGTTGCAGGCTTGCCTTCGGTTTTGGTGCTGACCAGATTACCGTTGGCAATCAGGAATGCACCGCTGTAGGTGTGGAATACGTTGATCGCATAACCGTTCAGGTCCAAACTCTTGCCGCCAAGGTCGATGTGGCAATCGCGTGTAACGGTCAGATCGTTGTTGAGCGTGATATCAGCACCCAAAAGCACGATACATCTGCCAACGTTTGCATCAGCCCTTGCGTTGCTTGCGGGGTCGTTGTAGGTGATTGCTTTGGTTGCTTCGATCAGATCTTGCTCGTTGTTGACGACAACGTAATATGCGCTGCCGTCAACAGCGGGCGGAGTGACGTTTACCGTGCCGGAAACGTCATCTGAAAACGCCTGGAAAAGTGCTTGTGCCAGAAGGGTAGCACCCGTACAAAGAACCAATGCCAGAGCAATGATGACTATGATCTTATGAGTTCTGAGATTCATACGGGAGCCTCCTTTCGTAGTAGTTTGATTAGTGTTTTTCACGTTGCGCCACCTCCATATTATAAGTAGTAGGTGACCGTGAAGGTGAAGTAACGCTCGGTCAGCTTACCGTCAACGTTGACCTGCGCACGCAGAGTCACTTCTCTGATAGCTGTGCCTGCAGCTCTTTCTGCATCGGTCGCATCGGTAAGATCAAGGGTTTGGAATCTCATCTTACCAAGGTACTGATCAACCTCCAGATAATTACCGCCTTCCACAACGTTCCACGCAACGTTGACGTAAGAGGTCTTGCCGTTTGCGTAGTAAATGCGGTCAGCAACCTGCAGGTATGCACCACCGGGCGTATGCGTCATAGTGGGAACCTCGGAGAGCAGGAACAGATACTTCAAGCCGGTTTCTTCATCCTCGTGCAGCACGTAGGGCTCAAACAGAATGTCGTCAACCAGTGCGTAAGTGAATCCGCCTACGGTCGAATAGGTGACCTTTACCTGCTGCAGTGCATTTCTACGAATACGTAGAAGGTTGCATCAGAGTTGCCGGTAAAGGTGTTGTAGTTGACGTTGACGTCGGCATCGGTAGTCAGCAGAGCACCCTTGCCAATGGTGGAGGTGCCGCCCGTGACAACCAGCTTGCCATCTGCGATGGTGTAAGTCGCGCCGTCCGAAATGGAAACGTGCTCGCCGTCAACAATGACTGCGGTCCAAGTCAAGCCGTTGTTTTGAAGAACGTTCTTGATATCGGTAAAGTTGGTTCCGGTGTAGGTGACCTTGCCGTCAGCAATCGAGGTGGTGTTGCCCTCCAGTGTTGCAAGCTTAACGGTTGCAAACGGAGGATCGATAGCACCCTTTTCCATGGTGATTGCTGCATCCTGGAAGATTGTGTTATAAACAGGGGAGAGGTCAAGGTTGAAATTGTTAGCGCTTCCAGCTGCTGTTGGGATTTTGGCAGCATCAGAACCATTCTGGAACGTGTGAGTTACAGAACCGTCGGCGTTTGGAGTAAAATAACCGGGGTCTGTGTTAAACCAGTCAATGTAATTTCCTCTGTAATAAGAACCGGTTACGGTAATTACACCTTCGTTAACGTAGAAATAGTATCCTTGGTAGTTTAATAAACCACCACCATCTCCGACCGTGATTGTACCGGTCTCTTCTGTGCCTAAGCCTGTACCGGTTGCATTCGTAATGGTATACGAATGTCCTACCGTTGCAACAATCGTGAAATTACCATTCGAGTATCTCATATAAGTGCCCAAATTTTGAGCGATGAAACCGCGAGGGAAGATTGTAATAGAGTCGGTGTCATCTTTTCTGATCACGGAGTTGGTGGGATAAGCAAAATGAGTATCACCCTCAATAGGAATACTGTACCCATTGATGACCAACGATCCACCGGCTGAATTGACTGTAATACCGGTATGGTCGAAGGAAACACCGTGCATGGTGATAGTATCGTTGACACCGCCCTGCAGTACCATATTGGTGAATTTCAGAGAAGACGTGGTAACGTCGGATACCTCAAGCGAGAGAATGGTAACGGTGCCGTCTGCCGCCACGTTGGCAAGCATACCGGACGTCAACTGCAGGTTAAATCCTTTTTTGACGTAAATGACGTTGCCATCAACTGTGATTGTGCCACCATTCTCGTTGGTGATCGCAACGGTTGATCCGGTCAGCGTGCCACCCTTGATGACAATCTCATTGCCCTGAATTTGTGCGTTATTGCCATCAACGGTATGCAGCTTGGGATTCAAACTGTCAAGTGCGGAGACGAAAATAACGTTTTTGAGCTGATAGTTGTAGGTTTCGTCACTGAAAGAAAGGGAATCGTCGGAGTTGAATACGTTAACGTCACCAATTACGGTAAACACGCCTCTGGTGATCTCGCCTTCCGCAGTGGTAACGGTTTCCTCACTCAACGTCAGCGAGCTGTAAGGCGTCAGCAGGTAATCACCTGTAGACAGATTGACCATGGTAGTGTGCTGCGTGCCGGTTTCTTCTCCGATTACGTTCAGCGTAACGTAACCAATCACGGAAAGTACATCACCGTTGAGCGTCACGCCGCTATGTCCTTGCAGCGTATATACACCGGTGGGCAGGGTCAATTCGCCAAGAGCCAGCTGACCGTCAGCGGTCAAGGTAGGAACACCGTCTACAGTGTCATAATCCCACGTACTTGCTTTCGCAATCGGATACGTGTTGGGTGCCAGATTCACCGTAGCACCATTGTAAGTAAAGCTTGTGTTTGTACTGACTACAAGGTTACCGGCATCGTCCAAATAAATGGTTTTACCGGAAAGTGCATAATTGCCGCTGGTATACGTTATCCCTTCAATGGATATAGATCCGTTTACGGTCAAAATGCTTCCGGTAAGGGAAACGGTGGAAATATCGGAAAGTGCATATTCAGTGGTAATATCTGTAATTGCAAAGCGATCTTGCTCACTTTCTCCAAGTTGCATTAATTCGGTATTGCTGCTGTCTTTGAGATATGCAACACCTGTTATACTGAGTGAAGGATTTTCGAAAGGAGCTATTTTACTAGCATTAACGATTGAGTAAGTGACAGATCTGTTTTCTTCACTTGAGAGATTAACCGCTTGGTCACCAATTGTTATTTGACCATGAGTCCAACCGCTGAATAACCCCCAAGAACTGCTAGCTGTTAATCCGGCAGTTCCGCTAGCTTCACAGTTGGTTAAAGGATACGCTCCCACACCTAGAGTTATATCTTCAAAGTTCTGGTTGGTGGTAGTTAATGTGATATACCCCGAATTTACGCGGAGGTACATATTATCATTGTCATCGGTGAGAATATCAAAATTATCATTGGTGATTATGGTATAAGTGCCTTGTTCCAGTACAACGCCATTGAAGTTGGTGATGCTGTTCTTTACCTCTAATGTAGCAGTTAAGCCACCATCTGCAACGGTCACTTCCCAATCCTGACTGAGGGAGATTTGATGATCACCTTTTGTCAATGCATTGTTGTTAAGTGTAACAGCACCGACGGTGTTGAGCACCATGCCGTTGTTCAACGACCAGCTATCAGTATTGTCAAACTGATATGCTGCATCTTGCAGGGTGTACGAGTCGTTCATGACAACCTTACCATTGACGGTCAGCACGTTGTTGTCGACGGACCAAGTATCGTTCTGAGTGATGGGGAAGGGGCTATCCTTGGAGTCAAGCATCAGTGCAACGTTGCCGTTCTTGTAAAGACCTACCAGACCGGAGGAGACGGTAATCACATCGTCTGCAAAGCTCCATTGGTCATCAGTGTTGATCTTATAAATGAGATTCTTGTCCTCGGAGGTCAGAAGCTCAATTGCGGCTTCGCCCGTCTTGGTCAGGGTCATACCTCTACCCACAAGGGTAATGGTCAGCTCTTCGTTGTCTACGGTCATCTTGTCCGCAACCTCGACCTTGTAAACGCCTGCGGGAAGCTGCTTCATTTGGCCCGTTGCGTCGTCGGACAGCGTAACTGCCTCCAGCACGGTCAGTGTTCCGTTTGCGTATGTGATCAGATCCTTTTGTGTGATCAGACCCGAAAGAATCGGGATATCCAGACCTGTTTGCAGAAGCTGGCTGCCGCCGTTTGCCGTCAGCACCGATCCTTCACCGGTGTGAATGGTGGTGCCGTTCAACGTTGCATTGGTAATAATGATATCACCCTCGGAGAGCAGCTCCTGAATCACGGTTGCAGTAGAGGACTGCGTTGCAGAAAGAGTGAACTGCAGAATTGCATCGGTCACGGTGTTACCTGCGCGTGTACCGCTAATAATGCTGATCTCCACGTTTTCGGGAAGATTCAGCTGCTTTTGATCATCGATACGGATCGTACCGCCGCTTGCACCGGCGTTGATCTTGAATTTGTCATTGTTAAAGGTCGCGTTGGTTACCATCAGGTTTTCACCGGTAACCGTAACGGTTGCGTTCTTGCTTGCATCAAAGCTTACCGAAATTGCATCGGGTTCCAAAAGCAGGGCACCGTCAGCAACGGGGGTATAGCCATGCGTGTAGTAGTACTTGGGGGTCTTTTGCTCGCTGGTTGTGTTTGCAGCTGCGTACTCGTAGTACATCTCGGTCAGCATCGGACGTGCATATTCCATATCCACGCCGGTGGAAGAGATATTCAGAGTTTTAAGCTGGGTTGCATCATATTTTATCAGGCTCGTAATATTGGTCAGACCTGCGTTGTGCGAGAGGTCAAGAGTGACCAGATTGCTAAGGCTCTCAAGGGGAGCCATGTCGGTCATGCCAATATTCGAAAGGGTAAGATTTTCCAGATTGCCAAAGGTTGCAGCTGCGCGAACTGCGGTTTGTGCAAGTGCTGCGCTTTCCGCTGCGGAGAAATTCTTGATGGTCAGATTTGTCAGCTTATCAAAGTAAGCAAGACCGTTGATCGAGGTGATCTGATCTTCAAGCGCGTCACCGTCAATGACCAGCGTAGTAATCGTTGCCTTTTCGCCGCCCAGGTCGCGCTGCAGGATGTATGCAGAGGCTGCATCCGTCTTGCCCTTGTTATCTGCGTGATATGCAGGGGAGGCTGCTGCCATAACCTGCTCTCTGATCGAGAAGAACAGATCATCGCCTGCAAAGCCGTATTGGTCGTTGGTGATCACGGGCGGAACTGTGAAATACATCTCAGCCTGTGCAATGGCGGAGGGGGTAGAGCCCGTGTTCTTGGAAAGCACCTCAACCGTGACTGTGACGTCATGTGCAGAGGTCTTGAACTTGGAGGGAACAACTGTGAATGCACCGGTGTCGTTATTTACCTGTGCAATTTCTGCATCGTTGATGCCAACCGTGTACTGGATGGTGAATCCGTGGTATTCCACCGGCATGGTGAAATTGCCCGATTCAACACCGGTTTCGCGGGTGTCCAGCATGTTCTGCAGAACGTCGACTGCATTCATCTGTGCCTGTACGTAAGCCAGGATCTTGTCACCCAGCGTAGAGTCGTCACCAAGCTCGATGTTGATGTAGAAATAGGAAGATACGGTTTCGGGTGCGCCGGATTCAAAGGTTGCGTTGACCTTAACCTGTGCCAGCGTTTCAAAGGTGGAGAATTCCAGTACCACGTCGCCGCCTGTTGCATGCTCCAGCGTGGTTTCATGCTTGTCGGTCTCGGTGCAGGTGTGGGGAGTGGTGAAGGTGATAAAGTCGTAAACCGTGGGGTCGATTTCAAACCAGAGCTTGG
This sequence comes from Oscillospiraceae bacterium, assembly GCA_015065285.1. Taxonomy (GTDB): domain Bacteria; phylum Bacillota; class Clostridia; order Oscillospirales; family CAG-272; genus SVQP01. Next base: position 20,865 of record SVQP01000018.1, on the reverse strand, counting down.
AAATATCAAACGTGGAAAGCTCGGTGGTTCCCATGGTTTGCTTGCTGCCCGTTGTGGTGGGAAGCGTTACGTGGTCCTTGAAGCTTGCGTTATAGGTGTAGGTTCCGTCTTTGTTCTTCTGAGCAATTGCGTTGAGCGTCAGGTTACCCATGGCGGAAATCATGGCTTCAAGTCTGTCCTGGTTGGTCAGGGTTGCTGTGTAGTAAGTAAAGTTTTCAGTGTAAATGGTGTCGTTGATGCGGATGACTGCGGTCAGTGTGACGTAGCCGTTCGCGTCGGGAGCACACATACCGGTTGCGCTCACCTTATCGGGGTCGGAGGTTTTCCACTCGATGGTTGCGTTCTTGCTCTTGATCACGGTAGGCAGGGGAATGCTGAAGGAAAGATCGGTTGCGGTCAGATCCTTCAAATATTTCAGCTCGCCTTCAAGCAGCTGCGTCAGTACTGCGTCCGAAGAGCCGATCACCTTGATATTATGCGTGTGAGTAGCACCGGTAGTCAGGGTGATTGTGACCGTTTCAACGGTGGAGGCGGTGGTGCTGCCTGCGGTCAGCTTGTTATCTGCGAAGGTCAGCAGGGAGCTGCCTGCAATGCTGTCGATATAGCAGCCAAATCCTTTGCCGGAGAAATCAATTTCGGTGCCTGCGGTAATGCCGTGTGCTTCAACCGAACCGAACTGATTGTCAACGATGTATTGAACGCTCTCGGAGGTTGCGTTTTCAATGCCGGAGATAGCGATGTTGGATGCGCTGTCCTTACGGTCGATGGCGCCGGCGGTGATGGAAAAGCCGGAAGCCGCTGCGCACGTGCTCTTGGTGCTGAGCACGGTCACGATATCGGTGGGAACTCCGTCTACGGGGGCGCTTGTGATGTTGACTGCGATAGGACCTGCGAAGGTGACGTCCTGAACGTCAAAGGTGCAGGGCTTTTGAACCTCAAGGTTTGCAGGAACCTCAAAACCACCGTACATGACAATGGTCTTATCGGCTGCGCCGCGGTTGACCTCGCTGATCGCCTGTGCAAGCTCAGCTGCGTCTCTGACAAAGGACATTTGCTGCGCGTTGTGGTTGGTTGCTGTGCAGTTGACAGTCAAACTCAGGGAAGCGCCATTGTAGGGAGTAGAGTTACTTGCCAGATGGAGCTCAAAACGAATCGTGTCGTCCGGGTCATCGCCTTCTTCAACTGTTTTGCCGGGCAGTACGTAAAGATCTTTGCCAACCATGCCTGCGTGATCCTTGATAACACTGTACAGAGTGCCTACGATCTTGTCGTTGAGATAGACAAAGATCGAGTTGAGCAGCTCCTCGTGGTCATCTGCATTGCTTGCATTGATATCAACGGGAGTGGCGTCGGTGGTTTTAAGCGAGAGCTTGTAGGAGTAGGCCAGGGGAGTGGTATCGTGACCTACGATCCAAGACTGGAACTCAAAATCGTCACCGGGATTGACGAGATTTAATTCGCTTTCAAACTGACCTGTGAACAAATTTTGTGATTGGTCATATTTGAACGTATTCAACTTAGACGGGAACTGCACCTCGAAGCGGAATGCTGCGAAGACAGTAAGCACCGTTGCCAAGATGAGTATGATAGTCAAGACTATGGCGAATGTTTTTCTTTGTTTCATTGGAAGTACCTCCTTGCCGCCGGCCGGCTTTGTGTCTGTGCCAACTGTTTGTCAGTCAGAAATAAAAAAGCAGCCGTCGCACCTTTCTAGTTTTAGGTTGCAACTGGCTGACTTAGAAATTTATAAGTCCCTATAGCTTTGTGTCATACGCTCGCGCGTACTTTACCAAGGTATTCAGATAAAAAATATCGATATATATTATATATATCGAATACGACATCGAAATTATACCACACAAGCCCTTGCATGTCAATACTTATTCACACTTTTTTTACTTTATTTGATTAAAATTGCTAATAAAAAGAAGAAGGAAAGCGAAAAAGCCTCGCCTTCCTGTCTGTCTTTGGTGATCTTTATGCCATAAGAGCGCGTTCCAGCCAGATAAGTCCCATGCTGAAAGCGTCGTGCAGTCCGTCCTTCTGACCCTGCTTGATGATCTTGGTGGGATCCTTGGAATCGATGATCTGAATCAGGATCTTGCCGGGAACATCCTCACCCTTGTCGTTCTTGACATAGGACATGATCTCGAGAATCAGGATGCAGGGCTCGTTCATGTCGCCGTAGCAAATGGTGTTGCCCTCACGAACCAGGGGCTTGTCTTTATAGTAAAGGTACTCGCCACCGACCTGTGCGCGATTTTCTTTTGCCATGATTGTGTCCTCCTTGAGAAATCTATCTTGATGAAATTATTTGCGATTTACTTATTATACCACGGTTTGGCAGCGCAGTCAAGGATATTTACGAAAAATTCACTTTATATCCATGAAAGGGGATTGCCGTTTGAAAAAAGCAGCGCTTTGCGGCATCTGCATGCCCAGTGTGTAGAGCCCGTCCGCGCGATCGGTCAGAGCGCGCTGCGCGCAGTCGGGTGCGTCTGCGGGCTTGGTGATCAGCGGGACGGGGCAGGTGTGGCGCAGCGAGGAGAGAATGGCTCTGCCGCGCGCGTTGGCAGCCAGCACGCCAAGGTATTCGGGAGTGCGACGCAGGTCCTGCTCGGTGATGCCGAGAGCGGCATAAAGCACGGCTCTGCGCACGTGGGAAACGGGCAGCGACTTGTGCGCGACAAGCTCGTAAAGAAGCGCAATATTTGTCGCTTGCTGTGCAGCGCTTGCGATGCGCTCGCCCAGCCCTCCGCTACACAGCGCAGCGCTTGTGATGCGCTCGGTCGGCGTGGCGCGCAGCAGCGAAAGCAGCGCTGCCGAGTAAGCAGAGCCGTTGCCAAACAGCTCGCCTGCCTGCTGTGCTGAAAGCAGAGCATCATAACTTTGCTGCGGAATATGAAAACGCAATTCCTGCAAGGATATTTCGCTTGCAAGAGCGCGCAGGGCGGTGGCGCTGGAAAAAGTGTCGGACAGTTTGGTCTGCGTGTATGCAGAGCCCTCTCTTGCGATGCACATGGGGGTGATATCATAGCCACCCAACAGAATTGCCTTGCAGTAAGAAAGCCCCAAAAGATCGTTGGAAAGGGTGGAGAAGGGCTGCCCCGAGACTTGCTCGAATGCCCTTGCGTAAGCCGCGGCAGTGCCAATATTTGTCTTGATCAGGTCTTGATAAATCTGCTTGAATTTTTCCGAATTCGCGATCTTTGCATGCTCGGTCAGCCTATTTACGTCGTTGCATTCACTGCCGAAAAACAGCACGTCCGCACCCAGCGCATCGGCAGCCGCGACGCCTGCGCAGGCGAAAAACTCCGCGCTTGAAGCCGCGTGTACAAAGGGCAGCTCAACTACCAGATCCGCCCCGCAAAGCACCGCTGCGCGCGCCCTTGTATACTTGTGAGCCATGGCGGGCTCTGCGCGCTGCGTAAAGTTTCCGCTCATGATGCAAACGATTTCGTCCGCGCCCAGCTCGCGCGCTTTCTGCAGGTGATACGCGTGTCCGCGGTGCAGGGGATTATATTCACAAATGATTGCAAAGCGAGCCATACGTACCTCCTTTTGGCATCTTCTTTGGTCAGTATACCATTGATTGCTCCCCATGTCAAGCAAAGGCTTGTGATAAAATGAAAAAAATCGGATAATTTTGAGATGCTTGGAAAAAGCAAAGCAGCTTTCGTTGCACGAAGAATGTTTTTGTATTTGTTTTTTGAAAAAATGTAATAAGTCAGCAATTTTTGTCATTGCGATGGTAAATCCGGTTTGATTCTGTCGAATCATGCGCATATTGCACAAAATTGCTTGACAAAACATTATAAATATAGTATAATTATATTGTGCATAGGCGCCGCGTGGAACCAATAATAAACAAAGGAGTGATAGTATGAAGATGATTCCCACGACCCTTAAACGCAAAGTATGGAAAAAATGGCTGGTATGCCCGGCACTGGCATTTTTGCTTGTGCTTTCCTCGCTGTCCGTATACGCGGGCGAACAACAGAACGAGCAGAGTGAAACGCCCTCTGTTACACAAGACACAGGCTCGGAGTTGGCAGCAGAAGGCGCCACTTCGAGCGAGCAAAACGAACTTTTAGCAGATGAATTTGACCCGATACAACCGATTGATCTGCAAGAACTTGAAGCAGCTGCAACCGATGATTGGAGAGATGTGGAACCTCATGAAGGGCAGGTACTTCACGGAGGATATGTTGGATTCAAAAATGTGGGATCAGGTAAATATTTAACGGTTCCGCAAGGGAATGCAACAGAGGGCATGAATATAATTCAATACCAATCGATCTCAACTCCGAATGCACAGGAATTTTTGCTGGAGTACACGTACAGTACCCTAATGAACGAGGCGTATTTCAGGATTTTCTCATTGACGGCGGACGGAACAGCATCCTATCCGGTGAAATCAGCAGAAAACTATCCTTCGACCGCAAACGTTATATTGGATGATATAAATTATCTTTATTTGTCCGATAGATGGCAGATTGAACATGTTCGTGAGAATTATTATTGCATATACTTAGCAAGCAATCCAGATTATAATAACACAAAATATGCTTTGACAGCTTATGGTAATAGTAACGGTACAGAATCGGGAAAGACGACTACATCTCCAGGGAATGTGTACCTTTCTCCTCTAAATACATCGAATGATTACCAGTTGTGGCAGATTTGTGCAGATGGAGCTTCGATGGATTTGAGAGGGCAAGAAATGCTTTATGTAACCCAATTTGACCTGAATTCTGCTGATAGTTTAAATTTCTTTTATGTTCCCAAGAGATTTAACGAAACTATAACTTGGATATCTTCAAATGAGTATGTTGCAGAGATATCACAGAATGGTATTCTTACTGCTTTGAGGGCAGGTACGGCTCAGATTTCATTAGAGGCAGATGTGCTAGGGGAAAAAAATATGTGTTATAGTTATATAACCGTTATACTGCCTAATGGGCTATATAAATTAATAAATGATTCGAATGGAATGTGGATGGATTTGCACTATAATTGGGTAGCTGAGAATACGCCAGTTCAGATTTACAATAATACGGACGGATTATTGAATAACCCTAGTATGATTTTTAAGATACACTATTTAGGTGGGAATCTGTATAGTATTAGATCAATGAGAAAAAACGAAATGGGCGTTTGTTGTGATAACGATAATCAATCTGTGATATTAAAAGATATTGGCACTAGTCATGACACTGTCCTCAATGAGGGAAAATGGCTTTTGGGTAGCAATGAACATGGGACATATATATACTCTCATTCTTATGGTACCGCCAAAGCAATAACGGTCCCCTTGAATGCGGCAAGCAGCGATGATTTGATTATAGATGTGTACTCGGAGGATAATCAGCGTCAAGCATGGCATATTGAATCCGTAAGCGAGATGGCCATAGGAGCACAAAGTGCGTTATATGTTAAAAACGATCTTGGGGATATTACAGTTGGAAGTGATTACCATCTTGATGTATGGTTTTCACATAGTAGTGATGAAATTAATGGAGATGTAGACTTTTCCTTTGATCTCGATAATGATGACATTATTAGCATAAATAATGATGAAGCAGGCTTGTTTCATACGAATAGCGTCGGAACTGTGGATGTTTGGGTCTCTGTGCCGTCAGAATATAATGTCGATCCTGTACTTGTATCAATCACCGTACCGTATCCTACTCCTTCTGAGGGAGAGTGGTTTGTTGAGAATGCATTATCTGGACTATTTGTGTCTTCTAATGGACAAATAAATTACGAGAGTTCTGGGGTTCTGACTCCCTTTAATGACAATATCACTTTGGATTGGGAATTTGATTATGTGAACCAAAATTATTTTCGTATTAAATCAAAATCCACTCAAAGCTATTTATCGTCGCAACCCAATAATGTATTAGGCGCAATTGTTCAAAGGAGTGTTGCAGACGATTATTCGTTATGGAAAGTTGAAAGGACTGCTGGAAACAGATATAGGTTCATTAATAAGGCGTATGAATCTGGCAATTGGGTTTTGGCTGGTACAGGCAATGGGCTGTATTTGTATGGATATACCAAAGACTCTAATTTCAATGATGAATGGTATTTAAATATTTCAGGAAGTGAGCTCACGATATTGGCGATAGCGGAATCTGATAGAACCAGAGGGCAACATGCAGAGCAAGCAAAAGCTGATGCGGAACAGAATAATGTGGATTGTAATGTGATTATTACAGATCACATTGCTGTGGAATCAGTGTTGATAGGGATGTCAACGAGTGAAGTGTTTATATCAAGGAGCCATGGGGCACCACAAGCAATAGGAATATATTCTTTTTTAGAGAATGGACGAACAGTATCATTGCGCGCTTCTGATATTTATAATTATAACACCGAAACGCCCTGCATTGATTTAAGCGAATGTGAGCTGGTTATGTTTATTGGCTGTTCAACAGCTGATGATATCAATCAAAGAAGCATAACCCATGCTGCTGTGGATGCCGGTGCAGTTGCAGCTATTGGTTTTGGCGACTCTATTCATGTGCCACATGCAGATGAGTGGATGAAGGCTTTTTTAGAGTCCTATTATGAGAATGGTGGTGATATAGAAGAGGCAAGAGAAGATGCGTTGGTTATTCAAAGTGGTGGCAACATGACTACAAGTATCATAGTCAGATGAATAAATGTGATAATTACTTTTTACAAGGGAGACAGTAGCTATGAAAAAATGTGGTTTATTATTAGCTTTATTCATATGTTTTTTATGTTTTTGTTCGTGTAAAGTAAATAATACTGATTCATTGGATTCAACTACTAACACAAAAGAGAATTCCGATGAGAGCATAGTTGGTCAAAGTACGGAATCTGTTACACCGGATGAAGAAGTGCTTTCAAATGGCGATTTTTTGAATGAGTTGGTCGCTTTACAATATGGCAAATCAGAATCTGACGGATTGCATGTTAATCATCATGTCAATTATTCGTACACAGAGTCTGAATATCAAGACGATGTCTTAATGAAGATTACTGCCGTTGTATCAGATGTAGAATATGAGTTGAAATATGAGAATACAGTAGATGGACCGTTACACCGTGATACTGTACACAAGTATAAAAGCAGTTATGTAACACAATGGTTTGATGCGAGCACGGGGATTTGCGTGTACTATTCAGTTCCCAGTAAGAACGTTGAAAATGAGAATGATCGGTGTGCATTGGAAAAGCAGATGGAGATCGCAAGAGCTTTCTTGAACGATCAAGTTACTGATCCGGAGAACTATCAGATAACAAATCAAAATCGCACCTCATCAGGAATCCTATACGTTTATTTTACAAGAATGGTAGGAGAATTGAGTACTTGCGATCAGGTAATCGTAAAAGTTGATCAATCAGGTGCAATTTCCCTATATCGTCTTGTAAACGTTGGAGAAATGAAAGACGTACAGCCAATTCCCGAATCAGTATTGCGACAGGTTGATGGTGCACTGGATGATGAAGCAAATCGCATATATAACGTTTTGGAAGAACAAGGGTATACTTGGTCGTATGAAAAGCGAGTCGATCGGTTGGTCAGATTGGATAACGGAAGTCTGGCGATTGAATGTTACGTGGATGCAACAATCACAAAGCCGGACGGAACAACCGTTGGTGACGGAGCGTGGTTCATCATTCCCATTACTGAACCTGTCTTGCGCGCAGAGTAAACTTAACGCCCCCTGCGGCATTTTGCCGCAGGGGTTTTTACACGCAGGGGAGTCTGATATGCCCTTGGTCAGGGCAGACTGCTACTTGGTTGCGAAGATTTGCACGGGAATACGAAAAAATGTGATAAATATAAAAAAACACTTGACAAATCAGAGTTTACCCGTTATAATATTTACTGTCGCTTTTTATGTCGTTTGGAAATTGCGAGGAGGTGTGCATATGATTCTTGACATGGGTCCCATGCTTCGAGGAGAGGTGGACACGCTTGCAGTGGACTATATGATCAAGCCCGAGCCTTGTGCAGGGGTGGAATTCACGGCTGACGCGCACGTTGTGGGTCAGGTGACCGATACGGGCGGATATATGCGCCTTGTGCTGGAAGCCGATATGTCCTACAAGACCATTTGCGCAAGATGCCTTGACGACGTGACCGGTGTTTACACGGTTTGCTTTGAGCGCACTGTTGCCGATGAAAAAACGCTTTCGCAGGAGCAGATCGACGAGAACGTGGACGAGTACATTATCATCAAGGAAGGCAAGCTTGATATTGACGAGCAGCTGATTGAGGAAATGATCCTTTCTTTCCCCACAAAATTCCTTTGTGATGAGGATTGCCCCGGCCTTTGCCCCAAGTGCGGCAAGCAGCTCAAGCACGGTGCATGCGGCTGTTCAACGCGCGAGATCGATCCCAGACTGGCAGTGCTTGCCAAGCTCCTGGAAGAGAGCGACGAATAATTTTTGAATGTAACCGATTCTCGGTTTCAGATATAGTTTATAAAAAAATTGATATAATGCGGTGTACGGTATAAGCCTGTACGCCAAAGAGGAGGTGTAATTATGGCAGTACCGAAGAGAAAGGTATCCAAGGCACGTAGAGACAAGAGAAGAAACAACAATTCCAAGCTCTCCATGCCCGGTATGGTAAAGTGCTCCAATCCCGAATGCAATGAAATGGTATTGGCACATCGTGTTTGCAAGGTTTGCGGTTTCTATGGCGGCAAGCAGGTAATCACTCTGAAGAAGAAGGAAGACTAATTCTGATTTACCATCAAAACACACGTAAAGGATTCATCAGCGCTGGGCGTGGTGAATCCTTTTGTGCCATTTAAGGAGTATTTATGAAGCATATTCAATGGTTGGCGGTGCCTGTGCTGCTTGCTTTGCTGTGCTCCTGTACGTCTGTGCAGGATATGCTGGAGCAAGAAACGGCTGATCTGACCCCGCCTGCTTCGGATTCGATAGATCTGACCGATATTCCCGACTATCTGTCCATGCCGCTGGACGATTACGTGGCGGTGGGGCAGTATACCGGGCTTGAAATCACAATTGACGAGGTCAAGGTGACTGATGCGCAGGTAAATGAAGCGATCGATGGAATCAAAACCGTCAACGGCTTGTTTGAAAAGGTGACTACACGGGCTGTTGTGTGGGGAGATACGGTCGTGCTTTCCTATTATTGCATGTCGCCCGACGGAGAGCGACGCATTGGCGAGGATAACGTAGAGGTCAAGCTTGCCGAGGGCGGTGCGTATCCCGATGACTTTGTCAAGGGCTTGATCGGTGCGCCCTGCGGCATTGCCGTTGCCATTACGCTGGGCCAAGAGGAAAGCGGAGAGAGCGAGGGCGAGCTTTTGACCTATACTGCCACGGTCTCGTATATCAAGGGCGAATACAAGCCTCTGACCGATGATTTCGTGTCCTCTTATACGGGCGGTGCTTGCACAAAGGCTGACGAGTTTTTTGCCTATTATAAGGAGCAGCTTTGGAACGAGCTGTATTATGAGACTGCATACGATGCCATCTGGAAGGCTTGCAAGCAGAATTGCAAGGCAGACGTGGTGCCGGATGAGGCGGTTCTTTATTACATGGAGTCCATGGAGGATTATTACCGCCGCATGGCTGCTTCAAACGGTGTAAGCTATAGCGAGGTTCTTGCGGCATTTGATCTGGATGAGATCAAGATTATGCAGCTTGCCTACGGCTATGCCGAGGACGATATGATCTTTTACGCCCTGATCCATGACGCAAAGCTGAGCGTTTCCGATGAGCAATATCAAAAGGCGCTGCACGATTATGCAGTGAAATATTTTGATACCTTTGCTCCCGCAGTCGGTACGGGCAGCGGACAGGGCGGCAGCGCAACGCTGGAGGACGTCAAGGCGTATCTTGACCGTGAGCAGGGCAACATCATCCGTGAGCAGTGCTACGATACCATGCTGTACGATTATCTTTACGAAAACAACCGGATCTTGATGGGCGAGATCGAAATGAACTGAGAAAAAAGGAGAAAAGCACCGCTTTTCTCCTTTTTTGTTTAGCCGAACGGGAATCGAACCAAGTTGGTTTTGACTTAGCAGATTTTCCCCATCCCTGCATCTTTTCTCTTGGAAATACCTTGTGAAAATGCAATTTTTCCGTCCTGCACGCAGGCTTTGATCTCGTTGCCGGCGACAATGCTGCCCTCCAAAAGAGCTGTGGCAAGCGCGTCCTCCACGTGCTCGGTAATAGCGCTTCGCAGCTCGCGTGCACCCTTTTCGGGGGCATAGCCAATATCTGCGATCCATTCGGCTATCGCTTGATCAAAGGACAGGCACAAGCCGTTGGCGCGCGCCCGTGCGGCAACCTCATCCAGCATGATGGAGGCGATTTGCCGTGCGTGCTCGCGCGAAAGATCCGCGAATACGATCACCTTATCCACTCTGCCCAAAAATTCGGCAGGGAAGAGAGAGGCGAGTGCTGCTCGCATCTGCTCGGATTCGCGTGCTCCCTCGTTTGCGGCAAAGCCGATGGCACGGCTGCGCTTGCCGGTGCCCGCATTGGACGTCATAATGATCACGGTATTGGAAAAATCCACGTGTCGCCCCTGCGAATCGGTCAGCATGCCGTCGTCCAGCACCTGCAAAAGCAGGTGAAATACGTCGGGATGCGCCTTTTCAATCTCGTCAAACAGAATAACGCTGTATGGCGCACGACGTACCCGCTCTGTCAGCTGACCGCCTTCCTCAAAGCCCACGTAGCCGGGCGGAGATCCAATCAGCTTGGAGACGCTGTGCTTTTCCATATATTCAGACATATCAAGGCGAATCATGGCGGATTGTGAGCCGAACAGCGCTTGCGCCAGAGCCTTGCACATAGAGGTTTTGCCCACACCGGTGTGCCCGAGGAATACAAAGGAGCCGATGGGTCTGCCGGGGGGCTTCATGCCGGTTCGTGCGCGCCTGATGGCAGATGCAATGGCACGTGCAGCCTCGTCTTGTCCGATCACGCGCGCGCAAAGCTCACTCTCCAGCTGCAAAAGCCGCTCGCGTTCCGAACGCAAAAGGGCGGTGACGGGGATCTGCGTCCACTGTGTGACCACCTCTGCAATTTCCTGCTCGGTCACACAGGGCGTGTTGAGTATCTGATCCTCGTGCAGCCCCAGCTGCAGGGCATTCAGCTTGATTTGTAAGGCATTTTCCTGCTCGTGCAGAGCTGCTGCTCCTAAAAAATCCTGCTCGTTGACTGCTTGCTGTTTTTTGGCACCAAGATCTGAGAGCTGCTGCTGCAGCGCCTTGATTTCGGGCGATGCCTTACAGCGCGAGAGACGCAGGCGCGCGGCTGCCTCGTCTACCAGATCAATGGCTTTATCGGGCAGAAATCTGTCCGTGATATAGCGCTGTGACATGATCACGGCTGCCTCTAAGGCACTGTCCGAGATGCGCAGTTCATGGTGCTCCTCGTAACGCGGACGCAGACCTTTGAGTATCTCCAGTGCTTGCTCTGCCGTGGGCTCTTTGACAAGCACCGATTGAAATCTGCGCTCCAGTGCCGCGTCCTTTTCGATATGGCGGCGGTATTCTGTCAGCGTTGTGGCACCGATGACCTGCATCTCACCGCGCGCAAGCGCAGGCTTGATGATATTGGCGGCATCCACCGCACCCTCGGCAGCGCCTGCACCGATGATGGTATGGATTTCATCGATAAACAGGATAATATCAGGATCGGACGAGGCGCGCTGCAGCACCGCCTTGAATCGCTCCTCAAATTCACCGCGGTATTTTGCTCCTGCGATCATGGATGCAAGGTCGAGAGAAATGATCTGCTTGTGCAGCAAATTGTCGGGCACCTCCTTGGCAGCAATGCGCTGCGCCAAGCCCTCCACCACAGCGGTTTTGCCCACGCCCGGCTCACCGATCAGGCAAGGGTTGTTCTTTTGCTTGCGCGAGAGGATCTGAATGACGCGTGCGCTTTCCTCGTCTCTGCCAATAACGGGGTCAAGTGCACCCGTTCTTGCAATGGCACTCAGATCCTTACCATACCCAAGCAGCACGTTTTCCGGCTTTTCCTTGCCTTTGCCGGTTTTGGGGGATTTCTTTGGTGTGTTCATCAAACCGTTGCAATCCGTGACCAGATCGCCCGCGGCAATGCCCATGCCCTCCAGTATGCGCGTGCCCACTGCATCGTGCTCGCAGCACATGGCAAGCAGCAAATGCTCTGTGCCGATATAGCTTTGCGCTGTGGAAGAGGACTGCTGAGCCGCCCCCTCCAGAATCCTGCGCAGTCTTGGCGTCATATCCTCGGGAGAGACCGAGGAGCAAGACCCCACGCCGGTCAGGGAAGCAACGGCATCATGCACACGGGAAAAATCCGCCCCCCTTGCCAAGAGCAGCTTGGCGGCAATGCAATCCTGCTGACCGACAAGCCCCATAAGCAGGTGCTCCGAGCCAATGTACGTATGTCCCATCTCGGAGGCGAATTTTTGCGTCAGATTGAGTACGTTTTGCGCTTTTTTGGTAAACTTTTGGTTCATAAATCATCCTTGCACAAGCATTTATGCGCCCAATCGCTGCTTGACCAGTGCCGCGCGGAACAGATCGCGCTCTTGCGTGGTGCGCAGCGGCTGCTCTGCCGAGAGCGTCATGGTTGAGGGCATGATCTCCACCAGCAGCGTGTTGAGCAGATCGGGCTCTATATCCTTGAGTATACCCAGACTGATGCCGAATCTTACGTCTGCGGACAAATTCAGAAATTCATCCGCGCCCAAAAGGTGCGCGTTTCCCAAAATGGCGCGCGCACGCAATGCGCGGTCTGTCAGATAAGCGGCACGCTCCTTGCCTGCGCGCTCGCAAAGCTTGCGCTCGCTGTCCAGAATCTGGCGCGTGGTGTCCTCCATACGCTCCAGGATCTCCTGCTCACCCACGCGCAGAGAGGAGCGGCAGGAGAGCATATAAAGGCAATCGCGGGATTGCGCACCGCTTTGCATGGGGCGCAGGGAAAAGCCCAGCCCCGAGAGCTTGACTGAGAGTGGCTCGATCTGCTCATGCAGAGAAAGCGCGGGCAAAAACAAAAGGGCATAGGCGCGCATGGCGGTGCCGCACTCCAAGGGATCGGAGCACAGATATCCAAGGCTTTCGTCAAAGGCAAAGGCTTCCTTGTCGTCAATCAGATCGTCCATTTTAAAGGCGTTTGCCGCCGCATCCTGCAAGGAAAGTCCGGGCAGCGTACAGCAGATCTGAATGTGATCCCGCCCGCCAAGCATGACAGAGAGGTTGCAGGGCTCGTTGAGCAGCAGCGCGTGCGGCAGGCTGACCGATGCAAATTCCCTTGTAACATAATACTTTTCTGCATACGAGGCGGCAGCTGTGGGGCTGATTTCGGAGAAATTGATCATGCTAAAGCCGTTGCTCTCCAGCATGCCGCCCACGCCTGCAATGATCTCTGCCGCTTGCTTGGGAGAGATGCGGGGCACAAATGGGTATTTCTCCAGATTTCTGGAGAGTGTGATGCGCGAAAAAATCACGGTGTCGTTTTCATATCCGGGGGTATTGTACCAAGCCATGTGTGATCTCCTTTCTTTTAATCCTGCGCCTGCAGCGTGTGGATCTGGTCGCGCAGCAACGCTGCCGTTTCAAAGTCCTCGGCAAGCACCGCCTGCTTCATCTGATCGCGCAAGAGGGAAGCGCGCGCCTCTCGCTCGCGCCGCAGTCTGAATTTTCTTGGTGTTCTGCCGGGATAGGCAGTTCCCGCGGGCAGCGCGTGCACAGCCCCCGAGATCTCCTCCCGAAAGGTCTTGTAGCAGGCGGCGCAGCCCACGCTGCCGCTTTCGGCAATGCCTGCCAAGGTTGAGGAGCAGACGGGGCAGGTGCGCACGGCTGCAATGTTGTGCGGCACCGTAATGCCGCAAAGATTGCCGAACATGGCACTCTCGGAGCAGCCAAAGCCAAAGGCAGTGCCGGGATAGCTGACGTCCTCCAGCTCGCCCGTGCGTCGCATGATTTCCGCGCAGTCTGCGCAAAGCGAACAGGAGCGCGTTTTTCCGCCAAGGTTTTCGTTATAGAATACCGTGGCTTTTTTCTTTTTGCATTTTTCACACAGCATAAGAAAAATTCCTTTCTTTTATGTATTTTACAGTCTTTTTCATTATAAATGCCCCGATGCGAAAAACTTGTCGCATCAGGGCGGGCAATCAAATTATTCGGCTTCAGCCCCCATGGAGAGCGCGTTGAAGCGATCTGTGATGGCATTCCAGGTCAGAATATCCACAAGCCCTGTGACGGGCAGCATAACAAGCGCCTGAAATGCGCTGACTGCATCTGCACTTTCTTTGTCATAAGTTCCCGTAATCTTTGGCGGTGAGATCGGATAGAGCAATGATAGCTCCCCAAGCATATATTGCAGGGCGGCAACGTCAATGCCAACAGCCCCTTGGTCAATATAATAGCCCACGGGAGAGCGCAAAAACAGTGCCACAGGCGTGGGTGGAGCGTAATATTCCACCGAGCTTTGATAATCGGCATAAAGCCTTTCCCAGGTTTCTCGGTCAGCAACTCCGGTCTCGGGCAGACCGACCAGGCGCTGATAGGCAAGCAGCGCATCGCGCGTAGCACTCTCAAAAATGCCGTCCACAGGCACCTGCAAAATTTCGGGTGTGTGATATGCCAGCTGGCGCAAATACCGCTGCAGATTGGCAACGGCAGGGGAATAGCTTGTTGACTTGGGCATAGAGTCCTCCTTTCACGCCTCTCCCACGGGAGAGCCGGGGTACTGACCGTCCAAGAGGCTGTCGGATGCGATCAGGTCACTGTAAAGATCTGCAATCTCGGTCCAGACCAAGGCATCCACCACGCCGGTGACCGCAAGACCGAATTGCTGCTGAAAGGCGCGCACGCTTTGCTCGGTCTGATTGCCGAAATAGCCGGTGGGAGAGACTGCGGGAATGGCAGAATAGGTTTGCGCAATGCGGGAAAGATACTCCTGCAGAATGCGCACCGATACCGAATCCGACCCGCGCCGCAGCACGACACCCGGAAAGGGGATTGCACCACTGAGAGAATAATCCTCGGGCACTGTGCCCACAATGCCAAGATACGCGCGGTACATTGCCTCCCACGTAGCAGGGCCCACAATGCCATCCGGCACCAGCCCAAAGGTGGTTTGCAAGTCGATCACGGCAGCGCGCGTGGCATCGCCAAACGTGCCGTCGATTGCCACGGGCGGAATGGTGTTGTAGTAATTGGAGAGAAAATCAAGATAGTATTGCAGACTGCGCACACCGATTCCCGTGCTGCCTTGCTGCAAAAGCTGCGGATATTGCTGGGTGATCTCCTCTTGTCGGATGCCCTCGGAATCCAGCTCGTTGAGCCGCTTGACGCCCGCGTAAATGGCTTGAATGGCAAACCAGGTTGCCTTGCCCACAATGCCGTCGGGCGTAAGATTGAAGATCTGCTGAAAGGCACGCACGGCAGCCTCTGTATCCTCCACGAAGATACCGTCCGTCTGCACGATCTTGGGAATGGCAGGGTAGTTTTGCGAGATGCGGTTCAGACGAATCTGCACGGTGCGCACGTCGTCTCCCACGCTGCCGATCCGCAAGGGGAATTCGGGCACGCGCACGTTGATGCCCTGAACAGGCACGTCGGTGACAATATCAATGTCGTCTCCGAAATAGTTTGTCAGGATTTCGTAAGGAGTCAGCCCTTGATTGGCAAGCGTGACCGTGCCCCATTGCGAAAGCCCGTCGCAGCTGACCTCAATCCCGTCGCAATACGCGGCAAACAAGGGCTCAACACTGCCTCTTCTGCGAATGTAGCTGTTAAAGATCTGACCCGCGATCTCGCGGATGTTGTCAAAAATATCGCGGCCGTTGACAAAGGATTGGTCAATGGTGGTAGAGTTGGTGATATCAAAATCATAGCCGCGAGAGCGGTAATATTGGGTGTAGATGCGGTTGAGCGCAAAGGAGATCTGCGCGTACATATTGGCGCGAATGGCGTTTTCGGGCCAAGTTGGGTAGATTTCGGAGGAGGCTACGTTCATGACGTAGTCGATAAAGGGAATGGTGACGTTCTGCGCAGGCGCGCTCGGTGCTCCAAGATGTACCGTAATGCTTTCGGGAATGACGGGAGTATTTGGCATAAAAAGCTCCTTTACAGATCAGGGTTTTGCGACTCAAAGAAAATTTGCGTGTCGCTGCCTGCGTTGTCTGAAAATTTGCTGTCGGGCAGTGCCTGCAGCACGGCAGGCTGCACGGCAACGATGCCATCGAAAATGGGTACACCGGCAAAATAGTTTTCGTAGTAGCGGTCAGCCTTGACGTCAATGCTGTAAAGCGCATAGGGCAGCATTGCTGACCCGGGAGCTTGCGAGAGAGCGCGTGCAGGGGCAGGCAGAGAGAGCGGCTGCGTTCTGCCGCTGCGATCTGTGCGCATGGACGTGATCACGCTGCCGCGCTCGGGCTCGGTTTCGGGGTCGTAGTCGCGCACGGTTACAATCGCCCCGGGCACGGGAATGGCACCGCCCGCAGTGCTGACCTGTACGATCAGATACCCCGTGCCTGCAGGAATCTGCATTCTGGAGTCTTGTTCCATGTAGGATACCTCCTTTGATTGTTTTTCTGTATCATGATATGCAGAAGGGGAGGAAAGAGACAACCAAAAGGGAGATTAATGATGAATGCCTGCGGCAACAACCCCGGTAGGGGAGGATATCATCCTCCCGCACGGAAACGGTTTTTGATCGCGTCCCCCTAACGCTGATCCGCTCTCATCGCGTGCGGGAGCATAATATGCTCCCCTACACAATGTTACTCTTGCGGAGCATCCCACTATGTGTCATCCTGAGCGAGGTCGCAGAGCGACCGAGTCGAACTTTTGCGGGTCGAATATTTCGCGGCAGAGCCGCGAAATTGAGCGAGCAAAAGCGCGCGCAGCGCGGGATCTGCGATGGGTTTGCTCAACGTCTGCTTAGCCGGAGTAATATTCTTTACTTGCCCCAACCGATCACGCAGCGGGGCGTCGAGGGCGCCGCCCCCTACGGGCATATCATAAACCGTTTTCCAGCTCCTCAAAGCGCAATCCTTGCGCTTTGACTTTCAAAAATCAGCAATTCGTTGCAGATTTTTGAAAGTTCGACTCGAAAACATCCGCACAGGGATGTTTTCTCGCTCAGGATGACACAAAAGGGGAGGCTCTGCCTAAGTATCTTTGTGTAGGGAGGCGTTTCGCCTCCCGCACTCGATCAGAGCGGATCAGCGTTCGGGTAAAAAAATCATAAACCGTTTGCAAGACGGGGCGTCGAGGGCGCCGCCCCCTACCGGATTTCTTGCCGCAGGCAGGATGACACGAAAGGGGTGCTGCGTTTAGGATGATAAATAATAGGGGAGCTCTCGACAAGAGTGGATATGTTGAGATGAATGCTTTTAAAAATCAAATTATTTTTTAAAAATACCTTGACATTAAGAATTGAGTTTGCTATAATATACAAGTCGATAACGCCGGTGTGACGGAATCGGCAGACGTACCAGACTCAAAATCTGGCGATGGCAACATCGTGTGGGTTCAAGTCCCACCACCGGCACCAAATAAGAAACAGTAGATTGATACAATCGTATCGACCTACTGTTTTCTTTTTATCGTTAAAAATCAGCCGAAAGTCCTTGATTTACAAGGGCTTTTTTACTTTTGTGGTGCATTTCGGCATATGTGGTGCCTATATCCTGTGCCCCAGATGCCCTAAAATGCAGAAAAGCACTACTACCCGTCAAGGTGTAGTGCCTTTCTATCGTTAAAAGATTGGTATTCGTTAAATTACTGATTTAGCGTTCTGCCCAACTCAATATAATCCAATTTGCATAAAGCGTAGGTGCTGATGCGACCGTTGTCGCTAACTTGGATTTTTGCGTTTTCAAGAGTTATAGTTCTTACTGAACCGTCCGCCATAATAATATGCAATTCGTCATAAGACCAATGGTGGGAGATTCGAATGGAAGTGATATTGTCCGCAATAATATTGCCGTGGGGAGTTTCGAATCGCAATGTGGCGCGGTTGATAATACAATGTAAGGACTTTCCCCAGGCATTGGCGTATAGGTAGTCGGCGGGAACACATTTTTCAAAGAAGTCATTTGCGCTTGCGCCGAAAGATACTTTGCCGTCATTATTGATATACTCTATGAGGTCTTGGTAACGGTCAAACCATACGTTATCCGAAAAAGCGGAAACCGATTCAAGCTCGTCATCCTCAAAAAACACAACGGCATTCACCCAAGCCTTAATGGGGATTTGCTTTCGCAAAAGGTATATGGCTCTTCCAAGTTGTTTGAATGGTGATTTCAGGAGCTTTGTATGCATCTCTCCCGTCCACCTGTCCGTTTTTTCTTGCAAAAAGCCATCATCTCGTTCGGTCAGACATCCCTTCCAACGCTTGACCTCTATAGCAAAAAGCTTATTATTATGGAGAACCAGGCAGTCAATTTCTGCATTACCATCCGGTGTTGAAATGACTACATTTCTTTTAATTTTACACGAAGGAAGCTCTCTGCGGAGTCTATATGTAAATTCATCCTCACCGTAATTACCGTAACGCTTCGCCTCATTGACATACGGAATGGAGGACTCCCCGGCTCGTACAAAGCCCATTTTGATTTTATGAAAAAACGCTCGAATTCCCACGGGATACCTCCTTCGGTATTTAATACGTTTATTATATCACTTTTTTTATGATTTTTTCAATCTTCTGAAAGAAAAAAGAGCCTACCATCATAGCCGACTCTTAATTTGCAAGCGTTCATTACATCATCACCGTCTCCTCGCTGCCGTTGGTAAAGGTGAACACAAGCCGTCCGTCATTGTGAACGGTGATGCGCTCTACAATGGCGCGGAAACGGCTATCCTTCCATTCGGTGTCAAGAAGGTCAAGCTCACCAAGCTCGAAGAGGAACCCGCCGAGCTCATCCGCCTTGAATTGCTTGTCCTCTCTTTGGCGTGTGAGAGTCGTATAACGCTTCTGCAAGGCTGTGTAGCGTTCGGTAAGACTCTCATAGTTTTTGGTGTATTCGTCCTGGTCAAGAGCCGTTATCGCATTGGTGGCGATGCTTTTCTCGATCAATCCTGCCACTACCTCCATCTCGGCGATCACCGATTGAAGCTCGGCATCAATTTCGGTGTGATCGGAGAGGGCTTGTTTTACAAGTCTGCCGTCCTCAATCAAGGCTTCGCGGTTTTCAATGAGAAAGCTCAATGCCTGCCTCGTATATTCCTTGAGCGCATCCTCGGTCAGGTGTGGCGTAGTGCATTTCTCCTCGCCCTTGAACTTATGGTTGCATTGCCATATCACACGGCGGTATTGGCTGTTGGAGTGCCACACCTTGGGACCGAACTGCTCTCCGCAATCACCGCAGAATACTCTACCGGAAAAGGGACTCTGTGAGGTAGTGCGCCGTGAGGATTCCTTCCGTCTGCGAAGCTCTCCCTGCACCATATCCCACGCTTTTGCATCAATGATGGCGGGGTGGCTGTTTTCCACGTAGTACTGTGGAACCTCGCCTTCATTGACCTTCATCTTCTTGGTGAGGTAGTCGGTGGTGAAGGTCTTCTGAAGTCTGGCATCGCCCTTGTACTTTTCGTTTGTAAGAATGCTTTCCACGGTGCTGACCTGCCAGGTCTTCTTACCGCTCGGGGATGGAAAGTTATTATCCATCAAGTACCTCGCAATATAGCTTTGCGACTTGCCCTCCATAAACATTCGGTATATGAGCCTTACGATTTCCGCTTCCTCAGGAACGATCTCGGGCAGACCGTTTGCCCCCTTGCGGTAGCCGAGGAATTGCTTGTAAGGCAAGCTGACCTTGCCGTCCGCAAACTGCTTGCGCTTGCCCCAAGTGATGTTCTCGGAGATGGAACGGCTTTCCTCTTGCGCTAATGAGGACATAATCGTCAAGAGCAATTCGCCCTTGGAATCGAACGTCCATATGTTTTCCTTTTCAAAGAAAACCTCCACGCCCTTTTCCTTGAGCTTCCGTATAGTGGTAAGGCTGTCAACGGTGTTTCTTGCAAAACGGCTGACCGACTTGGTAATAATAAGGTCTATCTTGCCCGAAACGGCATCTGCGACCATTTGATTGAAGCCCTCTCGCTTCTTGGTGTTTGTGCCTGAAATGCCCTCGTCTGTATAAACCTTTACGAACTCCCATTCGGGGTTGTTCTTGATAAACTGTGTGTAATAATCGACCTGTGCCTCATAGGAGGTGAATTGCTCATCGCTGTCGGTGGACACACGAGCATAGCCCGCCACCCTTCGGCGAGTCCGTGCTTCGGTGGATTTTCGTGTGCGTTGGCTTATGGTTGCGGGGATAACGGTTACGTTCTTGGCTGCCATGGTGTCCTCCTTTACTTATTTGTCGTCCGTGCGAGAGTCTTCTGTCGGGCGGCTTCTCTCATTTCTTCCGTCCAGCTCTCGGCACGGGAGCGGTCTTTCCATCGTTTAACGGCTTGTGTGCCGTCCTTGAAGCAGAATACCAAGGTGTTGCCGTTCTCGGCTCTGATAGCCGTTAAATCACCGAGAGGGATATCTGCGGTCAGGTCACAAAGAATACTTTCGGGTATCGCCTTTGAGGCACAACCTTTTTTGCCGTAGGTGTTGTAAGTTGTGCAGACCCAAATGACACCCGATACCGTTGTCTTGCGCCTGTAATGCTTTCCGCAGGTACCGCATTCGATGAGTCCCGTAAAGGGATAGGAGGTAGCCTTCTTTGTCGGCGCGTAGTATTCGGCACGGCGGTTCATCTCCTCTTGTACTGCTTCCCAAGTGGCAAGGTCAATGATAGCTTCGTGCGCTCCCTCGGCGTGGTACTGCGGTTGCTCTCCGCAGTTTATCATCTTGCGCTTGGTGAGGTGGTTTTCGCTGTAGGTCTTTTGCAAC